>JACQBS010000076.1 GCA_016194325.1 Nitrospinota bacterium | reverse complement strand
TTTATACTCGACTGAAGCAGCATCAGTTGATCTCTGTTCGTTTGTGGAATAAATCTCATAAGTGTCTCCTCCTTGGTTTTTCTTAATTATACCAGTTAAGAAAACTTCAGAAAAGCGGCATTTTCACACAGCCTGTCGAATGCAGGGTTAGGCATTTTTCTCAATGTGCTTCGCCCGAAAATACAGAAACAACGGCAACCCAAATGAAAGGCCAACAAATAGTGTGGCTGGTATGAACACCCACAGTCGTTTCATGTTTAACCGCTTACCTTCAAAAAATACGACCACGAAAAACACAAGCGCAGAAATAAGAAGATCAGCCGCCACGGAGGATGTTACTTGGTTTGTGAAAATGGACGAGAAAAACAAAGCAATCGTAGGTTGCGGCTCTCCCAAGAAACCGACCAGGAAGAACCAAGGTATAACTATGCCGATGACACATAGCAAGAGATAAGCTGTACTTTGTTTCATCAGTGAGCCTCCATGAAATGCCTATATTATTAACAAGTTTTCTCTACTTAAACAAAAAACAATTTCATAGTCAAGCCAAAAAACGACATTTATTGACATATGAAGTCGTCATAAATATAATTTCTAACTTGTTAGCAGCGCATATTGAGTAATATCAAGAAATAGGATAAATATTCATGCTCGATATCGCAAAGGAACTAAAGAGGTCAAAAGTCCTCTCAATTTTTGACATATTCTCTGTATATCTTTTTCCACAATCCTTTAGCATCTAATATAAACTCTATTGCATCTCTTACTGCACCTCTTCCACCTTTTTTTTCTGTAACCATATCCGCAGCATCTTTTACATAAGGAAGGGCATCTGCAACTGCTATGGAAAAGCCAACCTTCTTTAGAAGGGGAATATCAATAAGGTCATCACCTATAAATGCCATTATTGCAGTAGGAAGACCTGCCCTGTGTGCAAGGGCAATACCGTGTCCATCTTTAACATCAAAAAATTTCAACTCCCTGCCTCTATCATCCAAAATAATCCTCCCATCAGTCAGGACACCATCCACATCCATTATCAGTAATTTTACCTTCTTTGCCTTCTCTACTATGTTCATAGAAAAAAACTAACCACGGAGGAAAACAATAAGGAGAAATGGGGAAAGAAAGAGAAAGGGGGAAATTAAGTATTTAGCCACAGACTTTTACTTAACAAAATATTATTTTTTCATAAATCTGTGTTCGTCTTGTGGTTATAAGTTTATTTTCTCCACTTCTCCATCTTCTCCCTTTCTCCTTAATCTTTTATTTCTGTTTTTTTCTGTGTCTCTGTGGTTAAATTATGTTTTTTATACTACGCCAGCCTTTAATAAATCATGGAGATGGACAATGCCTGTAGGAGAATTTTTCCCATCAACAATCAACAAAGATGTAATAGAATACTGTTCCATAATCTGTAATGCCTTTGCGGCAAGTTCATATTTATCTATTGTCTTTGGATTCTTAGTCATTATCTCCGCTGCCTTAATTTCAAAAACATCCTTCCCCTTTTCAAGCAATCTCCTCAAATCACCATCCGTAACTATACCTTTTAAAACCCTCTTCCCATCCACTACTGCAGTGACCCCCATCTTCTTTGATGATATCTCATATATAATATCCGTGAGAAGGGCGTTTTCTCTCACAATGGGTATTGCATCCCCCTTGTGCATAAGGTCATTTACTGTAAGCAATAGACTTTTACCAAGACTCCCCGCCGGATGAAAAAGTGCAAAATCTTCTTTTTTAAATCCCCTTTTATCCAAAAGGGCAATGCATAGTGCATCCCCCATTGCAAGGGAGGCTGTAGTGCTTGCAGTGGGGACAATATCCCAAGGACATGCCTCCTCATCAACCGATGCATCTAAAACCACATCACTGTTCTTTGCGAGGGTGGAATTGATATTGCCTGTTATGGCAATGAGCCTTACATTGAATCTTTTGACAAAAGGAAGGAGTTTTAATAATTCCTCGGTTTCGCCACTGTTAGAAAGACAGATAATCACATCACCCTTTGTTACCATTCCAAGGTCTCCATGAACCCCCTCTGCTGGATGGAGAAACAGGGCAGGAGTCCCCACACTTGCCAGAGTTGAAGCTATCTTCTTCCCTATGATTCCGGATTTTCCCATCCCTGTTACAACTACCCTGCCGCTGCATTTATAGATAAGCTCAACCGCCTGAACGAAATTTTCACCAATGCGGTCAATGAGTGCCTCTATCGCCTTACTCTCAATCATCAACACCCTTTTCGCCTGTTCTATAATCATAAGAATGAATATTAAGATTATTTCTATTTATTGTCAACTGCAATCCTATTCCCAGAGCCCGACAAATGGTTTTTAATGTCAAAGCATTAGCCTTGAACGGATTTAAGCATCACATAGCATTACATGGAGGTGATGCGTGATGCTTCCCTCGGAGGCGGGCATGGATGCCGCCGAGAATGAGTGAAAGGCTAATGCTGTTGACACCTGTAACATTCTATCTTTAGTTTTAGGTCTCTTCAAACAAAGATGATGTTAAAGGGGCTATTCTCTCCTTGAATATTAGAGGATGAAATGATAAGATTACTTCATAAATCAGCTTAATTAAAAATAAAAGGAGGAACTATATGGCAGATGCAGCACAATTAAAGACAAGGATTGAGAAGGTTAAAAATCAATTGAAGGGTAAGACTCAAGTTGTCACTAAGGCAAGGAGGACAAAAAAGACATTAAAAAGGCTTCAGAGAAGGCTGAAACTTGTCCTCATTCAGGGGAAAAAGATTGATGAGCAAAAGGCAAAACATGAGGAGCATTTAAAAAAGAAAACGGAAAAACAAGAAAAGAGAACACTTAGAGAGGCAGCAGAAAAAGAGGCTGCACAAAAGAGGGCTGAGGAAAAGGCTGCAAAAGAGGCTGAAGAGAAGGCAAAAAGAGAGGTGGAAGAGAAAGAGGCAAGAGAAAAGGCTGAGGCAGAGGCTGCAAAAAAAGCAGAAGAAGCTCAGAGTGCAAAGAAAACAGAGGTAAAAGAAGAAATACCTAAAAAGGCACCAAAACCAAAAAAATAAGCAAAATCCTACTTTAATAGAACGCAGATAAACGCAGAAACTATGGATTAACGCAGATTAAAAAATTATATTCAAATCCTTTTATCATCGCAAATCTTCTCTTTCTGCGTTCATCTGCGTCCCATATTTTAATCTATGTCTTCAGAATCAATTGATAAAATCATAACCAATGAAGAATTCCTGCCTTTAGTCCAGAAGGCTTCATTAGAGTTTTTTAAGATATACAATTTCTTCCTTTCAGATTCTCCCGAATTCACAAAGAAGTTTTATTCCAACCTCATGAATGAGGCTGACCATTTTGAGATGTTTCTTGACGACCATGGAGCAAGGCAGAACAAGGCATGGACATTCTTTGCCGAACTTGTTGCATCCGTAAGAAACTTTGCAATCGCCTCCTTTCAGCTTAAGCACCTGATTGACAGATACCCTGATTATAATACCGGAGAATCAGAAAATGAAAAGAGTGAGTTTTTGGCAGAGGCAAACAAGACACTGGACTTCTTTAACGAATCCATCAAATCACTCTTTAAGACCGCCGATGCTGAGGCAAAGTCTTTAAATTTTGTCATAACGAAGGATAAATTAAGCAGTGAGGAATTTAAGGAGGTGGCAGTAAATAAACGTCTTCCTCATAATGCTGACGAAGAAATCGTTGGGGATGAGGAGGAAAGGATACTTGAACTCTCAAGGAAATACAGAAAGGTTACAAAAATATTCAGAGAGGAAAATTTAGGGAAGAAACGAGCCGTCAGTGAGTTGCTGGATTTAATCCCATTAAAGATAGATGAGAAGAAGGCTCAAAAGATTAAAAATATGGTCCATAGTGTCCAGTCAGATTATGATACCTATGTAAAAAATACATCTGTAGAAAAGACTAATGAGCATTTAAAAAAGCTGAGGGGATTTATCTCTCTCCCCCTGCATCTGATGGAGATGGTCAGATGGCTATCCCACTTTTACGAAAGACATGAGGATGAGATTCGCAAGGGGGAGGTAAAGGGGAAGATTGCAAGTATTATAGATAAGAATCTCCTCCTTGACAGGATTGTAAACTTTGCCCTTTATTACAGTGATAGATACCTGCAAAAGGGGAATGCAATTGCCGAAAAGATACTTACATCTTATGTAAAAAATATCAAATATGAACTGCCTGTGCCTCATCCTGTTGGCTTCCATGCCAGGCCCGCCACATATATATCCCTTATTGTCAATGAGCACGGAACAGATGTATATTTAGTTATTGACAGCCAAAGGTTTAACGCAAAATCTGTCCTGAGCATAATGGAGGCAGGCGGATTGATTGCAGATAGGGGTTTAAAGACAGTAGTATTTGAAGGGGACAAGAGAGTTCTGGATGACATAAAGATACTTTCAGAGCATAACTACTGCGAGGAGTGCGATATTCCAAGAGAGCTTAATTATGTAAGGATATTGAGAAATATAGCATGAAGAGGTGAATAGATAAATGGTGAATCGGTGAATTGACAAGATAAACCATTTACCCATTCACCCTTTTACCGATTCACCTTTTATCCAATGTCAATAAATCAAATTAAAAAAGCAGTTATTAAAGAGATAGACAGGCTCAAGCCTGAAATAATAGACATAAGCAGGCTCATCCATTCAAAACCCGAACTTGCCTATAATGAATCTTTTGCAGTAGATATACTGACATCTTTTCTCAGAAAAAATGATTTCAATGTAGAAAGAGGCATAGGCGGACTAAAAACATCTTTTATTGCATCAGCTAAAGGTAAGAGAAACTCTCCATCCATAGCCCTTATTGCCGAATATGATGCCCTTCCAAAGATGGGTCATGCATGCGGACACAATATGATTGGTGCGATAAGTGCGGGTGCAGCCACTGCCTTAAAGAATATTGCATCAGACATGACTGGAAAAATTTCTGTTATAGGGACACCTGCTGAAGAGGGCGGAGGCGGAAAGATAAAACTCATAGAAAAAGGAGTTTTCAAAAACATAGATATGGCAATGATGGCTCACCCGTCAAATAAAACAAGGGTAGTTGGAAGGATGCTCGCAGTGGAAGAGATGACATTTACATTTATTGGCAAATCCTCACATGCAGCTGCATTCCCCTATGAGGGGGTAAATGCACTTGACGGAGTAATCCTGACATATAATAATATAAATGCATTGAGACAACAGTTGAAAGAGGATGTAAGAATCCATGGTATTATTACAGAAGGGGGACAGGCACCCAATATAATCCCTGACAGGGCATCGGCAAGATTTTATGTAAGGTCGCTGGACATGAAATATTTTGAGGATGTGATTGAAAAGGTTAAAGAATGTGCCAGAGGGGCTGCAAAGGCTACAGGATGCAGGCTCAGGATAGCTATAAGAGAGACAGTATATCATCCATTCAGACCAAACTATGCAATGGCAGATATATTAAGATATAATATGAAATTAGCAGGGCTCAAAGAGGATTCAATTGGTGAAAAAGAGAGCATGGGGTCTTCAGATATCGGGAATCTAAGCCAGGTTATACCGACAATCCATCCTGAATTTGCAATTGGAAAGAGGAGTGTAGTAAATCACTCCCCGGAGTTCGTAAAGGCCGCAGTCTCAGAATTTGGCACTGATATGATGATAAAAATGACAAAGACAATTGCAATGACTGCCTTTGATATATTCTCTTCACCTGAAAAGGTAAAAGAAATTAAATCAGAATTCAGGAGGTCTAATGGATAACAGAAAGATATGGATGGATGGAAAGATTGTAGGTTGGGATGAGGCAAATATCCATGTAATGACGCATACACTTCATTATGGGCTTGGAGTGTTTGAAGGAATCAGGTGCTACAAGACTGTTAACGGCTCGGCAGTTTTTCGTTTAAATGAGCATATAGACAGGCTCTTCAACTCCGCCCATATCATGAGCATGAAGATACCTTATTCAAAAGAAGAAATAAAAGATGCAATAAAACAGATTATAAAGGCAAACGGGTTTGATGCGTGCTATATAAGACCGATAGTATTTCTCGGAAGCAATAAACTGGGGCTTAACTGTAAGGGTGCCAATGTCCATACTGCTGTTGTTGTATGGCAGTGGGGTGCATATCTCGGTGAGGAAGGACTGACAAAGGGGATCAGGGCAAAGGTATCATCCTTTACAAGACACCATATAAATATAAACATGACAAAGGCTAAGGTCTGCGGCAATTATGTAAACTCTATTCTGGCGAAGTTAGAGGTAACAGAAAACGGATACGATGAGGCGATATTACTTGATGTAAACGGCAATGTGGCTGAAGGTTCAGGGGAAAATATCTTTATTGTAAGAAATGGAGATATTAAGACACCTCCTATAAACTCTGTCCTGGAAGGGATAACAAGGGATTCCATTGAAAGGATTGCGAATGACTCTGGTATAAAAATAAAGGAGGAGGCTTTTTCAAGAGATGAGCTATATATAGCCGATGAGGCATTCTTCTGTGGGACGGCTGCCGAGATAACGCCAATAAGAGAGGTAGATAATAGGACAATAGGAGAGGGAACAAGAGGACCTATTACCAAAAAACTTCAGGAGACCTTCTTTGATATTGTTAAAGGTAAAAACAGCAAATATAAGGAGTGGCTTACTTATTTGTGAATACCTTTACAGCCTCACACACCTTTTCAATTTCATCCCTCTTCAGTTCAGGAAACATAGGTAATGAGACGACCTCCCTTGCCGCCTTATAGCTATTCGGCAGGTCTGATTCTAAATAGCCAAGATGCTTATATGCCTCCTGTGCAGGTATCGGGACAGGGTAGTGAATAGCTGAAGATATGCCATTTTCAGAAAGAAACTTTATAAATTCATCACGGTTTTTTATCCGTATTGTATAGACATGATAAATATGACTCTCTCCCGCCTCTTTAGGTAACTGAACAGGGAGTTTATTTAACAGATTATTATAGATTGAGGCATTTTTTCTCCTCATCTCATTCCACTCATCTATCTTTTTTAGCTTCACCCTTAATATAGCAGCCTGAATCTCATCCAGCCTGCTGTTATAACCAATAACCTTATGAATATATTTCTGCTTACTACCATGAACCCTCAGCATCATTATCTTATCAGCAATATCTTTATCATCTGTCACAACAATCCCGCCATCGCCAAATGCACCGAGGTTTTTTGAAGGGAAAAAGCTGAAGGCTCCAATATCTCCAATCCCTCCGATCTTTTTGCTCTTATACTCAGTGCCAAATGCCTGTGCACAATCTTCTATGACCTTTAAATTATGTCTCTTTGAAATCTCCAGAATCTTATCCATCTCTGCTGTATATCCATACATATGAACAGGGATAATACACTTCGTCTTTTTTGTTATTTTATCTTCAATCTTTGCAGGGTCTATATTGTAACTATTAATATCTATATCAACAAAAACAGGTTTTGCACCACAGTATGAAATTGCCTCGGCCGTAGCTATAAATGTGAAAGGAGTTGTGATTACCTCATCCCCTTCTCCAATACCACAGGCAAGAAGGGACAGATGAAGAGCATCTGTGCCGGAGGCAACCCCTATTGCATGCTTAACACCGATATACTCAGCAACCTCTCTTTCCAAAGATGAAACCTCATTACCCAGAATAAATTGACCACTCTCCAACACACTCTTAACAGCAAGGTCTATCTCATCTTTTATTGAAAAATACTGCCTTTTCAAATCTACTAATGGTACATGCTGCATTAAGCCTCCCTTAATTGCGATTGACGATTGACGATTAACAATTTATAATGAATAATTACTTATTGCCGGAGTGGTGGAACTGGAAGACGCGCGGGACTCAAAATCCCGTGAGGGCAACCTCGTGAGGGTTCGACCCCCTCCTCCGGCACCAATCCTTAAATCTACAAAATCTTTAAAGCCACAGAGTCCGCAGAGAAAAAATAATATTTTTTATAATATAATGTGATTGAATAAAAGGCAAGAATAATAGATGTAAGGGGAATTAAGAAAAACCGTGACACCATTAAAGATGTCACGGTTTTTTAAAAAAGTTACTTAAGTGTCCCAAGGAAATCAATCAAATCTGCAATCTGATCTGCTGCCAACTTGGTTGGAAGCTTCATTGCAGTATTTGGCTTGTCTACCTTGTTCATTCTCTTCTTTAGATCTTGAGCATGCTCATCATTAGCAGCCCAAGTACCCTGTGGGTCTGCAAGCCATTTCTCAATCCACTCCTTTGGCTGTCTGTCAGTAACACCCTTTAAGCCTGGGCCTACCTTCTTCTTATCACCTGTGTCGTGGCAGGTCTTACAGTTTCCAACCTTTGTGTCCTTAAAGATAGCCTCTCCTTTAGCTGCATCTGCCGATGCAAAGGAATAGTTCATAAGAACAAGCGCAAATGCCAATACTGATAAAATACCTACATATCTTTTCAAATATATCACCTCCTTTCGTTTATAAATTCTGGCACAAAGCCATTTCTCAAAGTTATTCTGGAACAAAATAAAATAGTTTTTAATTTATAAAAATCTGTAACCTATGTCAAGAAAAAAATCTTTATTTTCCCTTCTTTACTAAGGCGCCTATTTTGAGTCTCAAGGCGTTAAGTCTTATAAATCCTTCTGCATCCTTCTGCCTGTAAACCTGCTCAGCCTCAAAGGTTGCATAATCCTGCCTGTAAAGTGAGTAATCTGATTTTCTGCCGACCACTGTGCAATTCCCCTTATAAAGTTTTAATCTGGTCTTACCTGTTACATTCTTCTGAGATTCATCAATTGCTGACTGGAGCATCTCCCTTTCAGGTGCAAACCAGAAACCATTATAGACAATCTGGGAATATTTAGGAATAAGAGAATCCCTCAGATGCATTACCTCCCTGTCCATTGTCATAGACTCAACTGCCCTGTGTGCAGTATGGAGTATTGTCCCTCCGGGGGTCTCATAGACACCCCTTGATTTCATTCCTACAAACCTGTTCTCAACAACATCAACCCTTCCAATACCATTCTTTCCCCCCTCTTTATTCAGAAAAGAAAGAAGGTTGGCAGGGCTCATTTTCTTTCCATTCACTGCAACTGGATTGCCATTTTCATATTCTATCTCTATATATGTTGGCTTATTTGGTGCCTTTTCAGGTGAGACAGTCAATACATACATGCTCTCAGGAGGCTCAGCCCAGGGATTCTCAAGAATTCCTCCTTCAAAACTTATATGAAAGAGATTCCTGTCAGAACTGTATGGTCTTGCCTTCGTAACAGGGACGGGGATTCCGTGCCTCTTTGCATATTTTATAAGTGACTCCCTTGAGTTCAAATCCCACTCCCTCCATGGTGCAATAATCTTTATATCAGGCTGGAGCGCCATATATGTCATCTCAAACCGTACTTGATCGTTCCCCTTGCCTGTTGCACCGTGTGCTACGGCATCTGCCTTCTCCCGCCTCGCAACCCTTATCTGCTCTTTTGCGATTAGGGGCCTTGCAATAGATGTGCCGAGGAGATACTGTCCCTCATAAACTGCATTCGCCCTTAATATTGGGAATATAAAATCCCTTACAAACTCCTCCCTTACATCCTCAATATAAATCTTGCTTGCCCCTGTCTTAATCGCTTTTTCCCTTACAGGTTCAAGCTCTTCGCCCTGTCCCAGATCGGCTGAGAAACAGATAACCTCGCACTGATATGTCTCTATGAGCCACTTTAAAATAACCGATGTATCCAGTCCACCCGAATATGCAAGAACTACTTTTTTAATTTTTTCTTCCATAAAAACAAATTAGGACACAGATTTTCACAGATGAACACAGAAACAGAAATTGAGAAGATGAGAACCTCTTAACCTCCTAACTTCTTAACTTCTGTCTTTCCATCTTATCTGTGTCAATCTGTGTTCATCTGTGTCCAATATCTCCTCCCATCAGCATTTCAAGTATTGCCTTCTGGACATGGAGGCGGTTTCCAGCCTCCTCAAATACAATAGACTTTTCCCCGTCAATCACATCTGCACTAATCTCCTCCCCCCTGTGGGCCGGGAGACAGTGCATAATTAGACAATCCTTTTTAGCAGCCCCTACAAGATTTGTATTAACCTGAAACCCTTTAAAGTCTTTTAATCTCTTATCATATTCATCTTCCTGCCCCATACTCGTCCAGACATCGGTATATATAATATCTGCATCCCTTACACCTTCAAATGGGTTATCTGTCAATTCTATTTTTCCGCCGTTTTTTTGAGCAACTGCGACTGCCCTTTTTACAATTTCTGAATTAGGTTTATAATCAGGCGGTGTAGATATGGAGAGATTCATACCCATCTTTGATGCACCATCAAGCCATGAATTGGCAATATTGTTGCCGTCTCCCATATAGGCAACCTTAACCCCTTTAAGCCTGCCGAATTTTTCCATTATGGTAAACATATCGCATAATATCTGGCAGGGATGATGCTGGTCTGTAAGTCCGTTTATAACTGGTATTGATGCATTTGATGCCAGATCCTCAACCTCGTCTTGAGAAAATGTCCTTACAACTATGCCATCAAGGTAAAGTGAGAATATCTTTGCAGTATCGGCTATACTCTCCCCCCTGTCCATCTGAAGGTCTTTTGCACCAAGAAACAAGGCATGGCCGCCCAGTTGATACATCCCAGATTCAAAGGATATTCGTGTTCGGGTGGATGCCTTTTTGAATATCATGCCGAGGGTTTTACCCTTCAGAGGATGGTAGGTCTCTCCTGCACGAAATTTTTCTTTCAGAAATTTGGCATGATTGAAAATGCCTTCAATATCCTCACGACTGATATCCGAGATGGTGAGGAGGTCTTTTTTCATTTTACCGGCACAGTCCCTTTATTCACTGTTTCTTTGAAAACCTCATCCAATACATTTACAAGCCTGTCTATATCTTTAGTTGCAACTGTTAAAGGCGGAATAAATCTTAAAATCTTGTCTGCGGTGTAGTTTATAAGGAATCCCCTTTTCAGGCATTCCTCAGTTATCCCCCTTGCAGGGAAACTCAGCTCCATACCGATCATCAATCCCATACCCCTGACATCTTTTATAAATGAATATTTATCTTTCAGCTTCTTCAGTCTCCTCATAAAATAATTCCCCATCCTCTTGCAATGGGACAAAACACCTTTATCAACAGCCTTTATTGCGGCAACACCTGCAGCACATGATAGTGGATTTCCTCCAAATGTTGAGGCATGGCTTCCAGGGATGAAAGATTTTGCAACCTCAGCCCTTGCGAGCATAGAGCCTATTGCAACACCGCCCCCAAGAGATTTTGCCAGTGTCATTATATCAGGGCTTATCCCGAAGTGTTCATAGGCAAAGAATTTTCCTGTCCTCCCCATCCCTGTCTGGACTTCGTCAAATATAAGGAGGAGCCTCTTTGAAAAACATATCTCCCTTAAGCCCTTCAAATAATCCCTGTGAGGGATATTGACACCCCCCTCACCCTGAATCGGCTCTACCATTATCGCACATGTCCTCCCATTTATTGCCTTCTCTACTGCCGAGAGGTCATTGTATGGAACATACCTGAACCCGGCAAGCAACGGCTCAAAACCTTTATGAAATTTTTCCTGTGCTGTGGCTGATATGGTGGCTATTGTCCTGCCATGAAATGACTGATGCATGGTTATAATCTCATACCTGTCATTGCCATAATTGTCTTTGGAGTATTTCCTTGCGAGCTTTATTGCCGCCTCATTTGCCTCGGCGCCGCTGTTACAGAAAAACACCTTATCTGCAAATGATTTTTTGGTAAGGAGTTTTGCCATCTCCATTTGCGGAAGTGTATAGTAGAGGTTGGATACATGGATAAGTTCACCTGCCTGTTTTTTCAAGGCATTTGTTATCTGAGGGTGGCAGTGTCCGAGATTATTGGCTGCAATTCCGCTTACAAAATCGTAATACTCTTTACCTTCAGAATCCCACACCTTGATTCCCCTCCCCTTCACCAAAACAACAGGGTATCTGCTGTATGTATTAGCAATGCATTTATTGTAAAGGTCTGTAACTTTATCTATTTTCATTGCAAGAACAAAGACTTGAACACAAATAACACGAATGGGACAAATTACACGAATAACTACTAATTACATAAAATATTTTACTTTCAATTTTAGTTTTTATTCGTGCCATTCGTATATTCGTGAAATTCGTGTTCCAGATTTTTATAATTTCCTATCATTAAAAACTTAAGTTTTTTTTATTTCTGACAGCCTCTTGCTGGGACGCTCCTCCCAAAACAAGACAATGGGACTTGCAATATAGATAGATGAATATGTCCCTGCAACAACACCGACCACCATAGCAAGGGAGAAACCATGTATGACCTCCCCCCCAAACAAAAACAGAATGATGGCAACTAAAAATACTGTAAATGATGTTAAAATAGTCCTGCTCAATGTTTCGTTGATGCTCTTATTTATTATAGTTGCATAGCTCTCCCTCCTCATATTCTTAAGATTCTCCCTGATTCTGTCATATACAACTATGGTATCGTTAATTGAGTAACCAACAATGGTGAGGAGTGCGGCTACAATTGTAAGATCAAATTCAATATTGGTGATGGATATTACACCAATAGTTATCAGGACATCATGGATGAGTGCAATCATTGCACCCATGCCAAAGGCAAATTCAAATCTCCACCATATATATGCAAGCATAAAGAGCATCGCATAGAAGAGCGATAGGAGTGCCTTCTGTCTCAAGTCCTTCCCAACCTTTGGACCCACCATTTCTACCCTTCTGATTTCAAAACCACCATTTAGAAATTCAGAGGATAATGCACCCTTTATCTTCTTCCCGATATCCTCCAATGTCTCCGGTGTTGCCTTAGCCCTGACTATAACCTCCTTACTCCCGCCGTAATGCTGGATAGTGCTATCCCCCATGTTTATACCTGTCAGCCCCTTACGGACCTTATCAATATGGACATCCTCTTTGAAGAGAAGCTGAACCATTGTCCCGCCTGAGAAGTCTATTCCGTAATTGAATCCCTTTATTGCAACCGAGATAAGTCCTATTACAATCAACAATACAGAGATAGTAATAGCAGTTTTTCTTATGCCTATGAAATTTATATTCGTCCCTGGTTTTATAAACTGTATCATATGCTTAATTTCTCCATCCTCATCTTGCTTGCCATAAGGTCAAATATGAACCTGCTGACAAAGACAGATGTGAACATGCTTGCTACAATACCTATACTGAGTGTGACTGCAAATCCCTTTACTGGCCCTGTCCCGAACTGGAATAATACTAATGCAGCAATCAATGTAGTAATATTAGAATCAAAAATTGTAATGAATACCCTCTTAAATCCTGAATCAATGGCAGCCCTTATGGTCTTCCCAAGCCTCAATTCCTCTCTTATCCTCTCATATATAAGTATATTTGCATCAACCGCCATACCTATAGTCAGTATTATACCAGCAATTCCAGGAAGGGTCAGTGTAGCCTTGAAATATGCCATTGCACCTGCAAGGAGTATTAAGTTAAGAAACAGGGCTATATTTGCAATGAGACCTGATAGGCGGTAATAAAATACCATGAATACCAATATAAGGATACCTGATATGATTGTTGATTTTAACCCCATCTCTATTGAGTCTTTGCCGAGTGATGGCCCGACAGTCCTGTTCTCAAGGATCTTGACCGGTGCCGGTAGTGCACCTGCCCTCAAGACTATTGCAAGGTCGTGTGCCTCTTCAGTTGTAAAGTGGCCTGTTATCTGTGCCCTGCCTCCGGAAATCTCCTCCTGTATTACAGGGGCGGAATATACATTTTTATCAAGTACTATTGCGAGCCTCTTCTTTACATTCTCTTTTGTTATCTTACCAAAGAGATTGCTTCCCTGCTTATCAAATTCAATTGATACATACGGCTCATTATACTGGGAATCTATCCTCACCTCTGCATTGACAATAGACTCACCAGTCATCATTACATCTTTCTTTACGAGAAATGGCTTCTTTGATACCTCCCCGCTGTCAGGGTTTGCAGCCCTCTGGTAGAGCATTTCATCATCCTCATGTATATTCCCTTTGAGGGCATCCTCAAGACTGCGGTCGTCATCCACCAGCTTAAATTCCAACTGTGCAGTCTTTCCTATCAGTTGAATTGCCCTGTCTGTATCCTTTATGCCGGGAAGCTGAATAATTATCCTCCTGTCCCCCTGCCTCTGAATGGACGGCTCTGCCACACCGAACTGGTCAACCCTGTTTCTTATAGTCTCAAGCCCCTGGTCAACTGCCCTCTCCTCAATATATTTCCTCATCTTCCTATTTATCTGATATACAATCCTATTTGAACCTGAAGATGAACCTATCTTCTCCATATCTGTAATATCTGAGACAGCTTTTTCCACAGCTTTTTCCTTTGATGTATCTGACAGATTAATTAATATATTATCCTTATCCCTCTCAACAGATGCCGATTCAATCTTCTCCTTTTTAAAGGCATCCCGTAAATTCATGATATACCTATCAAGCGTGCTTTCAACAGCCTTCTCAGCCTCCACATCCAAAACAAGGTGCATACCCCCCTGAAGGTCAAGCCCAAGATTTATCTTTTCCTTTATAGGATGGGCAAACCAGACAGATATCACGACAACTGCCAATATCAATACAATCTTCCAATAAAATTCTTTTCTCATAAGAAATTTAATTACTTAGCCACGAATGAACACGAATTTTCACAAATAAACATAAGAAAATAGAAAATCTTGGAGAAAAAAATTAAGAATATTTTTTTATTTCCCATTCGTGTTTATTCATGCAAATTCGTGGCTAAATATTATAATAACTTCACCTCATTCACTATAAGCTCATAGGTGCAGCCTAAAGACTGTGCAGCCCTTCTGCTTATAATCATCCTTGAAAGGAATATCTCAAAATATTCCATAACCTGCGATACGGCAGTATCTATTGTCAATTCCAGAGAAATCTTTTTTTTTTCAGCATCCACCCTTAAGAAAGAGTGCTTGACTGCATAATTTACCCTGTCATGGATATCAAATGTCTTCATGTCAGGGTTTCTCACCCTTGATACATGGACATCTGCCTTATCCGCCAGAATCAGTGCCGCCGCTATAGGGGTTGTCGGCTCACCAACGCCCTCCTCATGGTTTGCTATGGCATTCATAATCACAGCAGCATCTTCCATATTCATACCGATGTCAATCAGTATGTCCTGCGCCAGTATTGCCCCTGACTGCCAGTGATTATCCCTGCCGAGGAGATTACCCATATCATGCAGGTAGCCTGCAATTGAGGCAGCAACACAATATCTCCTTTGATAGCCAAGCCTCTCTAAGATATTAAAGGCAATCTCAGCCACCAGACCAGCATGACGGTAGCCATGCTCTGTATAACCGATGCCGTTCAGGTGTTCATTTGCCTTTTCTATATAAACCTTAACCCTTGGATGCTGTTTAACGGCATCAAGAGTAATTTCATCACGAGTCAATTCCTTTACCAATGCCCTCTTACTCATAAAAATACTAAAATATTAACCACAGAGTTCACAGAGAAAAACAAAAAACAAAAACACTAAAAGACACAGATAAATGATGATTGGCACAGAAAAAATCATAACTAATCAGTGTAAATCTGTGTCAAAAAATTTAGTTTTTTCCCTCTGTGTCCTCTGTGGCTAATTAGTTTGTTCTTTTACTCTTCTTTTCCTTTAAGTGCGGATATGTATCCCTTCCCTATCTTCACCTTTACATTCTCAGCAACCTGAAGGGTTATGACATCATCCTTAATTTTGGCAATTGTCCCGTATATACCGCCTGTTGTTATAATATTATCCCCTTCTTTAAGATTATCAAGCATTAACTGATGCTCCTTCTGCTTCTTTGACTGGGGTCTTATCAGAAGGAAATAAAAAATAGCAAACATTGCTATTATCGGCAGCATACTCATGAATAAAGACCCTGTCCCGCCCTGCCCGCCCGGAAGCGGAGCCATTGCATAGGCTTCATTGACCATTTAAAAGACCTCCCAAAAAAAGATTAAGGTTAAGGCTAAGAAAAAATTAACTCAACCTTAACCTCAACCTTGACTTTTCTCTTTCAATTTCTTACCATACCTGTTCTACACTTACAACTTCAGGGATGTTCTCCATTATTGCCCTTTCAATTCCCATCTTGAGTGTCATAGTGGAACTCGGGCAGGAACCACAATTACCCATAAGTTTTACTTTAACCACTCCGTTTTCTTCCACATCAACCAATTCCACATCCCCGCCGTCCATCTGCAGGGCTGGTCTTATCTCATCCAGAACCTTTTCTACCCTTTCTCTAAGCATCTTTCCTCCTTATTCTTTAATGCAAGGAAATTATAAAATCTTTTACCACGAATGAACACGAATTAACACTATTATTTTAAAAACCTTTTTCTTTTAATTTGTGAATATTCGTGTAAATTCGTGGCTAAAATCAAGTTTTGTTCTTTTTTATAGTTTAACACAAACCCCATAAAAAATCATCCCCTTGCCCCTGCCTCAACAATTGTCCCGCTCACCTTGCCCTCAAGGCTCAAATTTTCATTTTCATTATCATATATGAAATTGATTACATTCCTGACCTTATTCATATCAACTGTTGTATTTTTACATGGACCTTCAGGTCGCAGATTTGGTATGGCTAAGACCCTGATTGAACCTGTATCCTGAATCCCGCTGACAAGCTCCCTTTCACATGCCACTGCCAGTATTGAGGACGGCCTTAATTTATGGACCATCTTCCTTGCCAGACTTCCGCCCGTGGCAACATTTATATGAAACCTGTATTCTTTGCCCAATGCCTTAAATTCTGTAATGACGCACTTTCCGCAATCCTTGCAATTATTTATATCCTCCGCAACCTTCTGTTTGCATTTAGAGTTTTGTATGCACCTTGGAAGGAGAACAAGGAGCCTCTCATTCCTGCTCCCTTTTTTTATCACCCTCATCAAGGAATTGTTAAAATTTACAAAGGAGTTTCCTATCCTGTCTATTGATATCCCAAATGTCTTCCCAATCTTTATAGCATATTGGCAGATTAAGATTACTATGCTGGGGCTGTTTATATTAAAAAAAGGAGGGAGATTTTTTCCTGTAACTACCGACAATACTGTAACAGTATATTTTAAAAGCGTATAAAAAACAAAAACAGCTATTGCAATACCTGCCGTAGTATATAGGTATGGCGATATTTCTATAAGGCGTGGCTTTATCATATACCAGATAAAAGCCATAGAAGCAGAGAAGAGCAATATTACAAGAAATGACAGAGACAGGAATAGACCATTCCCCTCATCTATCTTTTCCTCTGCACTATTTATATCTTCACCTTCCCACTCTGAGCCTAATTCTCTGTCTAACATAAATTTAAAATAAAGGTTGAGGTTTAGGTTAAGAATTTCTTATCCTTAGCCTGAACCTCAGCCTTAACATATATTACTTTCCTGCGTGCTTCTCCTTCTTTGCAAGAAGCTGTTCCCTTGTCTCCTTATGGTCAGGGTCAGGGATGATACAATCCACAGGACATACCTCTACGCACTGCGGCTCGTCAAAGAAACCGACACATTCAGTGCATTTGTTAGGGTCAATTACATAGATGTCTGACCCTTCGCTTATAGACCCGTTTGGGCATTCTGGTTCACAGACTCCGCAATTTACACATTCTTCAGTAATCTTTAATGCCATCCTCTAAGTCACCTCCCTTCCAATTGGAATTCCTAATTACGAATTATGAATTAAAAGAATTATTTTTTCAATCCCTAATTCGTAATTTTTAATTCCTTATTATTATCTTTATACTGCCTCGCCTGATATATGAATGCCTCTAACCTCGTCTGTGCCTGGCTGTCCTGCTGGCCGTCATAGACCATATTGAGCCATGGCATATTATTATAATCCTCCTTGAACTTCTTTGACAATGCCGTTACAACCATGCCGGGCATACAAGTAAAGGGCATTATATTAACTATACCCGAAACCCCTTTCTCTACATAATCTATAGACTTTCCTATGGATAGTATTGCCTCCCCTTCAAATGTTGGATGAAGATATTTAAGGCTCTTCTCCTGAACTTCTTTGCTTGAAGGCTCTTCAAAATTTGAAAGCACACCTTTAAAAGGTTTAAGAAGTTTGTGTTCATCCTGTTTCTGGATAAGATGCTGGGCATAGCCCCTCAAGACATCGCCATATTTTCTTTCAGCCATCCCCCGTGCTATATATCTATCCGTGCAGTAGAATATCCACTCTGCAATCGGTGTAAGCCAGACCTCTCCGCCAAGCCCTTCTATCTTTCTTATTATATTCTGATTAGAAAAGTAATGGGACCTGAGATATATCTCGCCTACCAATCCTATAATTGGCCTCTTCTCTTTTTTATCAACTGCCACACCCTTGTATAAATCTTTTATCTCCCCCATTACTCCAAATATCTCATTCCCGCCAGCTTCTACTGCCTTGCATATCATACTTAGACATTTCTTATACAGGCTGTCTGTCTCGCCCTTATTAATTTCATAAGGCCTTATATCATGAGTTATCTTTTGAAGTATATCGGTAGCCGCGAGCCCCCTCCATGCAAGCCTGCGGAATTTAGTCCTCAAATCACCAAACTCACCATAAGAATCCTTTGCATCAGGCGATATTATGGGGACATCTGCTAATCCCATTTCATCCAGGAAGAGCCTCTGGACACTCCTGTACTGCCCGAATCTGCATGGACCATCGGCAGTCGGCATAAAGAAGGCAATCTTTGACGGGTCAAACCCGCTCTCCTTTGTCTTCTTTATCATATCACCCGTTGTAATTGTAAAGGGGAGGCACTCCTTGCCTGTTGTATACCTCCTCCCGATTTCAAGTGATTTTTCATCTGACTCAGGGAGGACTTCCGCATTTATACCGCATGCCCTTAAGGATGCAGATAGAGAATAGGCATGGTCACACATATAGGGAAGATAAACAATCCTGTCTTTATGATTAAATGTATTTATGCCTTTTCTGCTTTTCTTCTCAAACTCCAGTTCTTTGGTATTTTCAAGGCTGTCAAAGAATGCCTCACACCTCGTTATAAATCCTGCATCGGCACTGTGCTCATCTATCTCAAGCTGGAGATAAGGTTTTCCCCCCATCTCCTCTTTTATATGATAGTCAATAAATGAATCAGGCCCACATTTGAAATTTGAGATATATATTGCATTTAACTTTTTATTCTTGCTGATGAAATCCGCTGCTGCAATCATCTTCTGCCCCGACCTCCAGTACATATCAGGATACTTGTCGGCAATATCTTTTGTATCAAGGGGGAGGAAATCCATCGGGATAGCGATTACATTCATCTCCCTCAATTTCTTCGGCAGGTCAAGATTTAATCCCGAGTCACAGCCATTATAGGGCCTGCTTATTAATACAACAGCCCTGTCATCATCTGTCAATCTATTGACAACCTCTTCACCCCTCTTTTTTATACTATCTGCAAATCTATCCTGCTCATCCTGTGCAGCCTTCATCGCATTTTTTATCTTTGATGGGGGAACTCCCAACTCCCTTCCCATCTTTATTAATTCCTTCTCTACTGCCTTATCCCCCATCTGGAATAAAATCGGAGGGGTCAAAAGTTTAACTCCGCTCTTTTCCATATTTATGGCAGCATTTATTATATATGGGGCGGACTGAATAAGGGGGCAGCTGTGGCTCTGGGGAAACTCCGAGTCCTTTTTATTCATGCTTATAAAACTTGGGAAGAATATGTAGTCAACCTTCTTTTCAATCAATTCCAGGACATGGCCGTGAACTACCTTTATCGGAAAGCATGTCTCTGCGGTCACCTTCTCCATAGAGCTGTGTATTGTATTCTGATTTGTAACATCAGAGAGGACAACCTCAAAACCCAATTCCTTTAAAAATCTATTCCAGTATGGGAAGAGTTCATAAAAATAAAGGACACGGGGAATACCAATCTTTCGTCTCTCGTCCCTCGTCTCTCGTCTCTCATCTCTTTGAGCAGCAAATACCATCTTTTCTCTCTCGGCAAATAAATCAGGGGCGTTATTTTCAACCTTCTTCTTATCTACCTCAAATATCTCACACCTCGCACCGTAGAAATGGGGCTTTTCATTTTCAAACTGGACCTTGCTGACATTGCAGACATTTGCACATGCCTTACACTCAAATGTGCTTACCTTATATTTCCTGTTTGAAAGGTCAAACCCCTTAAAGTTTGTCTTATAACCTTCTCTCCTCTTGATATAATTAAGTGCGAGGATTGCAACACCAATCGCACCTGTGACATCATGATGCGGCGGGACAGTTATCTTCTTACCTGTAACCTTCTCAAATGCCGATACTACAGCCTTATTCCATGCAACCCCCCCCTGAAAGAGTATCCTCTCTCCTATCCTCCTGTCACCGACTACCCTGTTAAGATAATTGTGGACAATAGAGTATGCAAGCCCGGATACGAGGTCCTCTTTTGCAGAACCCTTTTGCTGGTAAGATACAAGGTCAGATTCCATGAATACTGTACACCTGTCACCAAACTTGCCAGGGGTCATAGAATTAAAAGAAAATTCACTAAACTCATTCTCAATGCTTATACCAAGTTTCTCTGCCTGCTCTTCCAAAAATGAGCCTGTCCCTGCCGCACAGACCTTATTCATTTCAAAATCCACTACGGCGCCATTTTTCAGCGAAACATATTTTGAGTCCTGCCCGCCAATTTCAAAGATTGTATCAACATGCGGCTCAAAATGAATTGAGGCAGTCGCCTGTGCAGTGATTTCATTTTTTACAATATCAGCCCCTGCAAAATCACCTGTCATATATCTTCCCGAGCCTGTAGTCCCCACACCCACAACATTGACACGGCTGCCTATCTCCTCACCTACCTCAAAAAGCCCCCTCTTTACAGCATCTATGGGCTTGCTTGCCGTCCTCAGATATCTCCTTGCCACTACATTTCTATCCCTGTCAATGGCAACCACATTTGTACTCAATGAACCCACATCTATGCCAATAACCACATCTGTTTTTTTAGAGGCATTTATATTTATTGTATGAATATCATTATGCCCATTGTCAGGACTTGATAACCGCTCTAACCCGCAGCCTATAACCTTCTTTGCCCTTAGATAATCCTCCATAGGCTGAAGGCTGAAGGCTGAAGTTGTTTTTGTTCTGACTGCCAACTGCCGACTGCCGACTGAATCCATTGACACAAATACAGCACCTATTGCACCCATTGATGCGTTGTGCTGCGGAATCATAAGCTCGCCCTCTTTAAGTCCAAGGATGTCTTCAAATGCCCTGACAAGCCCGATATTGGCAGCTACGCCCCCTTGAAAAGCTATCGGCTTCTTAAAATCCTTACCGCGTCCTATATTGCTCTTAAAACTCCTTGCCACTGCATAGCAGAGCCCTGCAACTATTTCATGAACAGGTGTTCCAATCTGCTGGAGATGAATCATGTCCGACTTTGCAAATACACTGCACCTCCCTGCAATTCTCGGAGGGCATTTTGACTTAAGTGCCATCTCGCCGAACTCTTTTTCTATTGATACTTCTATGCGGGCTGCCTGCTGGTCAAGGAAAGAGCCTGTCCCTGCGGCACATAGTGTATTCATCGCAAAATCTTCCAACACCGTCTCGCCCTTACCATTATCTTCTTTAAAGAGGAGGAGTTTTGAATCCTCCCCGCCCATTTCAATAACAGTCCTTATATGGGGATAGAGTTTTCCGACTGCCTTTGCATGTGCCACTATCTCATTGACAAAATCGGCACCGAGGAGTTTTGCCACCAATTCACCGCCAGAGCCTGTTACTGCTACATCTGAAATATTTTCAATGGGGGTTTTATTTAATATATCCCTTAGCCTGTTGAGGACAATCTGGATAGGCTGCCCCTTATGCCTTTCATAATAATTTTCCACTATGTCCCTATTATGATTGACAATGACAGTCTTGACACTTACAGACCCTATATCCAATCCTAAAAATATGGAGTCCAATTGCTTTGTTTTATCCTGAAGCGGTTTAATGTCCATAATGCACCATGGAAAACTAAAAAATTGAGGTTTATATAAAAAGGTAAATATTCAGCAAACCACGAGATTAACACGAGATTATCACAAGATTTTTTTAATTTAATTTCTCCTTATCTTGTGTAACTCTGTGAAATCTTGTGGTTTCATTCTTGTAACGGTGTTGACTGAGTATTTACATAAAAAGTCTATCCTTCCACAGATTTCAGTTTTATAGCATATCCACCGCCGAAAAGCAAAGGAAAAATATATCATCAGTGCAAGTGTAAGTGCAAGTGTAAGGAATCTATTGCTTCTCACTTTCACTTTCACTTTCACTTTCTTTTTATTGACAACCATATTCACATACTTATAGAATTAGACCATGAGGATTGTCATAAATCGGGATTTTCCGCAGCCGAGATTAATAAAAAAGGTTGTCCAGATTTTAAAGAATGGCGGCGTGATAGCCTATCCCACAGATACTATTTACGGAATAGGGTGTGATATATTTAATAAGAAGGGGATAGAGAAAATATATCAGATAAAAAAGAGGGAGAAAAACAAGCCAATGAGCTTTATTTGTGCTGATTTAAGTGATATTAGCCAGTATGCCATTGTCTCAAATTATGCCTATAGGATAATGAATAGGTGTCTGCCGGGCCCATATACATTTATCCTTGAGGCATCTTCAAAGACACCAAAAAAAATAATGAGCAAGAGAAAGACCGTCGGCATAAGGATACCTGACCATAAGATATGCCTTGCCATAGTGGCGGAATTAGGACATCCCCTGATTACAACAAGTGCAAATATTTCAACAGAAGAAGAACTGAATAATTCTGACGATATTGAAGATAAGCTCGGGCATTTACTTGACCTGATAATTGATGAGGGCCCGCTTATATCAGAACCATCCACTATAGTTGACCTTACAGGAGATTCACCTGCAATATTGAGAGAGGGAAAAGGAGAGATAAAGAAGATTACAGGATAGGAAATTATAAAATCTTTAGCCACTAATGAACACGAATTAACACTAATTTTTTAAAAATCTTTTCTTTTAATTCGTAAATATTTGTGTAAATTCGTGGCTAAAATTAAGTTTTTGTCCTTTCCAGTAAATCCAATAGCTTGCCTATTGTATTTTTCAATTCCTTCCTGTGAACGACCATATCAATCATCCCGTGTTCAAGGAGAAACTCTGCCCTCTGAAATCCATCAGGGAGTTTCTGTTTTATTGTCTGCTCAATGACCCTTGGCCCTGCAAACCCAACAAGTGCATTAGGCTCTGCAATGATTACATCCCCGAGCATCGCAAAACTCGCAGTAACACCCCCTGTCGCAGGGTCAGCAAGCACAGAGATATAAGGAACTTTAGCCTCAGACAATTGTGCAAGTGCAACCGAGGTCTTTGCCATCTGCATAAGCGAAAGAATCCCCTCCTGCATTCTGGCACCGCCTGAACATGATATGACAATAAGCGGGGTTTTTTCTGATGCCGCCCTTTCAATAGCCCTCGTTATCTTTTCACCTACTACAGAACCCATACTGCCGCCCATGAAGCCAAATTCCATTGCACAAATCTGAACCTTATGCCCGTTGAGCATCCCCTCACCGCATATAACCGCATCACTAATTCCTGTCTTTTTTGTATATGTCCTCAATCTGTCCTTGTATCTCTTTGTATCCCTGAATCTAAGGGGGTCTTGAGGGGTTATACGGCTGTCCATGCCAACAAAACTCCCGTTATCAATTAAGAGAGAAATCCTATGGGAGGCGTTCATCCGGTGGTGGTGATTACACTTCGGGCAGACCCTGTAGTTTTTATCAAGCTCGGTCTTATAGATTATCTCCTTACAGCTATCACACTTTAGCCACAGCCCTTCAGGGATATTGAGCTTTTTAACTTTTAATTTTTCTTTCGGAGTCTTACTCCTTAAAAACCATGCCATAAAAATAGTATCAGAGTGTCAGAGCATCAAAGTGTCATAGTTTCCTTTGACACTTTGAATCTTTGACTCTTTGACACTCTGCTTCCTGCCACCTTATTCACTGCATTTAGATATGCCTTTGCACTTGCCTCAATGACATCGGTGCTTGCACCCTTCCCAGTAACTATTTCACCATTGAAGCTGACCTTTACAACAACCTCACCGATGGCATCCTTACCACCTGTCACTGCCCTGATAGAGTAAGAGATAAGTTTTCCGGGTATCCCTGTTATTCTCTCAATAGCCTTATAGGTGGCATCCACAGGTCCGTCCCCTATTGCTGCATCCTGAATAATCTGCTCCCCTTTCTTAAGTTTAATAGTTGCAGTTGGAAGGGTCTGATTTCCAGTAGTAGTCTGTATATAGTCTAATTTATACACCTCTTCTACCTTCGCAATCTCATCCTCTACAATAGCTTCAAGGTCTTCATCAAATATCTCTTTTTTCATGTCAGCAAGCTTCTTAAATCTGATGAATGCCTTGTCCAAATTTACATTATTGAGTTTAATTCCCAAATCTTCAAGCCTCTTTGAAAAGGCATGGCGGCCTGAATGTTTTCCGAGGACGAGCTTGCTCTTTGTAAGTCCTATGGATTCAGGAGTCATGATTTCATAAGTAGTCCTCTCCTTTAATACACCATCCTGATGAATCCCTGATTCGTGGGCAAATGCATTCTCCCCTACTATCGCCTTGTTCGGCTGGACTGAAATTCCTGTAATGGTGGAGAGGAGTCTGCTTGTCTTACAAATCTCTTTTGTCTTTACTCTTGTAGCATATGGGAGAAAATCTCTTCTAACCTTAAGTACCATCACGACCTCTTCAAGAGAGGCATTCCCCGCCCTCTCCCCGATGCCATTTATTGTGCACTCTATCTGCCTCGCACCGTTCTGAACAGCGCTTATTGAATTAGAAACTGCAAGTCCAAGGTCATTATGGCAGTGAACACTGATAATAGCCTTGTTTATATTGGAGACATTCTCCCTGATTGTCTTTATAATCCCGCCGAATTCATAAGGGATTGCATAGCCGACAGTGTCGGGGATATTCACTGTTGTTGCACCTGAATCAATAACAGCCTCAAGAACAAGGCAGAGGTAATCTATATCACTCCTCACTGCATCCATTGCAGAGAACTCCACATCATCAGTATATTTCTTTGCATGTTTGACTCCCTTTACTGCATCATCAAGCACCTCTTCCCTCCCCTTTTTTAATTGATACTTTAGGTGTATATCCGATGTGGCAACAAAGGTATGAATCCTATTCTTCTTTGCAAATTTTAATGCCTCCCATGCACGGTCAATGTCTTTGATAATAACCCTTGAAAGACCTGCGATAGTCGGACCCTTTACATTTTTTGCAATCTCCTTAACAGCCTCAAAGTCCCCTTCAGATGCAATCGGAAAGCCTGCCTCAATGACATCTACATTGAGCCTTGCAAGCTGTTTCGCTATGATAATTTTTTCTTCAATATTCATACTGAAGCCCGGTGATTGCTCACCGTCTCTCAGTGTTGTATCAAATATTACTATTCTGTTACTCACAGACTACCTCCAATAGTTTTATCCTCTACATCCACTATCTCCTCCTGCTTCATCTTTTTATGAAACAACACTCTTTCTACAGGACCTGACAATGCATATATAACAGTTATTACAAAAATCATAAGTTCTGGTATGGTTGCAATGATGTAAATAAATAAGATTGCAAAGACCAGAATATTAAAGGGCTTTTTCTTTCTTAAATCGAGCCTTTTAAAACTTCTGTACCTTATATTGCTCACCATCAGAAAGGCGAGTATATATACAGTCATTACCAGTATAAAAGGCTCTATCTTCTCCATAAACAAAAAGTCCTTTGTCATTATTACTGTAGATGCAATTACACCTGCTGCAGCCGGAATGGGAAGCCCTGTAAAGTCAAGGTTTCTCACATCTGTCGTATCCTGAACATTATATCGGGCAAGCCTTAAGGCACCACATATAACAAATAAAAATGCCGCAAGCCAGCCTATCCTGCCAAATGGCTGCAAGACCCATGAATATACCAGCAGACCCGGTGCCAGACCAAAGGATATAAGGTCTGAGAGAGAATCGTATTCCAATCCAAAATCGCTGGAAGAATGGGTAAGCCTTGCAATCTTCCCATCAAGCCCGTCAAATATAATCGCAACAATAATCGCTATTGCAGCATGGTAAAACTGCTGATTGAATACTGAAATTATGGCATAGAACCCGCAGAAAAAATTTCCAGTGGTAAACAAATTCGGGATTATATAAACACCTTTTTTAAGTTTCATACCTTTAATCTCCCTATGATATTTATTCCCCCCTTTATCTTATCTCCCACCTTTACATTTAGTTCAGTATCAGGAGGCAGAAAAATATCCACCCTTGAGCCAAATCGTATCAAGCCGTATCTTAAACCTCTTTCTACCTTATCCCCTTCCTTCACCCAGCAAACTATCCTTCTTGCGATAAGCCCTGCAATCTGTTTAACCAAAATCTTTTTCCAGTTTTTTGATTCAATTAAAATTGAATTCTGCTCATTCAAAAGTGATACCTTATCATCAAAAGCAGCAAGGAATTTACCGTGATTATATACAACCTTTTTTATCACACCTTCGTAAGGGGCGCGGTTTACATGAACATTAAATATGGAGAGAAATATGCTTATACATACTGCATCCCCGCCATAAATTGCATCACTCTTTACATCCTGTATCTTTACAACCTTTCCATCAGCAGGCGATACAACTACCCCCTCACCCGCTGGAATCTCCCTCTCAGGGTCACGAAAAAAACTTATCACAAAGATAGTTAGTATGCTTAAGACTATAGATGTGACTGTCAGACAAAAATAAATAGCTATACCTGACAGAATGAATAGGGGGATAATAAATCTATATCCATCAGAGACTATTGGAATTCGCATGGTAAATTAGGACGCAGATTTTCGCAGATGACAGCATTGCTGTCATTCTGAGCAAAGCGAAGAATCCCAAAACCAAGATTCCTCACTTCGTTCGGAATGACATTTCTGCGTTTATCTGCGTCCAAAATAAGTTTTAGCTTGCCTTTTTCCCAATCCACCCCATCATCTTCCTCAACTTCTCTCCGACATCTTCAATCTTGTGCTCTGCACCTTTTTTAAGGAGGGCGTTATACACAGGGCGGTTAGCCTGAGTTTCCACTATCCATTCCCTTGCAAATTCCCCTGATTGGATTTCATGCAAAATCTTTTTCATCTCCCTGCGTGTCTCATCTGTTATTACCCTTGGGCCCCTTGTAATATCGCCATATTTTGCGGTCTCACTGATGGAATACCTCATATTACTGATGCCGCCCTCATAAATCAAATCCACAATAAGCTTCAATTCATGGAGGCACTCAAAATATGCAACCTCCGGCTGATAGCCTGCCTTTACAAGTGTATCAAAACCTGCCCTTATCAATTCTGAAGCACCGCCGCAGAGGACTGCCTGCTCCCCGAATAAATCGGTCTCAGTCTCTTCTTTAAATGTAGTCTCAATTACTCCTGCCCTTGTCCCGCCGATACCCTTTGCATATGCGAGCCCGATATTCTTTGCCCTTCCTGTAGCATCCTGATAAACCGCTATGAGACATGGGACGCCTTTCCCTTCTGTATAAACCCTGCGGACAAGATGCCCCGGACCCTTCGGTGCCACCATGAATACATCTATATCTTTTGGCGGGACAATCTGACCGAAATGTATATTAAAGCCGTGTGCAAAAGCAATTGCATTACCTTTTTTCAAATTAGGTCTTATATCATTTTCAAAGACCTCTCTCTGTTTCGTATCGGGAATCAGCATCACTATAATATCCGCCTTTTTTGCAGCATCAGATGCCGTTTCAACTTTAAGCCCTGCACTTTTAGCCTTATTCCAGTAATCACTCCCTTTTCTTAAACCCACAATTATATTTTGACCACTTTCCTTTAAATTTAGAGCATGTGCATGCCCTTGACTCCCATAACCAATAACCGCAATTGTCTTCCCCTTTAAATACTTCAAATCTGCATCCTTATCATAATAAACCTTTGCCATTCTTTTTCTCCTTTCTTTAATGAAATTATAAAATTAGCCACGAATAAACACGAATTACCACTAATTTTTTAATCCCTCTCTTTTTCCCCCTTATATAATGGGGGATGAAAGTGGGTTATTCGTGAATATTCGTGCAAATTAGTGGCTAAATTAAGTTTTTTCCATTTTACCACAGAGGATTGGATAAAAGAATAGAAAAATCAGGGGGGAGGGTATAGGACTATTTAATCAGGTATTCTCTTCTAAGCTTTTCCCATAAATTGCAGCAACTGCAATCCCGCCTAAAATTCCCCGTAATATTTTCATATAACAATCCCTCCTTCAATATAGTTTTATTTAGGTCTATTTAAGAGGCATTGGTAATCCAAGTTTTTCTAAGGGGATATAATTAAAATAATAGGAACAGCGTACACTTATTATATAGTCCAGCACATCCTTATATCCCGGTTTTTTAAACCAATCACTTAAAAGATAAATGTATTCAACTTCGATATTGGCGCGCGAAAATAATTTCTGGTATTGCTTCTTTTTAAAATCACAGGTTTGGAGTTTTTCATCTACAGAGCCGGCAACATTCTGAATTTTGCATTCAATGATGTATAAAGTATTTTTTATGATTACATAGATAGAATCGTCAGGAAGAAATTATTATAAAAACGCTTTCATTCGCTTTTTTGCAAATAAATCATCGCCCTTTCCCCATTTTTTGAATAGTTCTTTCGCATTTGACAAATTTCCAAAGTAAGCTTTCATCCTTTCTTCAGCAGAAGCGAACTGAAGCCACTTATCTTCAAAATCCTCAATAAACTCAAAATGTTTTTTTGTTGTAAAAAACTTATGTTCGTTTGATTTCATAAAAAATATTTTAGAGCACAAATTCAAAGTTTTGTTGTTGAATTAGATTCTCATATTGTTTGTTCAAGGCTTCATAATCTAAAAACTGCACCCTGTTATTTTCTGTTAAGTTTTTAAAAGAAGAATATTTGATTTTACTTTCATACTCTTTCTTTTTTGAAGTATCAGCAACAACTACCATTCTTGAATAGAAATCTTGCAAGTCATTAAACTTTAGGAGAGACCTTTCAAAGTCAGATGAATATTCCACTTCAAAAAATGAATGCGGCATTTTTCTTTCATTAAACCATATCACATCAATTGTAGAACTTCTCTGAATTAAATTTGGGTAACTAAAATCTGGCAGAACATCCAATGTTCGTAAGTCTCCTAAACTCCTATCTATAAATTTTTTATTCTTGTCTTGATTAGGAGCAAAAGTTTTTAATCCTTTTAAATTTCCAACAGTAAGTAATAATCCTTGATAGTAGGAGTGATTAAATTCAATTACTTTTGTTGAGGATATACTATATTTAGTTGAAATTGAAAAAGTGGCTCCCATGTGGAATAATCCACATACCTAATAAAAAGAAA
>JACQBS010000070.1 GCA_016194325.1 Nitrospinota bacterium | reverse complement strand
TTTTCCACTGTGAGGGATTGTGAGGGCAACATCAAGAGGTATCGGGACAGCAGGATGATGCAGAGATGGTTGGCATCGGCGCTTCTGCATTGTGAGAAAGGGTTTAATCGGGTCAAAGGGTATGCCTCAATCGGAGAGGTAATGGCAGTTATAGACAGAGAAGATGCAGAGAATTCCACACTAAAGGCTGCGGCTTGATGGTAAAACTAATGGAACGCCACTTTATAATTTCAACTAAAAATTTGACAAGTTCGGGAAACAATAATCGTGAAAGATAATCCAATTCTTACATTTGAAATTTTTAAGGTCTTCAAAACATGCCTCAAGGTCTATCTCAAAAAACTTGCTTGACCGCCCCTCTTTGAAATAAAGCCTCCACTCCTTGCCATTGGTAAGGATTCCCCATTTTATGTGTTCGGATTCGTTTAGATAATCCCTTATCTGCTGATGCGGATACCTGCCTTTAGTCGCCTTGCCCTTGCCTGATGACGGCTGATCTAAATTATGGCCCCACCGTTTTGATTCTGCAATTAAAATTGCAAGTTTGTATTTTTTATGCGGAGAGAGTTCAAAGGCTTTGTCTGCGTCATCCGGGGTGAAGTAAAGAAAATAATCCGGCACCTGTATGCGCTCTGCTTCAGGTATTTTATCCTGATTAAGATAGCCAAAACCTAATTCATTAAAAACCTTATCAATAAATCTCCTTTCAGTATTTGCCTCATTCCCTTTTCTCAAGCCTGCGATATTTTTCGTGTATAATTCCTGAATGGTTTTGTATGCTGGCAACACCTCCTCATCTTTATGCCAGATTTTTGCTCCAGCCTGCGGCAGACGCTCTAATAGATAGTGATTTGAAAAATTGCCTGATGTTATCCAGACATCTTCAAGCAAAGCAGGCTGAAGTTTTTTGCAGGTAGTATCCATTTGTTCAGGCATATTTTATATTAAAACAATGGCTATTGCAGTCTTTATCTCATTGCTTTGATGAGTGTTTTATCAGTCTTTCAATCACCTTCAAATCCGTATCCATCGCTTCGTTTGTTCTTGGCATGATTATTTGAATGCCTCAAAGCCTTTCAGATAATCGTCATAATCTATCGGAGATTCAACGCCGAATTCTGACAATAAGTCTATTGTCTAGCTTATTGAGAGTTCTAACTTTTCAGATAAAGCACTCAATGATAGCTTGCCCTCCCTGTAAAGTTTGAGCATCAGAAATTCCCACCCATAATCTATAAGCTCTCTTGCAATTGCGGACTTATCCTTATGCCACATTTTGGATAATTCGTTGATTCTCTTTATTCCCCTGTCTTTCATCCTTAAACTTATTACCGACATTATTTGCCTCCTTTCAGCCAAGTTGCTGAAGTCTTTCAATCACTTTCAAATCCGTATCAACCACCTCGTTCAAATTTGGCGTATTTATTTCAATTCACCAGCTCAGAAACCGGCACTATCTCTATACCATTTTCCTTCATCAAAGGAACCATCTTCTGGAGGACATTTATAGTCTGGGGATGGGGGTGCCCTATTCCTATTGCAGTATTATCTTTTCGGGCAATGATAATGAGCTTTTCAATTTGTCCTTTTATATATTCCTCATCCTCCTCGTTATCAAGGAATACCTGACGGCGGGCTGTTTTTACACCTGATGCCTTAGCTGTCTGATAGGCAAGAGACTTCGGGGTTGTGAAACTGTCAACAAAAAAGAGATTTTTATCTTTCAGAATTTCCATTACATACCTCATTCCTCTTTCATTCTCAGTAAACTTAGACCCCATATGATTATTTATGCCCACGATATGAGGGATTTCCGAAATATAATCCTTTATCAATGCCTCCATGTCATTTTTATTCATATCATCTGTCAGGGGTTTCATTCCCGGGTCTTTATGCGGATATCCATAAGGCTCCATAGGAAGGTGTAAAAGGACATCTCTATGTTTTAGCCCTGCCTCATCGGCTATTATTTTTGAAAATGGGAGATGGGGTAAAATGGCGAAGCAAATCGGTGCATCAATATTCAGAAGGGCATCTGCACTCTCTTTGTTCCAGCCGAGGTCATCTATTATAATTGCAACCCTTCTTACATTTGCCCTTGAGGCATCTTTGGAGGGGAAAATATTTTCGCTCTTACTATCTACAGGAGGCGGCTCAACATCTTCTACCTTGTCATAGATTTCATACTTAAATTCTAATCCCTTATTCCTCTGGTTATACCAAAGGATACCGAGACTGATTGAGAGGGCAATGATGATGGTAACGATAATAGCCCATAATTTGGAATTGCCATCTGTCATTATATTCTATAAGGCTAAGGTTAAGGCTGAGGCTTAGAAAGACTTATTTCTCCTTACCCTAAACCTTAAACCTCAACCTTTATTTTTGAACAGGTGCTGCGCCTTTTATCTGCTGGAAAAGATTCCAGCTTTTGAGAAGTGCAACTGCCCTTTCCAGTTGAGGGTCTTCCTCTCCTGTCTTTCCTTTCATTTCAACAGTCTGTTTTGTATTGCCTTCAGGGGCACTTTCATCACCCTTAAGATGATTCTTTAAATCCTTTTCTCTTATAACACCAAGCTCAGACGGGGTGACGACTGCCTTAGCTATTAAGACAGGAACTTCAACCACAATATCAGGTGTAATGCCTTTACCCTGAATGACCCTCCCCTTTGGCGTATAATATTTCGCAGTGGTCAATTTCAATGCCGAACCGTCGCTCAGAGGTATTATTGTCTGGACAGAGCCCTTTCCAAATGACTGTGTCCCGAGTATGACCGCCCTCTTTAAGTCCTGAAGTGCACCTGCCACTATCTCTGATGCACTGGCACTCCCTGCATTCACAAGGACAATCATCGGGAAATCAAGATATGTACTCCTGCCACTGGAGGAAAATTTTAAATTCTGCTCCTCCTTCTTACTCTTCGTATATACTATCAACTGCCCCTTTTCAAGAAATCTGTCGCAGACCTCCACTGCCTGATTGAGAAGCCCGCCGGGGTCATTCCTTAAGTCAAGAACAAGACCGTTTATCTTATTCTTTGTAACAGATTTTAATGCAGTATCAAGCTCATCTGTAGTACTCTTTGAAAAACTCTTTATCTTAATATAGCCAATCGTCTCATCCGCCATCTGGTATTTCACACTCTTAATCTTTATAACAGCCCTCGTAATTGCAAAGTCTTTCGGCTCTTCAAAACCTTCACGAATGATTGTGAGTGTTACCTTTGTCCCCTCTTTACCCCTCATCTTTTTTACTGCATCCATGACAGTCATATCCCTTGTGCTTTCCCCGTCTATCTTGATTATCTTATCTCCTGCCTTCAGCCCTGCCTTATCGGCCGGTGTATCCTCTATAGGGGCGACAATTGTGACTATATCATTCTTTAAAGTTATTTCTATACCGAGACCTCCAAACTCACCCTCAGTCTCCACCTGAACTTCTTTATAAATATCCGGGGTCATAAAGGAGCTATGCGGGTCAAGGGTCTTTAACATCCCCTTTATTGCACCATGGACAAGCTCTTCAGACTTTACATCCTCAACATAGTTTGACTCTATAAGCGATAAGACCTCGGCAAAGGTCTTGAGGTTATCGTATGTCCCTCCGCTTACCGCCAGGACATTTTTTACCCTCGCATTAAAAAATATTCCTGTAGAAATAAGCAATATGATGCCGACTACAACAATCTTACTATTTAACTTTTTCAACATTCTATCCTCCCAAAAGTAGTGTCAGTGTAAGTGAACAGTGTCAGTATTTTTTTATTTGCTGACACCAACACTAATTACTGTTCACTGATTATTTATGTGCCGTTCTTTGCGGCATAAGCCATGCGATGGGGTCTTCAGGCTTACCCTTCTGTCTAATCTCAAAATAAAGGGTATAACCATTTATTGAATCTGTATCCCCAACCTTTCCTATTATATCCCCGGCATTCACCCTCTCGCCGACACCCGCGTCTATCTCATCCAGATGGCCATACAATGAATAATAACCATTGCCATGGTCAACTATTATTAGTTTACCATATCCTTTGAACCAGTCAGCAAAAATTATATCACCTGAATATATTGTTTTTATATTGACATTTTGCGAGGAACCAATCTCTATTCCGTTATTAAAAAGATATGTATTAAATCTTGACTCCTTCATTTTTCCAAAATGAGATACTATTTTACCGCTGACAGGCCATGGGAGAATACCCTTTCTCTCTGCAAAATCTCCTGCCCCTTTTTCAGGAGGCATAACTGCAATATCTTTTTTCTTTTTCTCAAGCGCCTCAATAAGTGCCATCAACTGATGGGATGAATCCTCCAGCTCCAATTGGACTTTCTCATAAACAATCCTCTTCCCTTTTATATCGCCGAGCAGTTCCTCCTTTTCCTTCTTCTCCTCTATCAATTCCTCTCTCTTCTGAGATGCCATATCTCTCAAGGTCTTAATCTCTTCTACCGATTTTAAAAGAACCAATCTATCCTCTTCCATCTCTTTTTGTTTTTTAAAAAAGTCTTCAATCATTACTGAATCATGCTCGGCTATCTTCTCTATATACCTCATCCTTTGAATAAAATCCGTAAAATCATTTGCAGAGAGGGCAATCTTTATGTAAGAGAGATTTCCTTCTTTATACAAAGTCCTCAACCTGTTGGAGAGGAACTTCTTCTGCCTCTCTATAACAGATTCCATATCCTTAAGCCTTTTCTCTACCTCGGTCTTTTTACCCTGAACCTCCGACAGTTTTAAATCGTAAATCTTCAATTCCTTTTCTATAATCTTAAAACTACGGCTTACTATATTTAATTTTGACAGGGTTGAATTTTCTTCCCTCTTTACTGTTAATACCTTCGTCTTCTGCCTGTTAATCTTATCTTCTATTTCCTTAAGTTCCTGCCTCTCTTTTTCAATCTTTACAGTCAGGGCATCAATAGTCCCGGCAAAGCAGTAGGAAGTAAGCAGTAAACAGTAAGCAGTAAGTAGTAAGCAATAGCTTTTTACTGCATACTTTCTTTTTTTACTGCCTACTGCATATTGCCTACTGCATACTTTCTTCATGTCCTTACCCTCAATATCCTCCCGAGTGATAAGACGCTTCCTATGAGGCCAAGAGAGATGCCTGCTATAATCATAGCAAAGAGAGCCTTCGGGTGGATAAACGAAATGTCAGAAAGCCCAAATGTCAGCATCACTGAATTGCTTATCCTGCTTATAATAATTTTATAAACAACAATCAACGATACGAGGGAGACAAGCGTACCTAAAAGACCCTGAATTATCCCCTCAATAATAAACGGGGCTTTAATAAAACTGTTTGTAGCGCCCACCAATTTCATAATCTCTATCTCATCCAGACGGGAATAAACGGACAATTTAATAGTATTAGAGATGATAAAAAGCAGGCCCACTGCCAATACACCCCCCACTGCAGTCATCCCCAGTTTTAAAAACATCATGAGGGTTTCAAACCTGTCAATCCATTCCCTTCCGTATTCAACCTCTTCCACACCTTCCGTAACTGACAATTTCCTTGCCACCGATTCTACACTCTCCAGTCCTCTGAAATCTTCCTTTAACTCAATAAAGAAAGATGAAGGGAGGGGGTTAAAATCAAGCCCATCCAATATTGTTTTTTTGTCCTTCAGTTTATTTCTAAAATTAGATAACGCATCCTCTTTTGACATATAAGAGAATTTTTTAATTTCATTGTAAGAAGAGATATTTTTTTTGATTAATTCCAGTTGTGCATTGGATATATTTTCTTTCAGATATACCTCCATCCCCACCTTGCCCCTCAGCCCTGTTGCCACCTTCTGAAGATTTATATAAATCAGAAAGAATATACCGAATAGTGTCATGGAGATTGCTATAGTTCCGATTGTAATGGTGCTTAAGCCCCTATTAACCCGGATACTGATGAATGCCTCTTGAAATGAAAAAATAATATTACGAAGTATATTCACGGTTATTATTCTAACAAAATTCATCTAATCTTTCATCTTCTCTTTTTTTGAGTATAGAAAATCAGTAGTGTCCGCTAAAAATTAAAAAAGCATGGCTTGTAAGCCTCTTTTATTGGATAATTGAAGTTGACAAAACCCAATACCAATAAGGAGGAACAAACCATGCACAAGGTTGGAACTATATTCTCGGAACTCTTG
>JACQBS010000069.1 GCA_016194325.1 Nitrospinota bacterium | reverse complement strand
CTTTTTCTTTTCCAATTGATGGTCATATTATTAATCCTTTGGTTATCTATAAAAAGAGAAAAACTTAATTTAAGTATACGATGTTATTAGATTTCTGAGCATTAAGAATTAGTATACGATGTTATTAGTGCAACCAACTACTGAAAAGACTTCAGGAACAGTTCTAGTAATGATTGACAACATTTTTTCCTATTTCAGATTCATTGGTGATTTTATATATCTTCAAAAAGCCCCAAGAATTCTAGGTGTTAATTTGTATAATGGACAGATTATATGGAGAAATGACACCCCAATAGTTTTTAATACATTTGGCAGTTCATTTTCTTATCCACTTGATGAGTATTTTTTAGGTTTCGATATGGATGTAAAATATCTTGAAGGAGGAGATAAAGAAAAAGCTTTTAAATCCATGAACTGTCAAGAAAATGTTAGTATTGAGCTTGGAAATAATTTCAAAATTACCTCTATAAAAAGTTACAAAGAAATTCCTGAGTGGCATGGCAAGGATTTCATAAATGAGAGTACTAAAGTAAGAGAGGGTAATTTCATATTTAAGATTGAGAGACCAACATGGTTAAAATACTATGTTCTTTTCCTTCTATCTTTATGTTTAATTCCAGTTTATTTTGTGTGCTTGCGTAAAATTAAAGATTTTTCAAACTTAGATTTTTTAGGTTCAATTATTTCAGTATTGGGTATTAGAAGTATTATATTGGGTCAGTCAATTGATATTTATGCTATTGATGTATACTTTGGAGTTTTATTATGTATTGTTTTTACAGTTCCTATTATCAAAAAGATATTAAATAAAATTTAAAAGTTTTATAATGAAATAAAATAGAATGAGGAAATTATTGGAAGTGAGAATCAATACTTTTTACATCCTCGATGTCTTTGTGAAGAAAAATATGAGGGAAATCAACTTGCTGTTGTCAGGGTTAAGAAAAGATTATCGGATTCGGAAATGCAAAAGATTGCCAGAGAAATCAATTTCTCCGAGACAACCTTTATCTTATCTGATGTTCCACAAAAGAGAGGATACGATGTCCGCATATTCACACCCCAAAAAGAAATCCCCTTTGCAGGTCATCCAACTCTTGGGACTGCCTATATAATTCAGAAGGAAATCATCAAAAAGCCTGTTAAGAATGTAATGCTGAATTTGAGGGTTGGACAAATCACGGTTGCATTGAGTTACAGGGGAGGTAAAGTAAGCCGTCTAACAATGAAGCAGATGGAGCCGATTTTTGGAAGGAGATTTGATATGCAAAACTTAAATGAAGCTACTCCTTTGCCCCTGCCTTTTTTAGCAGTTCTATCATTTCTTTGTGGTTATTCTTTTTTGCAAGTTTTAATGCTGTTTCACCGAACCGGTTTTTTGCATTGAGGTTTGCCCCTTTATCAAGCAAAAGCCTGGCAATATCAGGATAATTTTCCTTTGCCGCCCAAAGCAGTGCAGTCCATCCCTGCTCATCCTGTGCATCGGGATTAGCCCCTTTCTCCAGCAATAGCTTGACAATCTCTGTCTTCCCCCATTGTGCCATGTTGGTCAAGGAGGTTGTCTTGCTCAGGTTATGCCTTGAGTTTAGATTTTTTGTAATAGGTATAAGCACTTCGGCAATCTCTTCAAGTCCATTGAGCGATGCAGCCCACAGGGCATTGGTGCCGTCGTTGTTTTCCATGTCAGGGTCGGCCCCTGCAGTGAGAAGTGTATTTACAATTTCAAGATGGTTTTTCCCTGCGGCTTCCATAAGGGGAGTAGTGCCGTCGCTGTCCTTTTTATTTGCCTCAGCCCCGGCTGACAGGAAAGCCTTAACTATTTCAATATAGCCTTCATCCGCAGTCAACAACAGAACAGGGCTGCCGTGTGTGTCCTTTGAATTTGGGTTTGCGCCGGCAGCAAGGAGGATTTTTACCCCTTCATCGTCTGCCGCAATAATGGAAAATATCAGAGCCACCTGGCCATATTCATCCTCGTAATTTGGGTCAATTCCCTGTGATAAAAGTGATTTCATAAGTTCATATTTTTTTTCCTTTACAGCGATAAATAAGGAATCAACAACTTTGGTGCTGTAGAGAAAATCTCCGGCAATACCACCTTTTGGACCTTTTAGCCCGATAGGGGTTATTTGATAGGATTCGATAAAGGGCTTTCCATTACGATTAATCGTGATTTGTAATGAATCCCCATTAGCCGTGTAAGCCGCCTTTGAACTTTCACCCTTACTTGTAACTTCAAGTTCTTTGGTGGAGATTATCTTTATTGCAAATTTGCCATGCGATGTCCTGTAAACATCCCCAATATCAGGGCTCTTTGCATCGGCAATGGAAGAGAGTGCCGTCAAAGCCAGAATAGATACAATGAAATATATACCCCTTAGCATAGAATTATCCCTAAACTTTTCAATATGAAGGTTAACGGATTCATTCATACAAAACAATATATCCAAATTTATGTGAAATATAAAGTAAATAACATCTAAAAGATAAAAAATGACATTGCAGGCAGAGAATAATTTCCTTTGTAATAATACTAAGAGATATCTGTTTTAATTTTCTCTGCTGCAATGACAGCCTGTCCGAGTGATATTCCACCGTCGTTAGTGGGGACATCCTTGTGGGTGAATATATTAAATTCTTTGCCCAGCCTGTTCAATGTCCTGTCCAATAAAAATATGTTTTGAAAACAGCCGCCACTTAAAACTACTTTGTCAATTCTTGTATCAATCTTTATTCTCCTGCACACTTCAAGGATTATCTCTGCGAGGGTGTTATGAAATTTTGCTGAGATTACAGAATGACAAACACCGTTTAGCAAGTCATTTATAATCTCCTTAATTAAAATTCGCGTGTCAATTATCATCGGATATTCTGATTTCTGACTTCTGGCTTCTGGCTTCTGAGTCTTGTATGTATCCTTTACTGACTTATCAGCCATCATCTCCAATTTAACAGCAGCCTCACCTTCAAATGTGACCACATCAATTTCGTTTATAATGGAAGATACTGCATCAAAGAGTCTCCCGGCACTTGAGGTCATAATAGTGTTTATACGGTTATCAATCATTTTTAAGATTATCTTGCATCTTGCATCTTGCATCTTGCATCTATCCACAAAGGGGATATTTAATTTTAAAAAATCCATCCCATAGGCATCGTATAAATGACTCAGTGCAATACGGTATGGTTCTTTTATTGCCTTATCACCTCCTGGTAGAGGTACATACCTTAAATGTCCAGCCCTTTTAAATCCTTTATGATCAGCGATTAGAAACTCTCCGCCCCATATAGTACCGTCTGTTCCGTAGCCTGTCCCATCCCATGCAACACCTATGACTTTCTCTTTTATATGATTTTCCACCATACAGGAGACTATATGTGCGTGGTGGTGCTGGACTGGAACAGTGATGAGAGATGAGTTATGAATTTTGAGTTTTTTTGCAAATTTTGTAGCCCAGTAATCAGGGTGTAAATCATGGGCAATAATTGTCGGTTCAACCCTGAAACTATTTTTAAGGTTTTTAAGTGTCTCTTTAAAAAATTCCATAGCCTCATAATTTTCCAAATTTCCTATATGCTGGCTCATGATTGCATAATGCCCTTTTGTAAGTGTAAAGGTATTCTTTAGTTCTCCACCGCACCCAAGAATCTCGGGCATTTCAATTTTAAGCTCAATAGGGTAGGGGACATATCCCCTTGACCTCCTGATAACCCTTTTTACACCTTTATACTCTCTGACTATGGAATCATCTACCCGCATATAAATATCCCTGTTATGAAAGAGGAAGAAGTCTGCAATATCTGACAATTTTTCCATTGCTTCAGTATTGTCAATGACTATTGGCTCTTCACTTAAGTTTCCACTGGTCATGACCAATGATGTAAAGGCTGAAGGCTGAAGGCTGAAGGTATGCTGAAATAAAAGGTGGTGCAGCGGGGTATATGGAAGCATTACACCAAAGTAATTATTATAAGGTGCGATATATTCTGAGATAGAAACACCCCCCCACTCCCCCCCTTTGTAAGGGGGGGCAGAGGGGGGTAGTTTTGGAAGAAGGACAATCGGTTTCAGTTCACTGCTGAGTAATATTTCACTCTGGGCAGATACATTACATATTTTTTTTACAGCTCCAATATCAGGACACATTATTGCAAAGGGCTTATTACTCCCTCTCTTTTTCTCCCTTAATCTCTTTACAGCTTCATCATTTGTAGCATCACAGGCAATATGAAATCCCCCCAGCCCCTTTATTGCCCCAATCGCCCCCTGTTTTAATAATTCTATTGTTGCCTTTAAAGGGTCTCTTTCATTAATTCTTAATTCATAATTCTTAATTCGTAATTGTAAGTGTGGTCCACATATATGGCACGCATTCGGCTGGGCATGAAATCTTCTGTTTGTTGGGTCATGATATTCCCTCTCACAGTCTGGACACATTTTAAATTTAGCCATTGTTGTCTTTGGCCTGTCATAGGGAATATCCAGAATAATAGAATATCTTGGCCCACAATTAGTGCAGTTTGTAAATGGATATTGATAGCGTCTATCGTTAGAATTTAATAACTCTGAGAGGCAGTCAGGGCAGGTTGCTATATCTGGAGATATGAGGGCAAATTTGCCACTCTTTGATAAACTCTCTCGTATCTCAAAGGATGTATAACCACGCAGGCTTAGCCTCTCGGCTACCGTAATATTTTCAATTCTGGATAGGGGAGGGAGTTTCAGATTTTGGATTGCGGATTTTGGATTGCGGATTTGAGATTTAGAATTAAGAAAGAGGATAAATTCATCTATTTTCTCTGGCTCACCTTCTACATCTATTATTACACCTTCTGATGAATTAAGGACATAACCTTTTAGTCCGAGAGATATTGCCAGATTGTAAACAAATGGCCTGAATCCCACTCCCTGAACGATACCGGTTATTTTTATTTCTTTTCTGGTTTTTGAGCTTTCACCCAATTGCACCACCTATCAAGTCCTTCTCCACTCCTGCATGATACCTCAAATATATTCAAGTCTGGATTTATCTCAAGAGATTCTTTTTTAATTTTATCTATACTGCAGTCTGTATAAGGCAGAAGGTCAGTCTTATTAATAATTAAGACCCTTGCTTCCCTGAATATACCAGGATACTTTTTAGGTTTATCATCACCTTCGGTTATACTCAATATCACAGTCTTCACATCCTCCCCAAGGTTAAAATTTGCAGGACATACAAGATTCCCCACATTCTCTATAAAAAGAATATCAAGACCATTTAGAGGGAAATCCCGGAGTGAGGTTCTAATCATATTGCTGTCAAGATGGCAGGCACCATTTGTATTTATCTGGATGACCCTTGCACCTGTCTTCTCAATCCTTTCAGCATCCCTTGTTGTCGCAATATCCCCCTCAATTACACCGATAGAAATTTTACTGTTTAATATCTTTATTGTTTTTTCCAATAGGGAGGTCTTACCAGCACCAGGTGAGCTTATAAGGTTTATAACAAAAAGCCCATTTTCTTTAAATAGTCTCCTGTTTTCTTCTGCTATACTCTCATTAGCCTTCAAAATATTTGATACTACCTTAATCTTCATAGTGAGCCTCGAAACTCGTTTCAATATTGAGATTACTTTACCCTAAAAATTATTGATAATGGTCATTCACCTCAATAATCTCAACGGTATTTTTTTCTCTAAATATAAAAATTGCCCTATATTTTCGGTCTATCCTAAAACTCCATATACGCATATTTCTCGGTTTGAGCAATTCGGTTTTTAAACTTGGGTGGAAGGGATTCTTCTCAAAAAAACTTATCTGTTTTTCAAATTTCTTATCAAGGTTTTTCTTTTTGAGATAATCGCTAATCTCTGAGTTGAGGGGAAGGATTTTCACTTTTTAAAATAAGAAGATCGCCTTAGCCCTTTCTCTAAACTTTTAAGAAATTCTTTCTTGTAGTGTTTTGTCTGTTTGAATGCATTGATAATTTCTTCTATTTTTTTTGTGGGCGGAGGGGCAAAAATATCTTCCTCAATAATTTGACGAAGGTACTCATAACGAAGTTTCCTATCAAATAATTCGTTATATTCTTTTTTAGAAATAGTTACAGTTTCCATTTGATGTAACTCTACCACAATACTAAACAAAAATCAAAATTCGGTTTGAAATCTGCATTATTCCACCTCTAATTCTTCTATTTGAAGCTCCTTTCCGCTAATCAGCTCAATCTCATTGCCATTACACTTTTCACATATAAATTGATAATCTTTAATCCTGAAATCTGCACCGCATTGCTTACATCTTCCCATTAAAGGGACATGGTCTATTAATAGTTCTGCATCTCTGGCAATGGTATTAGTCTTCAATGTCTCAAAACAAAAATTTATAGAATCTGCCACCACGCCTGACATCTCTCCAATTTTTAGCCCAATTTTTATAATCCTCGTGGCATTATTTTTTCTTGCCTCTGACTCTGCTATATCAAGAATATTCTGAACAATTGACAATTCGTGCATATAAAAATACTTAGCCACGAATAAGCACGAATTTGCACTAATTTTTAAAATCTTTTCTATTCGTAGATATTCGTGTAAATTCGTGGCTAAAATTAAGTATCCGTTCAGTTATTCCCACAGGTTATCAGTCTTCTCCACCATTTCTCTCAAGAGTGACAGTGTTTTTTCTGCCTCAACCTCATCAAGCTTCTGTATGGCTGAACCTGCATGGACAATGACATAGTCTCCTATCTTAACATCATCAAGGAGCATGAGGTTTATTTCCCTTTTTACTCCGCCGACCTCTGCCATGCCGAGGTACCCGTTTATTTCAATAACCTTCATTGGGACTGCTAAGCACATAAATAAGTTGAGGAGTTAGAGAGTTTAGGGGTTGTGGAGTTTTTAACCCTTTGACTCTCTAACTCCTTAACTCCTAAACTCTTTAACTCTTCTATTACCAGATTAACTATATTTGGAATCTTATTTTCAATTTCAGGTGTAAGTTCTGTTCCCCAATTACTACAATCTTTTGGCTGAATGGCTATTATTGTTGTATCAGGAATTTTACCAAGCATCTTTATTAAAGTAAGGGTCTCTAAAATACCAATCTGATGTGGCGAAAATTTCTTTGAGATGCTTGATGGCATATCTTCAAATTTAAAACGGTATATGGAGCCTGGCTCATCATTCCCTTGAACTGCATCCACTATAATAAGATGTTCTGCGCCTTCTAATAAATCAATCAGCCCAAAGCCTGCGGTTCCACCATCTATAATTTCAACATTTGGAGGGAATTTATAGTCCCTCTGCAATCTCTCAACAGCCCTGACCCCTACACCTTCGTCTTTAAGGAGAATATTACCAACACCGAGTATAAGTATCTTTGGTGTTGAATTATCCATTTCGTTTTCTATACTTCTCACTGAATTTAATCCCCATCAAAAATATTGTGAGGTTTTATGTTGTTGTCTTTCTTTTCTTCTTTCAGGGATGTCTTAAAAATTTCCTCGGATATTTTTTTCTTTTTGTCCTGCTCTTTTTTTAAGTCATCAAATTTCATGGATGTAATCTTTTCCTTATCCTTTTTAACCTTTAGAATTGCATCGGCGAACCTGTCTCCGGTTGATTGCTCTATTACTGGTTTGCGTGTCTCAATGACCTTGCCGCTTATCCTGTCAACAACAAGGATTACTCCACAATCAGGGCATGTAATTTTTAGCTCTTTATCCATGAAATTATAAAAACCTTGACAGAATTAACAGGATAATCAGGATAAATTAAAGCAAATTATCTCTTTTTTAATCCTGTATATCCTGTCTAATTTAAGGTTTTTGTTCTGATTGGAGTATAGACTTTGCAAGGAAGGTTGTCAAGTTAGATAGTTAGAAGCCCCCCTGTCCTTAAATAGACAGAGGGGATATAAAGCTATCTTGCCCTTTTTAATTTATAACCTGTAAAGATAGACCAGAATGTGCTATCCCTGTCTGTCAGATTTTTTAGTAAAACCATATAAACATGGACAGGGACTGTGATAATGAATATCCACATTATTGCAAAATGAACAAGACGGGTTATCGGCATACCACCGAGGAGGTTATTAACCCAGCCAAAGGCAGTCCTTGAATCCCAGATGCCGAAAATCTTTCCACTGTAAATGGCAAAACCTGTCAGTGTCTCAATTATCAATAGCAGACCCCAGAAAAAATATGTAAGTGCCTGCAGTGGATTGAACTTGCCGTATTCCCCATGGGTGTCTTTTAAGAATAGATAATAGGCAAGCATATCAGGGACGGTTTTAATTTTATTCCAAGTTGGCATATACTCCCAAATATCTTTATCAAAGTAGAACTGGGCAATGAAGCTAAGAATGATTATATACATTGAGATAAAGTGGAAAAATCTCATCAGGTTCATCAACTGACTGCCTTCCCCGCCGGTTAGAAAGGGCCAGTAGATATAATAACCTGTAAATATAAGTGTGAAGATGGAAATGGCTCTTATCCAGTGGTTTATCCTGTAAACCATATTCCACTCGTAAATCTTTTCATAATGTAAGTCAGCCATTATCCCGCCTCCTTATGAAACCCTGAACTTTCTGATTTCATTCGTTTCAGGGTCAATTATATGGACAGTGCATGCGATACAGGGGTCAAAGGAATGGACAACCCTAAGTACTTCCACTGGACGCTTTGCATCTACAACAGGAGTCCCTACAAGGGCTTCTTCTATAGGGCCTCGGACACCTTTCTCATCCCTCGGTGAAATGTTCCATGCAGTCGGTGTGATAATCTGATACCTGTCAACCTTTCCCTGTTTTAATGAATACCAGTGTCCAAGGGCGCCCCTCGGTGCCTCCCAGAGACCCGCACCTATTCCTGAGTCAGGCATCTTATGCGGTGTATATACCTCATTTTTACCTGTTTTTAGATTTTCTATGAGTTCCATAGTCCATGTTACCATGGCATCGGCTATGAGTTTTGTCTCCAGTGCCCTTGCAGCAGCCCTTCCAAGGGGAGACATTAGTAACTCATGTTTGCCGGCAACCCCTAATTTGTTTAAAGTATCGTCAATAAGTTTTTTGGCAGTCTCATTCCCTGATACATAGGCTATCAGCATCCTTGATAATGCACCAACCTCCATAGGCTTGTCAGTCATTCTTGGCGCCTTTGCCCATGTGTATTTCTTTTCGGTATCATAATCAGTGAAATCCGGCTCGGTTATTCCATCGGCTGGATTTAGTGCAGGACCATCCTTATACCAGCTATGTTTTACATGCTCCGCGACATCCTTATGATTTACCTCGTTACGCTTCAACTGCCAATCGTAAATTGCACCCATCGGAAGTGTTCTTTTATTCGGGTCAAAGCCCTTATCTTCAAATACACCCCATGCGAGGTAATTCCCAACTCCTCTGCCTATTGCTGTATAGTCTAAATAGTAGGGGGCAACGATTAAGACATCCGGGATAAAGATATTATCAACCCATGCCTGAATCTTCTTTAATCTAAATAAAAAATTGCTAATATCCTCAACCGAAGGTGTGCATGTAACACCGCCAGGAGGGGTAGCCTGAACCATCGGCATCTTGCCGCCAAAGAACGCTGAAAGGTGGGATGCCTCTGACTGCATCTCCAATGCCTCAAGATAATGTGCCACTATGAGGAGGTTTAAATCAGGCGGCAGTTTATAGGCAGGGTGTCCCCAGTAGGCATTGGCAAATGGTCCAAGCTGTCCGCTGTCAACAAATGTCTTAATCTTTGCCTGAACATTTTTCAGATACTGCTCGGTAGGTTTTGCAGAGAGGGCGCTGACGACATCCACATAGTCAAGCCCTGTAAGATGATAGAACCAGAGGATGTGGGAATGGAGGAATTGAGAGCCTTCTACAAGATTTCTGATAATCCTGGCATTATCAGGGGGCCTAATCTTATATGAATCTTCTATGCACATGGCTGATGTGTGGGCATGAGAGGTCGGGCATACGCCGCATATCCTCTGAGTAAGAAGCCATGCATCTCTCGGGTCCCTGTTTTTTAAGATTATTTCAAATCCCCTGAAGAGTGTGCCTGACGCCCACGCATTTTTCACCTTGCCATCTTCTACCTCTATTTCAATTCCAAGATGGCCTTCTATCCTTGGAATAGGGTCAATAACTATCCTCTTGCCCATTACCCCTCACCCCCTTTCTCTTTATCTTCATCTTTTTTAGTCCGCCCCTTCATTGCAGATGCCGCAAGATGGATTCCTATGCCGGCCGCAGTGGCAATACCAAGTGCCGCCCCTACCTTATCCGCTGTGTTTTCTACTCCCTTAAATACAGGTATTGATATTCCGGGGAGGACAGCCCTCATCGGGCTGAATGCATCAGGCCAGCCGGGCTCTGTGCATCCTGTGCATCCATATCCTGACTGGACACACCAGCTTATCTTGTCATTCCAGCGGATGAGGGGGCAGTTGGCATATGTATTTGGTCCCTTGCAACCCATCTTATAAAGGCATTCACCCTCCATTGCCTCCTCTGACCCAAACTCCTCAACAAACTTTCCGGCATCAAAGGATGCCCTCCTCGGGCAGTTGTCATGGATATTCATGCCATAGATTATCTTTGGTCTTCCATGCTTGTCTAATTCAGGTAATTTCCCAAAGAGTAGGTGATGGACAACTGTGGCTACAAGCCAGTCAGGGTTTACAGGACAGCCTGATAGATTTATAACAGGTCTTTGTAAAAACTCTCCCACACCCTTAATGCCTGCTGGATTGGGCCTTGCAGCAGGGACACCGCCGTATGTAGCACAAGAGCCGAGGGCTATAATTGCGGCGGACTTATCCGCAGTTTCCCTCAAAATATCCATCATATCCCTTCTGCCAATCCTCCCATAGCCCGGCTTTGTCGGAACACCACCCTCAACAATAAGGATATATCCCCCTTCACCTACAGATTTTTTAAGGATTTCCTCTGATTGTTCACCTGCAGCAGCCATAATAGTCTCATGGTAATCAATGCTTAATATATCCAATACAATTTCTGATGCAGAAGGGTGGGTTGCCTTGATAACAGACTCTGTGCATCCTGTATCCATTGCAAGGTGCAGCCAGACTACGGATGGTCTCTTTGAAACCTTTTCAATGGCGTTTGCTATTTGGGGGATAAAACTTTGAGATAAACCGAGGGCTGCAGCCATCTGGCCGCAGAATTTTAAGAACCTTCTTCTATTAATATCTTTTAAAGATAAGACCGTATCAAAATCATATTCAGCCATAATAACCTCCTACATTTATTATGCCATTTGATATACAATTTTGCCTCTCTCACCTCCTTTGAACAATTCTGGTAATAATATAAGCCTTAATATTTTTTTGTCAATAGCACTTATGAAAATTTATTCAAAAAATTTATTCCAATTTGACAACCATTTTTTTTAAACATATACTGCTCTTATAAAAAACACCTATTAAAATGTACAGGAATTTCAATGTCTGAGATTGCTTCGCCTTCGGCTCGCAATGACAGATTGCAAGAAGTGTCATCTATGAAAAAGCATGTCAAGAAGAAAAAACTGTCCCTGTAGCAAAAACAGTAAAAATAACTTTTTGCTATGCGTCCTTCCAAGGTTACTCCAATCAAACAAAATAAGGTCTTGATGTATGAATGGCAAATTG
>JACQBS010000068.1 GCA_016194325.1 Nitrospinota bacterium | reverse complement strand
AGGCACCTTTATTCTTACCCGCATGTTATATTTAAGGGAATAAAGGTGATATACAACTTCAAATCTCGGCTCCCTCCCGTAATAATCTACTGCTGTAAGGTCCATCATAAAATTGTAGAGGAGTTCATTATCATCCCTTAAGAATTTACATGTCTTCAAAATGTCTTCCTTCTTTACAACCGCAGTATCATCCCCGCGGAAGGAATGGGTCTCCATTATTGAATCAGGAAATTTTTCTTTTAATTTTTTTAAAGTAATACTCTCCATAGCAGTCATTGGTAATTAGTCATTTGTCATTTGTTTTTAGTAACAGGTGCTTCACCCCTTGGCCAATCAGACCATTTTTCCTTTGCAACCTTCTGCTGCAATCTTAATAATCCGTCTATTACCATTTCGGGTCTCGGCGGACAACCAGGGACATAAACATCTACAGGTATAAGGGTATCAATACCCTGAACAGTAGCATAATTATCATAGAAACCGCCTGAAGTTGCACATACGCCGAAAGAGAACACCCACTTCGGCTCAGTCATCTGATTATAAACCTTCACCAATATTGGAGCCTGTTTGTGGCTTATCGTCCCTACAACCATTAATAAATCCGCCTGTCTTGGAGAGAATCTCGGCAGTGCTGAGCCAAATCTGTCAAGGTCATAACGTGGTCCTGCCAAAGACATAAACTCCATCCCGCAGCATGCAGTAATGAAAGGATAAAGAAAAAACGAATATTTTCTTCCCCAGCCAATTATTTCATCCAGCTTAGTAAAAAGCACACTATTTCCTAAAACCTGCTCAAGTCCTTCCTCTTCTGTCCTCTGTCCTCTGTCTTCTGTTATTCCCATTCCAATGCCCCCCTTTTCCATACATATATCAAGCCAACAGCCAATATCACTAAAAATATCATCATCTCAATAAAACCAAAAATACCGAGACGTTTAAAAAGGACTGCCCATGGATATAAAAATACCGCCTCAATATCAAATATTACAAAAAATATTGCAACCAAATAGAATTTAACTGAGAACCTCAGCTTTGGCGAAACTATTGGATGCTCGCCGCACTCAAATGGCTCCATCTTATCTGCAAAACTCTTCTTTGGACCAATAAGTGTAGTTGCAACAAGTATCCCTACGGCTGTCCCCGCCCCCAATAAAAGCATTATTAATACTGGAATATATTCACTCATAAATACAGTGTTAGTGTCAGTTATTAGTGTCAGTGTCAATTAAAGAATTTTTTACTGACACTGTTCACTGACACTGTCACTCTTTATAAATTTTTACCCTCGTCACTGCATCTTTTTTATTTGTAAGGGTATTCACAGGTGCATTTTCAAAATTCACAGGGATAAAGACAACCCCATGAGGTGATTTATTTGTAACCTTAGTTTTAATTGTAATACTCCCGCTCTTTGACTTCACTGTCACAGTATCTTTATCTTTTATTTTTAAATTCTCCGCATCTGAAGGATTTATCTCCACCATACACTCAGGTGTAAGCATATTCATTGCGGCAGACCTCCTTGATAATGCCCCGAGATGAAAAAATGTATTCCCGCTCAAGAGTATAAACGGCATATCACTTTCGTCTATACTTTCAATATCACTCTGCTGGACAACCCTGAACTTTTTTCTGGATTGCACCTCATAATTTACTACCCTGCCGTTATTTTTTATACTTGAATATGTAATCCCTCCATACGCCGGAATTACTGTAGTTATTTCTTTAAATATGTCTTCAGTAAATCTATATTTAAAAATCCCACCCATCATATTGGCAAGCTCTTTTATGGCTTCCCAGTCTGCCCTTGACTCCCCTATCGGTTCAATTGCCTTGTTTATCTTCTGAACCCTCCCCTCCATATTTGTCCATGTCCCTTCCCTCTCAGAAAAACTTGCACTTGGAAGGACTACATCTGCAAACAGGGCAGTCTCACTCAAGAACATATCCTGAACCACAATAAAATCTATCTTCTCCAAAGCCTCCCTCACATGACCGCCATTGTGTAAACGATTGATAATATCTTCTCCCATCACATATAATGCCTTTACCCTGCCGTCAATTGCATCATCTATTATATTGGTTGTCGTCACCTTACCCTTTACAGGCAGTGTCCCTCCCCACAATTTTTCAAAATCCCCCTTTGCCTCTGTATCCGCTGTCTTTTTGTAGCCGGGATACATATCAGGGACAACACCCATATCATTAATCCCCTGTGAATTGCAATGCTCCCTGTAGAGCATAATATTTCCATTTATAATATTTGATAGATTCTGGAGTGCATGAACAATCTCCACACCCCTCGGATGTGTATAGATTTCTCTCCCGCACAATATCACAGGTAATTTTGATTTATTTAATTTTGATGCAATAGTCTTAATTAATTCTACTGATACACCTGTCCTTGAAGAAACATCCTCTAACTTTATACCTTTTAAGTAATCAAAGAACTCTTTACTGCCCTCTATCTCCTGCCCCTTGCCTTTTGTCCCTTGCCCCTCAACCATTGACTTTATAATTCCGTTTATAAGAAGAATCTCTGAGCCATATTTGTAAACCATTTTAAAATCAGGCGGCGGCCTGAACCCGACATCCCTGCTGCTTGCAACAATAAGATGTGCCTCCTTATCCCTCATTGCCATTCTTATTATGTTTCCGAGGACAGGATTTTCTTCACAGGCATCAGCACCTACAGTAAATATAACATCCGATTTATTTATATATTCAGTTGAGTTTATAAGTGGTAAATCAAATTTCTCAAATAGCCCTGAACCAAAAGAACTGTTTTCCATATTCAGGGGATTATCAATATTATGAGAGCCGAGGACTGTTCTAAAGAATTTCTGGAAGAGGTAATTATCCTCGTTAGAAGCCCTTTCAGAGCCTATACCTGAAATTGCCTCCCCGCCGTGGCTATTTTTAATCTCCCTGAATTTATCACTAACTAACTTAAGTGCCTCATCCCAGGAAGCAGGCACAAGCTTATCACCTTTTCTGATAAGGGGCGTCTTAATCCTGTCCTCAGCATCTATAAATTGATAACCGAATCTCCCCATAGCACAAAGATTACCGTTATTTATGCCTATATTGTCATCAGATGTTACCCTGTAAATTTTCCCCTTCTTTACATCCAGATTTATTGGGCACCCCACACCGCAGTATGAGCATACTGTCCTTACCTTGCTCAACTCCCAGCTCCTCGCCTGAAGCACAAGGCCGCTGCTCATTGCACCTACAGGACATACCGCAATGCACTGGCCGCAGAAATCGCAGTCAAGAGGTTTTTCATCAACTGTATCTATAACAGACCTGAAACCGTTGTTTTTAATCTTATACGCAGAGACCCCCTGAACCTCATGGCATACCATAATACACCTTTCACAGAGGACACATAGATATGGGTTATATCTTATGAGTCTCCAGTCATATCTCTTCTGCCTCTCAACAGGCTCAGCCTTTAAATCCTGCCTTGATATTCCAAACTCATAGGTTATATCCTGAAGCCTGCACTCACCGCTCCTCTCACAGACTGTGCAGTCAACAGGGTGGTTTACAAGTATGAGCTTTACCATCAACTGGCGGAGCTCTATCACCCTGTCAGATTTTGTTGAAACAACCATCCCTTCCATGACAGGGATCTGGCAGGATGTCATCGGGTCATCAGCCCCTTCTACATCCACAAGGCAAACCCTGCATGAGCCTATCGGATTGAGCTTCTTCAGATAGCACATTGTAGGTATATAAATACCATTCTCAGCAGCAGCCTCAAGGACAGTCTTCTTACTGTCCGCCACTATCTTCTTCCCGTCAATTGTTAAATTTACCTTTTCCATATTAAATAAACCACTGAGGCACGGAGACACTGAGAAAAATCAAAAACAAAAAAACAAATGAAACCACAAGATTTCACCAGATTGGCACAAGAAATTTAAAGAAAAAAATCTTGTGATAATCTTGTGTTAATCTCGTGGTTCCTTTTTAATTTCATTTATTTTCTCTGTGACCTCTGTGTCTCTGTGGCTAAAATTTATACTGTTTTTTCCAACGCCACCATCCCTATCTGATAGCACCTCATACACCTTGATGCCTCCTCTATTGCCTGCTGTAAAGTATATCCTGTCTCCACCTCATCAAAGCTGCCCACTCTCCTGTCCATTTCAATTGTAGGCATAGGGACCCTCTCCCATCCTGCCTTTTTTCCAACCTCTTCTTCTTTATTATATGCACCTAACTTTTTTATAACCTTGTCAAGCTTCTGGTCAATTGAAAGAGAAACTTTACTCCCGCTTAAGTACTGGTCAATACTCTCAGCCGCCCTCCTCGCATTTCCAGCAGCATCAACTATTGTAAGCGGGCCATTAAAGACATCACCGCCGGTGAATATATCAGAAACATCTGTCTGGAATGTATCAGGGTCTGCAACAATCGTCTGCCACTTTGTAAGTTTTATACCATCAACACCGTTTAATATTGAGAGGTCGCAGTCCTGCCCTATAGCCTGAATTATTATATCTGCCGGAACAATAAACTCAGAACCCTTTACCTCAACAGGCTTTCTCCTCCCGCTTGCATCAGGCTCTCCTAATTCCATCTTTAGACATTCAAGACCTGTTACTTTTCCATTCTCTGCTGTAATCCTCTTTGGTGCAGCGAGGAATATATATTTTACACCCTCAACCTCTGACTCATGCACCTCATGCGGGTCTGCGGGGAGTTCCTTTTTAGTCCTCCTGTAAACTATTGTAACCTCTTTTGCACCATTTCGGACAGGTGTCCTGCAGCAGTCCATTGCAACATTACCTCCGCCGACAACAATTATCCTCTTACCCCTTACTTCATAACATTTCGTTATTACACAATCCCTCAGGTAATCAATACCCCTTACAAAACCGTCATAGCCGGCATCCTCACCCTCAGCCCCCATTTTTTTGGAAAGATGGGCACCTGTTGATATAAAAAATGCCTTATACCCCTGCTCCCTCAACTTTGGAATTGTTATATCTTTTCCAATGGGGGTATTATATTTTATCTCAACACCCATTTCGCTAATAAAATTTGCCTCCCTCTGAAGAACCTCTTTAGGCACCCTGTATTGAGGGATTCCTACACCTACCATACCGCCGGGGACAGGGAGTGATTCAAAAAGTGTTACCCTGTATCCCCTCAGGGCTAAATAATATGCAGCGGACAGCCCTGCCGGACCTGCTCCAAAAACTGCCACTCTATCTTCCTTAATATGTTTGTTCTCATTTACGGGCTTTGAAACAGAATGGAGGCCTTCATAATCCCATGCAAACCTCTTTAATTTACAGATAGAGATAGCCCTCTCCACATTTTCCCTCCTGCAGTTATTCTCACACGGATGAAAACATGCCCTGCCGAGTGAAGCTGCCATTGGGCTCGCCTCTCTGATTCTTTTCAGTGATTCCAATGGTCTCCATTCCTTAATAAATTCAATATAGGTGGGTATATCCATTCCGGTAGGACATGCGGCATAGCATGGTGCTGTCCATTTTGACTCATATCTCGTGTTATTACTGACTTGTTTCTTATCTCTGACTGCCTTCACAAAATCGTCCTTAAAGTATTTTAATGCGTGTAGGACAGGGATTGGGCTTGTCTGGCCTATAGAGCATTTTGATGCCTTTGATATATTTTCAGCAAGTGCTTCAAGCTGTGCGAGGTCTTTTTCCTCTCCCTCGCCATTGGCTATCTTTCTTAATAATTTCTGCATTACAGCCGTCCCTATGCGGCCTGAATAACACTTTCCGCATGATTCACACTGAACCTTTTCTATAAAGCGGGTGCACATATCAACAATATTGATATTGTCTTTAAGCAGAATTATCCCGCTCCATCCCATGAATGCAGTTATATTATTTTCTCTATCAAACTCGGCAGGCAGTTTTAATACAGGGGCATCCTTCCAGCTGGCTGGGTCAGCGCCTCTATTGTCAATTATCTCGTCATTCCATGAAGAAAATAGAACCTTCAAGAATTACCCCGAAATATAAAAACAGGTTTTAGAACCTGTTTAAATTTGACTATAAAAAATAGGTGTCATTTATATAACAAACAAAAAATAATTGCAAGAAAAAAATTCAGCCACAGTTCACAGAGGAAAAAACCGGATTAAACCGTTTAAACTGTTTAAACCGTTTAAACCGCTTTTAAAAACTCTGTGCCCTTTGTGGTTAATCAAGTTTTTATCTTTTTTATTTTCCCGCCAAAAAATTGACCAGCGATTGTCCCGGCAACCATAAATGGTATTACATAATAATTCAGACTTAAAATTCTTCTCAATGCGATGCTTATCAATATAGGTATATAAATGCATCTCCCATTTTTGCGGGAAAATTTGGCAGATTTTGACCTGATATAGCCGAATGGCAGGTTTACAAGCATTATCAAGAGAGTAATGCCTGATATAACGGTATAAAAATTAAGATTTAGCTTGCCCACTATTAAATATTCCGAGGAGTGGATTTTTTATAAAAATCTTAAAAAGGTAAAAAGGAAAGCAATTTATAGCGGGAGATTCTTGTACCTCCTCTAATACAAGTATCTCCTGCCATAAGTTATATCTTTACCCCGTTAGAAAGGCGAAGACTTTCTAATGGTGTTTTCTACAGACAGGGATGTAATTATAATTATTATTTAAAATCAATGCAACAACTATTTTTATAAATTTTTAAATTATTTATATTTGAATTTAAAGAACAGTATAACCAGGACAAAAATAAATGTTATGCCATTTGCCAAAATCAGGGGCAAATCCCATAAAATAAATCCATAGATTATCCATAAGATTATTCCAACACCCAATGTTACAAACATCAATAAGGATATATCCTTTGTTTCCTTGAGCTTCCATGTCTTGATAAGTTGTGGAATGAATGAGAGTGTCGTAATGGTTGCCGCCACCAAACCAATCACAGTAGTAATTTTCATATCTTCAGCCCAATTTACTCCTCCTCACACATTTATAATGATTTATTTGCCCAGAAGCTTAATGAACTTGCTTTTCAGTATCGGGATATCCTTTTCTACAGTCTCAACGTCTGAAATCAGCAAGTGCGGTTTACTCTATCCGCTTAATCGAGTTGTTATCCGTTCGCTAAAATCAATGCCGACGGTTCGGCATCAATACTTCAATCCCAATTTTAAAGAAACTTCTTGTAGTCTCTTGTCGAGCGTCCACAGGGATATCTTAGTCAAAATGGCTGATGCAAGCAGATGTATGTCAATATACCCTAACCCCTTCCCCATAAGACGATAATTATCTATGAACCGCATTACTTCTTCATGTTCTGCATGGAGCGTCATAGGAAGTTCCTTAAGAAGAGAAAGTATTTCAGCCCTGTTCCTGATATTTCCGCAGGCAAGTTCACCAATAATGAACGGATGGCAGACAACATGACCATCATTCAACAAAGCTTCAAGCCCGACAGTCCCACTCCGCAAATGTGTCACCCACACTGAGGTGTCAACAAGAACCATTTTATATGCCCACTGCTTTTCTACGGGGTATCATCTTCAGTTCCTTCTCTGTTCCCCCAAGTTTAGCAAGCCTTTTTGCGCTTTCCCTTGCTATAAGCGCTTCAAGCCCGAGCCGGACAAGGGAAGTTTTTCCCTTAATGCTGGTCAACTTTGCCGCCTTGTCAAGCAGTTTGTCTTCTATATTTAACGTTGTTCTCATAATAAAACCCCCTTTCAGCATATGCATTATTATATGCTTTAGTATGCATTAATAGTATGTAGTTGTCAAGGGGGAGATTGGAACACTCCCTACAACAAAAAATATCTTGACTATACAACATATATATTGTATCAATAAAACATGACAGGACGGGAGCTTATAAGGCTTCTTGAAAAGGATGGGTGGGTTCTTGACAGGATAAAAGGCAGCCATCATATTATGATTAAAGATAACAAAACCCTTTCGGTTCCTGTACATGGCAGTAAAGATTTGGGCAAAGGACTTTTAAATAAGCTTTTGAAGCAAGGAGGTTTAAAAAAATGAAGACAATTTACTATCCTGCTAAAATTACTTACGATAAAAAAGATAAGAGCTTTCTTGTGGAGTTTCCTGACTTAGAAGGCTGTCTCACAGAAGGCGAAACCCTTGACGCTGCACTGAAGAATGCAAAAGAGGCATTATCAGGTTATCTTGCCTCTATATTTGAAAGAGGGTTTGCCATCCCTGAACCTTCTCATTTAAAAGGAAAGAATATCCATCTGATAGAACCAGAGACTGAAGTGGCAACGCCGATAATGTTGAGGAAGATACGGGAAGGATTAAAGATAAATCAGATAGAGGCTGCAAAAAGGCTGGGCATCTCATATCAGGCATACCAGAGGCTTGAAAATCCCAACAAGTGCAATCCAACCATAAAAACCCTTGAAAAGGTTGCGAGGATTTTTGGAAAACATCTGCACCTTGAGTTTGCGTGACTGTTTTCTATTTTATAGAGTGCAATCTCTTCCAAAAAAACATTTATAACTCAGCCCACCTTAACTGTCGGCAAACAATTCAGCTCTTTCAGCAGGTTTTAGATTTCCTTAATCTCATCTCTATTGGTGTGATATTCTCGACGCTAACCTCTATGTTAATTTTCATTTTCCCTCCACCACACTTATCTCCTCCTCTGTCAACCCGTATAACTCATAAACCAGTCTGTCTATCTGGTTGTCGGTTGCCTTTATCTGACGTTCAATGAGCTCCCTGTCGTGTGTGGTTTTTGCCTTCTTTAGTTTCTCGTTGAGGTCTAACATCTTATCAACCAGTGAGGCCATTTGGTCGTGCATCTCTTTTTCTTTTTTGTTGTTAAAGTCTATGGTGCGAATGGGTATTTTAACCACGTCTTGCCGAATCCAGCGAAGTCGCCCACCCCTGTCAGCATCGCCAAGAACGATGGCAGTTCTTTTGAAGTAGGCAAAGATTAGCTTTGAATTGAGGATACCTAACAAATACAAATCGTCAGAGGTGATAAAATAAACTGTATTTACAAAATAAAGAGGATTGACAACAAATGTGAATCTACTTTCTTTTGCTATATCTGGGTAAACAATTTTTGGCTTTTCAAATTCTGCGTAATAATCGCACGCCCTAAGTTCCCACCAATATTCGCCTTTATCATGACGTTTAGACGCAATCGTTTCGAATGTGCTTAAATGCTTAGCTAAAGCAGGATAATTCAAACTAAACCACCGCCAAGCATCTTTTGTACCATCGGACTGTTTTCGCGTCCATCCCTTTGGAATAAGGATAAGATATCGGCCAGCAAAATTAATACAATACTTGCGCACATCATCGCCAACAACAAATGGCTTAATAATATCGCCACTCTTTTTATCCGCTCTAACAATGCGGTCTCTTGTGATACGGTCAATAACAAAAGCCTCATTAAAACCCGTTTTAATACCGTAATAAACTTTCCCCTTTACATATTCTCCAAGTGGTATGCCGGACTTTCGCATCTTCTCAATAATTAAAACTTCTTTTTGTCCGGCGAGAGTCCAGTTATCACCAGCCAGAGAGCGATCATCCAATGATTTACCTACAGCTTTGACTTCTTCATCCAATAACTGGAACGAAAGGTGTTTTATAGGTGCATAAACAAACCTTTGTTTTACCGAAGGCTCATTTTTAGTAAGAATAATGGCAGGAAAGGTGGCTGCATTCTGGAAGACCGGTAATTCGCCGAAATCAACAATTTGTAGTATTTTTGTCTTTAGTGCCAGAAAAGTACGAACTGGCTTGCCATAGTTTGTCCGTATAAATTTATTTGAACAAATAATTCCAAATAATCCACCCGACCTCAAAAGGCGATGTGCTTGTTCAATAAAGTAAACATAAATATCAGCCATGCCGTGATATGCCGTATAATTACTTTGGAGATATGGCTTAAATTCCCCCAACATCTCTTGTCTGACATACGGCGGATTCCCTATTACCGCGTCAAACCCGCCTTCTTTCATTATCTTTCCAAACCCCTTTTCAGGGTCGTGCCAGTCAAATGGGTTAATCTTTCTATTAAGTTCGTCCCCCTCACCCCAGCCCTCTCCCGCCAGTGGAGAGGGAGATTTTTCTCTCCCTTGATTGGAGGAAAGCAAAGGAAGGCTGTTAGAATAAAAATCAGAGCCTATGAGGGAGTTGCCGCACTTTATGTTGCTGTCAAGGTTGGGCAATACCCTTTCGCGGAATAAAATAAGGTTTTTCCCTATGGTCTCCCGGTTTTCGTCTTCAAGCACCTTGAGCAGAAGCGAAAGTTTCGTAACCTCAACAGCCTGACGGTCTATGTCCACACCAAAGATATTATTCAGGAGTATCCCCTTTTTCTCTTGCGTTGTCAGCCTCCATCCTTCTCCGCTTCTATACACTGCCGGAAATTTTCCCTTTGCGTATTTTTCAGGGCTGTTTTCTATATACCACTTGAGATGATAGTTGAGGAGATACTGATATGCTCCAATAAGGAATGAGCCTGAACCGCAGGCAGGGTCAAGGATTCTCAGCGCCTCCACCTTTTTCGGAGTCTTTTCCTCAACAAGTCTTCCCACTGTATTCTGGACAATATATTCCACTATATATTCGGGAGTGTAATAGACGCCTCCTGCCTTTTTTACCTCCGGTTTTTCCTCTACCTTTGCATTGTGCCCGGCAGTAAGTCTTATGACTTTTCCGAGAAACTGCTCATAGACATTTCCAAGTATGTCAGCGCCGAGAACCGAAAACTCGTAAGGGGACTTTGGATAATAGAGACCGTCTATTATGCCTTTGAGGACATCGTCATCTATTTTAATGTCAGGGGTTAATTTGTCAGCGGAGAAATCAAAGAGACCGCTATTGTATTTCGTATCTGCCTGATAGAAGAGTTCAAACAGGCGGCGATATGTGTTTAATCCGTTAAGCAATGCCTGTAGTCCTCCGTATTGCTCAATGCCCCTGTCCTCGCATATACGGAGAAATATTATCCTATCTATGGTCTGCTGGACAGCGAAGTTTAGCTCATCCACTGTGAGTTTAGAATTTCTTACAGCGATATTGCGGGCAAGTGAGTCCCGCCACCCTTCTATCTCCTTGAGGAACTCCCTGTCCACTTCTGCCGTGCCGCGCTTGCCTGCGGTTGTTACAGCATAGCGGTCAAAACTTCCTTTTAAGACAGCATCCCTTGAAAATACATCATATATAGCGTCAAATTCGTCAATATATCTTTTGTATGTGTAGTAGGCAATGCGTCCTGTGCCGACCTTATCGCGGGGGGAAGGTTTTATGCGGCAGTCATAGACAGCCAATTCCTCAAAGTCTGTAAGTACGGACAGGGGCAGTTTTGCGCTCCATGCATAGCGGCGGAGTTGATAGGCAGGGTCAATGTCGTCCTTTATAGATACAGACGGCTTTTTAGCCTCAAGAAAAAACTTTCTCTGGCCCCCTATGCGGAAGGAGTAATCAGGGGCTTTGAGCGAAACCCCGACCTTGACAGAATCCTCATGCACAACATCTTTGTATTGCTCGGCATAGCCTTGCCTGTTGTAGACATCCCATCCGAGAACTTCAAAGAACGGCTCTATGAACTCACGCCTTACTTGAGCCTCGTTGTAAGAACCGCTCTTGTAAACATCAATATTGCGGCTGAACCGCTCAACAATATCCTCGGTCTTTCTTTTGGCAACATCTTTCATGGTCGGATACTATACCAAAATATGACTGCAATATAAAGCCATTAGGACAGGGAACCGGCTAACAATTGAACTGTGTGAACCACCTTTGCCTTTACTCCATACCTGTTTAATATATCAGTCAACTGCATCTGGCATGAAGGACAGTCAGTCGCAACTATATCGGCACCGCTCTCCCTAATCTTCTCAGCCTTATACTTTCCTATTGCCATAGAAAAATCATAATATTTAAGACTGAATGTCCCGCTCCCGCCACAGCATCTATCGGCATCTTTCATCTCAACATACTCTATACCCGGAATGCTTTTCAATATTTCCCTTGGAGCAGATACAACACCCTGCCCCCTTTTAAGATGACATGGGTCGTGGTAAGTAACCCTCACAGGATTTAGGATTTCGGATTTAGGATTTCGGATTTTAAAGATTTCAAGTCTGTCGGCTATGAATTTTTGTATATCAACTGTTTTATCAGAAACACCCTTTGCATCTTTATCAAGTAAAAGAGGATAAACCTCTTTAAGCATTGTGCCACAGGTAGCACAACAATTAATTATGGCATCTACCTTCAGGTCTTTAAATACTTCAATATTACTTTTAGCCAGCTCAGTGGCAGTCTTCCTGTCACCCATGTAATACGCAGGCGCACCACAGCATACCTGCCCTTGAGGCAGGACTATCTCAATATTTAATTTTTTAAGAACAGATATTACTCCCCTCCCCACATCCTGATAGACCATATCAGTCATACACCCTGTATAAAACGCAACCCTCATTTTAGGTTTCTCCACCTTTAGCACCTCCGGCAATCCTTTCCTTAAGTGTCTTCCTCCAAAAGGTGGAACAACCCTCTTTATGCCGTTTCTTACAAAGGGAATAATCCTGCCGAATATACCGTATGAAGGGAGAAAATTATATAACCTGACTGACAGCCCCATAAGTTTTGCTGTAAATGATAAAAGCCTGTTATTCTTTAATATGACTCTCAGGACTACTTTTGAAATAGGGTCTAATCCCTTATCTTCTACAACCTGGCTTCTGACGGCAGTGAGTAATTTCACTACATCAACACCGGTTGGACAACTCTCTGAACATGCCATACAACTCAGGCATTTTGAGACCCTGTCCATCAATCCATCTGTCAGCCCTAATCTCCCCTCAACAACTGCCTCTGATAAGGCAAGCCTCCCCCTCGCCACCATAGACTCGTCTCTGGTTTCAATATATGTCGGGCAAACAGGCTGGCAGCTCCCGCACTTAATACACCGATAAAATTCTTCCCTGTATATCTCTAAAACATCATACATATTTTTATTTTACACCTTTTCAAGAAGATAACAAAGACTTGAACACGAATAACACAAATGGGACGAATTACACGAATAGCTACTAATTACAGAAAATATTTTTACTTTCAATTTTAGTTTTTATTCGTGCCATTCGTATATTCGTGAAATTCGTGTTCCAGAATTTTATAATTTCCTATACATTAACAGGTCTTGACAACATATTTCTCAATTGATAGGTTATAACTAAAAGGAGGCTTTAATTACTCATGGGAAAAGAAAAAAATAAACCTGAAGAAAAAGATAATCAGGATATTCCTGCCGAAGAAATAAAAGCTGAGAAAGAGGCAGTATATCCCGATGAAATTGATAAGTTAAAAAACCAATTACAGGAAAAGGAGAATGAGGCGAAGGAGGCACTTGACAGGCTCTTGAGGGTAAGGGCGGATTTTGATAATTACCAAAAGAGGGCAAAAAAGGAGAGGAATGAGTTTGAAAAATTTGCAAGTGAGGGATTGATAAAGGAACTACTGCCTGTCATAGACAATCTTGAGAGGGCAATAAATTCCGCAAATGAGACAGGAGAAGTCGCCCCCCCTGTAAAAGGGATTAAAATGACCATAAAACAGTTCAACGATACTCTGAAGAATGCGGGGTTAAAAGAAATAGCAAGTGTCGGAGAGACATTTGACCCTTCAAAACATGAGGCAATTAAGCTTATAACAGAACACGATGAAAAAGATAATACAGTTATTGAAGAATATGAAAAGGGATATTCCTTGCACGAGAGGATTATCAGACCATCAAAGGTAGGAGTGGCAAAGAACAAAGACCTAAATATTAGCCACGAATGAACACTAATTTACACAAAAAATCAGATAAAACTTTTATTTTCTGAACTTTGAACTCTAAATTTATTTGGATTTCATTCGTGCAAATTCGTGGCTAAATACTATTTTTATGGCAAAGAGAGATTACTACGATGTATTGGGCGTCCACAGAAACGCCAGCGATATTGAAATAAAGAAGGCTTACCGCAAATTGGCATTACAATACCATCCTGACAAAAACCCTCACGGAGATAAGCGGTCGGAAGAGAGGTTTAAAGAGGCTACAGAAGCTTACGAAATCCTGCGAGACCCTGAAAAGAGGACACAGTATGATAGATTCGGACACTCTGAAAGGTTTGAGGGATTCAGAGAGGCGGGCTTTGGATTTGGAACTACCGGATTTGGCGATATATTTGAAGATATATTCAGTGATTTCTTCGGCGGCACTACATCACGGCAGAGGACAAGGCCGCAGAGGGGGGCAGATTTAAGATATAACCTTGAAATATCCTTTGAAGAGGCGGCAACAGGTGTTGAAACTAAGATAAGGGTCCCCAGAATGGAGAAGTGTGCATCATGTCATGGCAGTGGTGCCAAGAACGATACTTCAGAAAGCTCGTGTCCAACCTGTGGCGGGAGCGGCTATGTAAAATTTCAGCAGGGTTTTTTTAATATCAGCAAACCGTGTGGCCATTGTAAGGGTGAAGGAAGAATTATAAAGGACTTCTGCACTGCATGTAACGGGGCTGGGAGGATAAAGAAAGAGAGGACATTGACTGTTAAGATACCTCCTGGTGTTGAAAATGGGACAAGGCTTAAATTAAGCGGTGAAGGTGAATCGGGAGGCAGGGGCGGTCATCCAGGCGACTTATTCGTAATAATATCAGTTAAGGAGCATTCTATATTCAGAAGAGAAGGGAATAATGTCCTTTGCGAAATACCAATCAGCTTCACACAGGCAGCTCTCGGTGCTGATATTGAAGTCCCTACACTCACAGGCAAGGCAAAGATGAAGATACCTGCAGGGACACAAACAAATCAGACATTCCGCCTTAAAGGGAAGGGAATGCCGGATATTCATGGATTCAATCTCGGAGACGAGCTTGTAAAGATAATTGTAGAAACGCCTGCAAAACTAAATGCGAGACAAAGGGAGCTATTAGAGGAATTTGCCCGAATAAGCGGTGAGGATGTAAATCCGATGGGTAAGAGTTTTTTTGAAAAGGTAAAAAATCTATTTGGATAAAAAACATAATAGAACCACAGATTACACAGATTTACACAGAAAAAGACTTAAAAAATATTTTAATAATCCGTGAAAATCAGTGACTAATAGTATTATAAAATTTGCAGTAATCCTTCAAGATACACTGAACACAAAGGGATAGAAGGGTTTCTGAATATCGCTCCATAGTCCCCTTCCCTGGACTGCTACTGAGAATGGTTTAGTATCTCCTTCACCCGTCCCACGATGCCGCTTTCAAGCCGCACCTTGATGCCGTGGGGATGGTTCGGCGACTTTGTTAGAATATCCTTAACAACCCCTTCCGTCAGCCTGCCCGTGCGCTGGTCTTCTTTTCTTGCAACCCGTACAGACACACCCGGTTTAATATCTGCCCTCTTATTCCCCTGCATATTTTCCCCACCCATCTATCTCGTTAGAATGAATAGATATTAATTCGTCCCAATCCAATCTTAAACCGCCCCATACAACGGCTCAAGTTCAACGAGAACATTGTTTTTAGAATCACCTATCCATATCTGTCCATCCTGAATAGTGCACTGGAGGGTCATCGTTCTCTGTGCCAGTTTCCCCAATGAACTGGTGGCCGTTTGGGGCAGAGCAATCACCTTCAGGTTTTTATGGCGGGTTAATTTTTCAGCCATCGATTGCCACCATTTGTGAACCGTTCGTCCGCCATAGGCATAAAGGTATACCTTATTTGCCCGGTTGCATGCCTTTTTGATTCTCTTCTCATCAGGGAGACCTACATCAATCCATATCTCAATCTCACCCGACAGGTTTTTCTGCTAGATATCCGGTTCGTCCTCGGCAGATATCCCTTCCGTGAATTTCAGTCCTTCCGAGGCGTGCAGGGCAAAGGCAAGCAGACGAACCATCATCCGCTCATCTGTTTCAGATGGGTGCTGGGCAATGGTCAGACTGAGGTCGTTGTAATATGCCCTATCCATGTCTGCGATCTGAAGGTTGACTTTAAATATTGTTGCCTTGATTGACATAGGTCTATTATATCTCCCTTTTCAATGCGGCCCGTTTATACTGCAGGGCTTAAAAGAATCATATCATTAGTAAATAATGAATTATTATTTTCGTAATATCATAACCGCCTACATAAAATCACCTGTCAAATAGAATGGCGCCCAGTAGAAGGGGTGGGAATAGTCCTTATTCTTAATCAGAGAAATCTCTGCATCCCTCAATGACTCATCCTTTGGCTTTCCCTTCAGATTCTTGTAAAAATCTTCCATTAACATTGCAGTTGATATATCGCTTACACTCCACAGACTTGAAATGACTGATGGTGTCCCTGCATATATCCATGCCCTGTTCATACCGATTATCTCATCACCGCTTGTTACTGCACCGAGTCCTGTCTTACAGGCACTTAAGACAACAAGATATGGTTTGATATTCAACGAAAAAACCTCCGCCGTCTCAAACCTCCCGTCTTCATTTTCACTCTTTGCAAGTCTTATGTTTGAATACATCGGGTCAATGTCACTGAACTCTGCATGAGAGGCAAAGTGGATTATGTCAAAACCTATTGCCTTCTTTTTTGCTGAATCTTCATTTGCATCCTTTCTATAAAGGACAGTAGGCTCTTTATACAGGCTTGAAATCTTCTCAACCTCTTTCTGGGCAAATGGCAAATCAAGTGAAGGATTACCTAAGTCAGGGTTTCCGAAGGCTATAATCTTTTCACCCTTCTGTCTTCTCTTATCAAAGGTAAATTTCATGACTGATGCACTTGGTAGATAAAAGAGAGGATAATCTTCTATTAAATATTTCTCTCCATTCCACAATGCCTGAAATGGAAGATAGTGCAGGGCATCAAAGGGGACTATGCAGAGCCTCTTTCCCATTATGTAAGGTTTAACAGGCTTAATCAGAATGTCAAATAATTCTGCGGATACCTTCTTTAATTCCTCATTCTTGAGTTGAATAACCTTATCTCTATATTCCCTGACTTTGCCTATAACTGCATCTCTGCTGACAGGTACTACAGCTATATTTATTCCATCGTGAGCCTGTCGAACCGATGAATCAACCGCCCAGATTAAGAGTCTGTCATCGGATAAATAATATTCCAGCAATGTCCCATCCTGAGGTATTAAAGCCTTTATCTCGTCAGATTTTAATGGCGATACAGTAACGAGGGAGGCAAAGTCAGGATTTCCCCTTTTTATACTTATGACTAAGTCCCTGTATTTTCCGAGTTGGGTTTCAAGTTCAGTCTTTAAAGATGAAACAGTATTTGCCTCTCCACCCTTTTCTTCTGCGTAAAGCCTCGCCTGAATCTCACCTATATTAAATTTTAATTCTCTCTCTTCTTTGCTTAAATTTTCATCTTTTACCATCAACTGACGGTTTGCCAGTAAATCCAAGAATAACCTTGCCTTCGCCCTCTCAAGGATTTCAAGTGCAGGGGCAGGTCCATACAAATCAAGAGATAGTAAAATTGCATCTTTATAAACCTCCTGTTTATTTGCCTGAAAGAGTCTCTTATTTATATCTGTCTCAAGATTTGCCCTGATGGATTCTATATGCTCAATTGCACCCATATAATTTTGATATGCAGTTTCTTTCAAAATATTGTTTAAGGATTTAATAGACGAAAGCATCTCATCCCTGTTTGCAGTCTTTTCAAGTATCTCCATCAAATCTAAAAGTCTCTTTGAATTCTCATCACCAAGCAGCCAGATCAATGCCTCACCCTTTGGACGGTTCCTTTCAAGCATTTTCCTTTTCACCTTCTCACCTTCTGCGGGGTCATATATTTTTGATAGAGATGGAATCTCTTTGTCAAGCTCTCTTGCCTCCTTAAATATAACTTTTGCAAATTCATATCTCATCTTCCACTTGATTTCTTCAAAACCGCTCTCTTCAATCCTCTTAAACACACTCTTTGATAATTCTGAGCCTTTTTTATAATCGCCCTGTAAAATATAAGAATAGGCAATCAACCCCTCAGCAATCATATCTCCAAAAGGGAGTCTTGCCCTTTTAAAATGCACCCTTGCCTCTTCCAAAATCTTTCTCCCCTTTTCAATCTCACCTATATTCAAATAAGAATCACCTATTGATAAAGTTGTCCAGCCAAGCCCCTGATAATAATTTTCTCTTTCTCTTTTCACTGCAAGCCTGACCATATATTCAACATCTTTAAAATGTTTAACAGCCTTTTCCCCAATCTCTATAGCCTTTTTGTAATCCCCTTTTAAATAATAGATACTCGTCTCTCCACCTTCACTCATTGTAATCGCCTTGAAGAACCAGACCTTTGGCGGAAATCCCGGATGCTCAATGGCATCATCAATTACCTTATCCCTGTTAAACTCACCTTTGTATTTAGCCTTTCTCCTCTCAATCACTGCATCAAGGGATTTTTTAGAATACTCAAGCCCCTTTTCAAAATTCCCCATCCTCCCCTTAATCGTCCCTAATTCTCCATAGGGTATTGATGGCGATAAATCGGACTCCTCTGCAATTTTAACCGCCTCCTTTAAATACCTCTCTGCATCAGGGAATCTGCCAAGCTCGGCAGAGAGCCAGCCGAGGTGGTCATAAGAATAGAGCAACTCCTCTTTATCACCTCTATCCTTTGCCTTTTCAATGGCAGATTTATAAAATGATATTGCCTCTCCATGCTTACCATCCTGATAGAGTTTTTCTGCACTGTTATAATTTTCTGAATATCTGGAATCGGGTATATACTCCTCTTTCATTCGCACAGACTCATCTGCATATTTTGGGTCATAAAAAAATGAATAGAAGAACCCTTCAGGCGTAAGCCCTTTTTCACTCACCTTATAGCCCGAATTAATAAATGCACTTTGTGCAATCTTTAGATATTCCTCACCTTTTTTATCATCCCCAAGATTTATTAATGCCTGGCTTGTAGATGCTGAAGAAAGGGTCAATCCCTTATAGAACTCCGCCCTCTCCCCTTCTGTCACCCTCCCCATCATACTCCCAAATTTTATTAAACCCTCCATATCCTGAATATGTTTTACAGCCCTCTCTCCAATCTTTGCTCCCCTTTCATTATCATCCTTTATTAAATACAGAAGAACCATTGAACTCTCAGCCATTGCAACTGTCTTCATTGCATCCACATCAGGCGGAAATCCCGGATGGGCTGCAACATCATCAATAATTGCATCCCTATTCTCAACTCCGCTTTTAGTAGAAGGTTTTTTCCATCTTCCTGACAAAAGGTCAAGTGCCTTATTTGCATATTTCATCCCATTATCATAATCCCACATCCTCGCCCTTGTAATCGCCCACTGGGCATAAAATATGGATGGGTTATAACCAGACTTCTCTGCAAGATTAACAGCCTCTCTGTGATGCTTCTCTGCCTCAGAGTAATTAATCATCTCAGCATAAAGTATCCCGAGCTGACCATGTGCATGTGCAGCCTCTGTTAAATTGCCCTTATTTATTGTATTAGAAATCACATCATTTAAAATAACAATAGCCTTCTCATATTCCTTTTTTACAAAAAGGTTATGCCCTTCCGTTAATTTTGACGATGATACAAAGGAAAAGGTGGAAGACCCCGGCATAGGCATGGATGCACATGAAATAGTATATAGTAAGATTATAAATATTAAGAATTTATAAAAACCTTTGAGCATATAAACCTCCATTATTATGATAGAATATAGCAGATTGAAAAAGAAGATTAAAGACTAATTGTTAATGGAGGCTGAATGTATAAATATAAATACCACATCTTCTGTTGTGTAAATGAGCGTCCTGCCGATAATCCAAAGGGTTGTTGTAAGAGAAAAGGGTCTGCCGAGATACTGGACTATCTAAAGGAGATTGTCCACGAGAAGGGATTAAAAAATGAGGTCAGGGTTACTGAAACAAAGTGTCTCGGTTCATGTTCACATGGACCATCAGTAGTAGTCTATCCAGAAGGAATATGGTATACAGTCCCTACAGTAAAGGATGCAAAGGAGATTTTTAATAAACATATTTTAAATGGAAAACCTGTAGATAGATTATTCATGAAGAAAGAATAAAGACTTATTTAGCCACAGATGAACCCCGTTAGAAATTTGTTACAAAACGGATATTCACTATGATGTTACTAAAACCCCCTGCGAAGAAGATTTCTAACGGGGTGACCACGGATTTACACAGAAAAATACTTAAAATAATATTTCTATTTCTTTTTTTCATTCCTGCATGCTCATTAAAAGAAGCAGAGGAAAGTAATATTATTACTATTGCTATTGAGTCAAACCCTACCAATCTTGACCCCCGTTTTTCTATGGATGCTGTGTCATCAAAGATAACCCGCCTCTTATTCAACAGTCTTTTAAAAAGGGATGAGAATATGAGATTCATCCCTGACATAGCAGATAGATGGGATATACCTGATGATGTTACATATATATTCCATCTAAAAAAGGGGATAAAGTTTCATGATGGAAAGGATTTGACATCAGGGGATGTAAAATATACTTACGCTTTTATACTTGAACCTGCCAACAAATCTCCCAAAAAAGGTGGCTATGACAAAATAAATGAGATAAGAACCCCTGACGACTACACTGTAATTTTTATCCTTAAAGAACCATTTGCACCTTTTCTTGACAATATGACACTTGGAATTGTCCCTGAACATGCCTCCAAAGAAAAGGGGAGTGATTTCAGCAGTCATCCTGTTGGAACAGGTCCATTTATATTTAAAGAATGGACACAGGATGAAAAGGTTATACTTTCTGCAAACAACAGCTATTTTGAAGGCAGACCAAATATTGATGGTGTAATTTATAAAATAATCCCTGATGAGACAATAAGAGTGCTTGAACTTGAGAAGGGTGATGTCCAGCTTCTTATGAATCCGATAACTCCTGACATACTGCCAAGGTTTAAAAAAAATCCCGAACTTAAAATTATAAAAAATATAGGGACAAATTACTCATATATAGGATTTAATCTAAATGACCCGATTTTGAAAAATCTTAAAGTTAGGCAGGCGATTGCACATGCAATTGACAGGGACAGCATCTGTAAATACATATTAAAAGGGCTTGCAAAAAAAACAGATGGAATACTTACCAATTACAACTGGGCTTATGAGCCTGATTTGAAAAATTATGACTACAATCCTGAACTCTCAAAAAAACTGTTAGATGAGGCTGGTTATTCTGTATCTAAAGAGACAGGGATAAGATTTAAACTTACATTCAAGACATCCCAGAACGAATTAAGAAAGAGGATTGCAGAGGTATTTCAGGAGCAGTTGAGAAAGGCAGGCATTGAGATGGAGATAATGACCTATGAATGGGGGACATTTTTTTCCGATATAAAATCAGGGAATTTTCAGGTCTTTTCCCTTACATGGGTCGGCATATCAGACCCTGATATATTTCACTATATGTTTCACTCATCAAGCTTCCCGCCTGATGGTGCAAACAGGGTAAGATATTCAAATCCTGAAGTAGACAACCTTTTAGAACAGGGGAGAGTGATAATGCAGGAGGATAAGAGAAGGGAGATATATAGTAAAGTTCAGAAGACAATATCGGAAGAACTCCCTTATATCAGCCTATGGCACTCTGTAAATGTAGCAGTGATGCAGAAAAATATAGAAGGATTTGCCCTATATCCTGATGAGGATATGGTATCGTTAAAAAGTGTTATAAGAAAAAACAATTGATATGAACTTATTCAAAGAGCTTATTGATTATCTCCAGTTCGCCCGCATGGCGTTGTGGACTATTTTTGCGTCAAGTTTTATAGGAATTGCGGGGTTTGTTAAAACGGGAAGTCTCATGTATGGACTTTTCATTTTCCTCGGTGGAATAGTAATAAATCTTGCTGGATTTCTTGTGATAAAGCGGATTTCAGATTTCTCCGGTTCCCTGTATCATTCAGGTTCAAGGGAAAAGGATCACAATGCTGTTATAAAAGGGATGTATGATACGGCAGAGGGCTTAAAGCTGCGGGGGCAATATTCGCAGGCTGAGGAAGCCTATCTTGAGATACTAAGGGAATATCCTAAAGAGATGGATGCCAGATATTTATTGGCTTTATTATACGAACTGAATTTATATAAACCTGAACAGGCGGTCAAAGAATACAGCAAGTTGAGGCTGGAAATTCAGGAGAAAAAAATCTCTTACAAATATAAAGATGCCCTTGATGAGAATATTAAACAATTAGAAGATTTTCTGAAAGATGGAAGGAATTAATTAACCGGCGATATCCCTCACTGTCTTAATCAGTATCTCAATATCATCCTCTGTATTAAAATATCCAACACTGACCCTCACTGTCCCGACAGGGAATGTCCCTATTGTCCTGTGGGCATTGGGGGCACAGTGGAGTCCAACACGGCTCATAATGTCGTATTTCTCGTTTAAGATATTTCCAACATAGGCAGGGTCTTTCCCTTCAATATTAAATGATATTACAGCTACCCTGTCTGAGGGATTTAGAGAACCGTAGAGTTTTACCCCTTTAATGTTTTTAAGTCCATTCATAATTTTAGTAGTAAGGTGCATTTCCTTATCCCTTATATTTTTTAATCCTTCTTTTTGTATGAACTCTATCCCAGCACCAAGTCCTGCAATCCCCGGAGTATTCAGTGTCCCTGCCTGAAATTTATCAGGAAAAAAATCTGGCATCTCATCAGATTCTGAATTGCTCCCTGTCCCACCTTCAATCAGAGGTTTTACATCAAGTCCATCTTTTATATAAAGAAAACCTGTCCCCTGTGGACCAAAGAGGCTCTTATGCCCTGTGCACCCGAGCATATCAATATTATCCTTCTGGACATCAATTGGGAGAAGCCCTGCTGACTGTGCAGCATCTAATAAAAAAGCTATTCCCTTTTTCTTTGCTATTTCTCCAACCTCACGAATCGGCAGTATTGTCCCGGTCACATTTGATGCATGGGTAATGACAATTAATTTTGTATTAGATTTTATCTCTTTTTCTATATCCTTTGGATTGAGAAATCCTTCCTTTGAACATTTAACAACCGTCTTACTTATACCTTCCTTTTCCAATCTCTTTAATGGTCTCATTACAGCGTTATGCTCCATACTGGATGTTAGGACATGGTCGCCTGCCTTTAAAAAACCTTTCAGGGCAAGGTTTATCCCCATAGTAACATTGAATGTAAATATGACATTACTACTGTATGGAATGTTGAAGAAGGATGCTATTCTCTCCCTCGTTTCAAAGATTATCCTTTCAGTCTGCATGGACATCTTATGCCCGCCCCTTCCGGGGCTTGAGCCGTATTTTTTTAGGGTATCACTTACAGCCTTATAGACTGATTCAGGCTTAGGAAATGATGTGGCGGCATTGTCTAAATATATAGTCATTGCATTATGGTTATTTTTTTATTTTTGTAAGTTCTCTGAAGGATAATCCTTCTTTGAATATAAAAAATAAACCGAGGGTGAACACAGTCCCCATCTGGATAAACCAGGTTATTATTCCAAAGTTTACTGCCGCAACTTCCGAGACCTTATATATCTCATGAAGCCCTATTACACAGGCTGCCTGATAGGAGCCGAGAAATCCCGGTGTTGGAAATAGGCTTATAAGGACACCAATTACTACAGCTAACACAAGGATTGATATATATGGCAGTTCATTAAACCCAAAGGCTAAATAGAATGGATAGTAACTGCCTATCATAAGTATCCATACAATTACTGAAAGAATACTGATTAAAAAGAGAGACTTTATATCATTAAGGATGCCAAGCCCCTGTGCAAATGAATTAATAAATTCTACTAAGCTATATGAAAATCTTTCTGGAAATGGTTTAACTATAAATCTTATTATATTTAACATCTTTTCCCTGAAATGAAGGAGGAGATAAGAAAAGATTACTATGCCTATTGATAAGGCAAGGGTCGTAAAACCAAATTTGCGTAGTATGCTGATAATAGCTACATTCTTAAAATTCCCTGCCGATAAAAATATATCAGACCTGAATAACAATAACCATGTCATAATAAACATAAGGCATAGGATGTCAAACAGTCTTTCAACAAAGACTGTAGCAAAGGAAACGCTAAAAGAGAGGTTTTCTTTTTTCCCAAGCAGATAAGCCCTTATAAACTCCCCTGCCCTTGCAGGGAGGAGATTACCCATAAATCCTATCATCAGAGGGGAGAATAGATTTGATGTCTTTACACCATTTTTGAGTGGGGCTACAAGATATTTCCAGCGGATTGCCCTGAAAAAATAGGTCAATACAATGATTAAAATTGCCGGCAGCAGGCTCAGGTAGTTGACAGTGGAAAGGGCTTTTAAAAGCTCGGTGAATGTTATATTTTTAAATGTATAATAAAGCGCCCCAAGGGTAATCAGAACCGTTATAATTATATGTTTCTTTTTCATAATAATCTCAACTTTTGTTTATTAATAGCTGCTCATTGCTGACAGCTTTTAATATCCCTTTCACAATATCTACATCTTTTTCTATCTGTATTCTTAATTCATCAGCAGAGCCGAATTCAACCTCATCCCTTACCCTTTTTACAAAAAACACCTCTATCTCTCTGCCATATATGTCACTGCTGAAATTAAATATATGAACCTCAACACTCAATCTGTCTCTGTGAAAGGTGGGGTTAAAACCTACATTTGCCACACCATTAAAAATTTCGCCGTCAACAAGGGTCTTCACGGCATACACACCGGTATGAGGTATCAAATCATATGATGTGTCTATATTTGCAGTTGGGAAACCTATTACACTCCCCTTTTTAAAACCATCAACAACCCGCCCCTCAATTGAATAATACCTTCCCAGCAACCCCTTTGCCTTCTCAACCTTACCATCTTCAATTGTATCCCTTAAAAGCGTACTGCTGACTATCTCTCGATTAATTGTTAGTGCATCTATGACCGTTACCTTAAATCCAAACTCTTCCCCCATCTTTTTAAGGTAGTCAATAGTCCCCTCTCTCCCTTTTCCAAAGGTGTAGTCATATCCAACAAAGACCTCTTTTACGCCGATTTTTCCTGACAGTGTATCTCTTGCAAAATCCCTGGGATGCTGGTCGGCAAACCTCTTTGTAAAATCAGCACACACAACTATATCTATAGCAGACTTCTCTATCAATTGCATCTTCTTTCTAAAAGTGGTCAGTAGCGGCGGGGTTCTGCTCGGTGCTACTATTCGCAATGGGTGCGGTTCAAAGGTATAGACTATACTTGTCCCTCCAATCTCCTTAGCCCTCTCCACTACCCTTCTGAATATCTCCCTGTGTCCGAGGTGGACACCATCAAAATTACCAAGGGTAAGAATCGGATTTTTTACTTTATCCCTGATATTTTGTGCGCCTCTTATGACCTTCATTGCAAATTTACTCTATCATGCACTTTTAAAACCTGTCAAATATTCGCTTTAGTCAAATGAATACCTATTGGAGGGAAATAGGATTTGCTTTGAAAGGCAAATCCTGTTGACTTTAAAAATATATTGGAAGTTTTCTATCTGAAAAGATAATTAAAATTCGCTCAGGAGGGATTTGATAGATTCGCTTCGCTCACTACAAGCCTTTGATAAGTCAGGCAGGCTATTTACCTGAGGTTTAATGCCAAGTCTATCCAAAGTCTCATCATAAGTTGGCCTCTGTGAACGATATATAACACCGATTGGTATCTTATCTCCCCACTCCAGAGATTTCTCAAATGCCTTTACCCTGTTTGTCGGGTCATAATTATTGTCCAGTTTATATGCCCTCTGTGAATACCACTGATATGTATTAATCTTATTGAATGATACACAGGGCTGTAATATATCAATCAATGCAAAACCTTTTGTCTCAATCCCCTGTTTTATGAGTTCAGAAGTAAAATCTATCTCCTTTGAATAACTGCGGGCGACAAATGGCGTATCCATAGCAATTGCAAAGGCAATTGGATTAAAGGGAAGTGATACAACACCAAAGGGCTGGGTCTTCGTAACCATGCCAACCTCAGATGTCGGTGATGCCTGCCCCTTTGTCAATCCATAGACCTGATTGTTATGGACAATAACGGTTATATCAATATTTCTCCTTATTGCATGGATAAGGTGATTCCCCCCTTCACCATAACAATCCCCATCTCCGGTTGTTACAAGGACAGTCAAATCCCTGTTAAAAGACTTTATTCCAAAGGCTGGTGGCAATGCCCTTCCATGAAGCCCATTAAATCCATTTGCTTTCATGTAATGGGGGAGTTTGGCTGCCTGACCGATACCCGAAACCAGCACAACCTCTGAAGGTTTTTTGTTCAGTGAAGTCAGGGCTTTCTCTACAGACTTTAATATCTGGAAGTCCCCGCACCCCGGACACCACGAAAGCTCACCTTCATAATGAAATGGATTTATGTTCTTCTTATAGTTAGGTTGTTCTACCATAATTCAACTTCTAAGTTTTTAACCAAATTAAAGTGACTATCTTTTGTGACTAAAGTAAGGGCATATTGCTGAGTAATCGCGGCAATCCACATATCGTTTTCTGGAATTGGTTGCCCTTTCTCCTTTAAACTGTTTTTAATATCACCATATATTTTTGCCGTTTCTATATCACATGGAAGCACAGTATTGTGGATAGCAAACTCCTCTATACGACTAAGATTGTCTTGGGTATTACGCGATTTGTATGCTCCAAAATATAGTTCTCCGATAGCAATACACGGCACAAATACTTCTCCGGTATTTGCTATTCGGTTATGAATTATTGAATCTTCAGCAAAGAGGGCAATAATTATATTAGTATCTAAAATGATTTTACCATTCACTGATGTCTACCTTTTCACAGCCTTCCTCTATGGCTTTAGAGATTAGATGTAAATCATCTAATGGAATACTCCCTTCAAATCGAAAGAGACTTTTACCATCTACTCCTTTTGGCATTAGAGTCTTTGCAAAATCAAGGACACGAAGTTGAAGGTCATAAGGAAGTTTGTCAAGCTGATTAATAAGATTATCTTTTATAAATGTATTTGTCATAAATTCCCTCCACTAACTATTATACTTCTATTCTTCGCAATAAATTATGTTTTCTTTATTTACTAACCCTTCAATGTTAGATACATTGTTAATTTTTAAAAGCCAACTTTCAGTTCTTTCAAAATTTCGGTTCTTTCGTAATAAAGTTGAAGTCAAGAAATTAAGCTTAATAAAGTTTAGGAATTACAATGAGATAAAAGGGTGCATCGAATTTCAGCCGTATCTGGTATAGTTTTGCTGATGACGAAACTTACCGGAGGTGAAATT
>JACQBS010000081.1 GCA_016194325.1 Nitrospinota bacterium | reverse complement strand
TTAAATTTAAGCCGTATTATCCGAGAAACGCTCTTTGACCGAAAAAACTTGATAGATATATTAACCTTAAAGCCTGAACGACTACTAATCTTTCATGATGAACCATTACAGGCTATGCTATTTTAATCGGACAGTAGTGTACGAAAGAGGGAAAATTTTTAATCACATCCTTTATATCTTTTATATTTTTTGTCTTGTTTTTGTAAATAGAAGCAGTGCAAGTTGGCAAATTATATTTGGAATAAAAATTACTAACAGTTTGATTAATAATCTCGGTGTCTTTCATCCTATAATAGACTGCATAAAATAAGTAAATTTGAAATAGGAATACAATTATTATGAAGGTAAAAAAGAAAGGATTATATTTAGGAATCTGCAATAAAATTGCATAGATTGTACTTATCTTTGGTAATAACTTATTGTCAATTATAACTTTAGGGTCTTCATTTACTTCCTTTGCATTTTCATTTGGAAACAAATCAAATGAAATTTTATCCTTAGGATCAATTTTATCTATAGTAATTTCTTTCTTTTCTTTATCATAATGCCATTTAGTATAGCCTATCGAATCTAATAAGGGTTCATATCTAAAAGCATGCTTGAATTTTATTCGTATATTACTAATTACCTTATTTGAAAAATTTTCGATTACTATTCCATCAATAAGAATCTGTTTAAGATTTTTCACTTCTTCTGAATTTACCAGTTCCTTAGGTATAGGAAAAAGCGTTGGGGGCATATAGTAATAATATATTGGCGCTGGTAATTTTTTAAAGAGGGGTAATAACTTAATTAAATTTATTATATCCATAACTGGTTTTTTCTGTGTTCCTTTCCCCTTCTTTCTGAAGGATGGATATTAAAGGGTGGTCTTCAAATTTTTCAAAATATAATCCACAGTAAAAGGTCTGCCGTCGTATTTTAAGATTTTTCCATCTGCCTCTATACCTGTCTCTGCCTTTAATATATTGCCGAATTGCCCCTGATAATTATTTTCTACTGTAATTATCTCTTTTGCACCTTTAAGAAATGCCCTTGCCTCTTTTCTCGGAAATGGATAGATGCGGTTAAAGTGGAGCATAGCAGCAGATTTTTTTGATTTTTTTAAATAATCAACAGTCTCCCTTACAACGCCGTAGTTTGAACCCCATGTTACAAATACACTCTTTGCCTTTTTATCTCCATAATAGGTCGGTTTCCCAAATTCCTTCTGCATACCCTTCAATTTTCTGAAACGCTTTTTAACCATCTCATTTCTAACTTCTCCATCCTCTGTTATGTGCCCATTCTCAGTATGTTCATGGCTGTCTGCTATAAATGTGAAATCCCCCTGCCCCGGATAAGCCCTCGGTGATACACCATCCTTTGTAATCTGATACCTCTTATAATCGTTACTGAAAGATGAAGGCTGAGAGCTGATAGCCTTAACTTTATTCAAATCAAATTCCTTCACTGTTGCATAAGTATCAGCAAAATACTGGTCAATTAAAATAAAGGCTGGGACCTGATATTTATCAGACAGATTAAATGCATTTATTGTAGTATAAAAAGCCTCCTCCGGATGCCCCGGGGCAAAGACAAATCGCGGGAATTCTCCATGTCCAATATGCAATACATATTCTAAATCTTCCTGCCCTGTCCTTGTTGCAAGACCTGTTGCAGGACCAGGCCTCTGGGCATTTACAACTACCACCGGTGCCTCCATTACACCTGCCAGACTCAAACCCTCCGCCATTAAACTTAAACCTCCGCCTGATGTAGTTGTCATTGCACGACCGCCCGCAAATGAAGCACCCAATGCCATATTTATTGCCGCAATCTCATCCTCTGCCTGTTCAGAAATAATATTAAACTCCTTTGCCTTACCTGTTATATATGTAAAGACTCCGGTAGAAGGGCTCATTGGATAGGCAGCAATGAACTGGCATCCGCCGGCAATAGCGCCAAACCCCACCGCCTCACTGCCGTTTATCAAGATTAATTTATTTTTTTTATTAGATTTTATATCTGTAAATTTCCAGTTGCGAAAGTTCTCTAAAAAATATGTATAGCCCTTCTCCAACGCCTTCAGATTTTTTTCTATAATCTCTTCCCCTTTTTTTGAAAACTGTTTTTTTATAAATTCCTCTGCATCCACTTTATCTATATCCAATAGTGCCAGAATAGAACCTGCCGATATTGTATTGCTCAAGACAGAACTGCCAAATTCTTTGGCGAGATTGTTCATCGGAATCGGAATAAATCTGTTATCAGGGGAGTCCACCATTGTGGAATGGGGGTCATAGATTATAGCCCCTCCCTTTGGAACCTCATTTCTATGCACATCAACACTATTTGTATCAAGGGCTACAAGGATATTGCAATCTTCCTTTATTGAGTATACAGGAGTGTCACTTATTCTGACCTGCATGAAATTATGTCCGCCGCGAACTCTGGACATATAATCCTGATAGGCAAAAACATGCAGGCCATTAAGTTTTAATACCTTCAGCAGTATTTCAGCAATGGACTGAATCCCCTGACCTGCCTGTCCTGCAATCTTTATACTAATATCAAAAGACATTAGAAGATTTCTCCAGAAAATTTGTGATTCCGAAATAAATTTGGAATGACTCTTCGGATCAGATTGCTTCGCTTCGCTCGCAATGACATTTTAATATATTAATTTGCAGACATTGCAAGGCGAAATCCATACAATGTATCTGTGCCGCCTCCACCAACATCTGTCCAGTAGCGGTCGGTTGTTCGCGCATTCTTAGCCACACTATACCATGAACCGCCGCGGAGCATATGATACATTCCATTATCCGGGCCTTTTGGATTATCTTTAGGACTTATATCGTAATAACTTCCATCATACAGGTCAGATGCCCACTCCCATACATTGCCTGACATATCGTAAAGCCCGATGGCATTAGGCTTCTTCTGTTTCACAGGATGGGTCTCATTGTCGGAATTTCCATAATACCATGCATATTCTTTAAGCTCTGATTCATTACTCGTTCCTGCAAATTTGTCTCTTCTCCCTCCACTCCTCGCTGCATATTCCCATTCAGCCTCTGTAGGGAGGCGATAGCTTTTTCCGGTCTTCGCATTCAATTTTTTTATGAACTCTTGAACATCCTCCCACTCAGTTGAGTCAACAGGATAATCATCGCCACCTTTATTGACAGACGGATTGTTATCCATTAGTGCCTTCCACTCCCCCTGAGTTACCTCATTCTCTCCAATATAAAAATCATTTACACAGACCTCATGCACAGGTTTTTCACCTGCATAACCGTCTCCGAATGTATCACCCATCTGAAAACAACCACCCTTGATAAAAATCATGCCATCAATATTTTTATTTTTCAGATTATCCGCTAAAGAACTGCCAGTAAGTGAGAGTATCAAACAGGATATTATTAAAAATATTCTAATCATCGTCTTCTTCCTTATCTAAACAGAAATCAGGACACTCCTCCAAGGCGGATAGATATGGACAGAGAGACTCATTTGTCCCAATAGCAGCACCATCCTCAATCCTCCTGATGCAATAATAATTGTTATAGGGGAATTTCAGATGTGAAAACCCTGTCTCTTCACTACTGTCAAAAAATAAAAAGATACACATATAAAGCAGATATTATAAATAATCAATTATCGGTTTAATAATTTTTTATTAACTTAAAAATTTAGGTGGATGCTCAAGCATAATAAACAAACCTGACCTCAAAATGCCTTAAATACAGTTGTTCTGGCTTATCATAACTTAGCCACATCAGGGTTTTTGTCGCTTTTCCCTTTCCGCTCTTGCTCTAAGTGCCTTAGCTATGATTGAAGAGAATCCTATCGCTAATTCAATACCATCTTCACGCTCTGAAAATTCAATTAACATACTTCCAATTGTTGATGTGTCAAAACCTAAATTAATAACTTTCTTTGTTGCTTCGTCAATTGTCAATGTATGCTTTTGGGTATTATCATGCTGAAGTCTTTTTTCTCTCGACTTATCGAAAAGGCTCTCTTGAACTCCTTCAGTAAGATTATTGCCTACTTTATTTTTTTCATTTTGTAATGGTATATTCGTTATAGGAATTTTAATGGATTTAGAACTTCGTTTTGCTAAAATATGCTGACCAAAACTTAGCTCTAACCATTGCCAAACAGCGGCATTCTTACCTTTCTGTTCATAAAGTTTTCCAGAAGGTTTTACATAGCCAAATCCTGATATAGCCAACTGATTATTTGCAGTTCCAACAAAATTTCCCTGCACAGAAGTTACATTCCATTTAAGCAGATCAGGATAGGTAAAACTCTTTGACTTGAGTCCATGACTAACGGCACATAGACGGCTTGCCTCCTCCTCTATGTAGGTTTTATCGCATATCTCTCCTGGAGGATTTTCTTTTGCAATTGCGCCAAGAATAGCCCCTGCCATAGTAGCAATAGTATCTGTATCACTTCCCAAAAGATTTATCGAGGTAATTATCGCTTCCAGTGGATTATCTTTAAAAACCCATGCAAGAAATGACGCAAATATTGCTGTTTTCGTGCCAGACCCACGAAATTGTTCTTCCATTCCCCCACTATCTCTTACAAGTTTATCATATTGGTTCATCGGTTTTTCATTGGCTAACTGTTGGGCTAATTCTATGTCTTTGAGACATTCTTCAGTTACTTTTTTAAAAGTATTTTCAATCTGTTGTCCGGTTAACTTCTCCCATGTTGGCAGCCAAAAGTCATTGAGTTCTTTATCCGAGCGTATAAATTCAGCTACATAATCAAATTGAACAACAAAATCCTTCCACTCATTTGGTCCCGGAGGTATTCCTTTTTGAATAGCGTTAGATAAAGACAGGGCATGAAAAACCGCCCCCAGAATCCCACGAGGATGTCCATGTGTGCAAATAGCATTTTTTATAACATCGGGAAGGAATGTCTTGATATTATTACGATCAACAGAAGCCCAAATATGCGGTTGAATCCGCATAGCAGCACCATTTCCACCATTATCTATATAGCGACAACCGTTGTCTTCAAAAAAGTTATTTATCCAGGAAATATCTCTTTTGGAAAGTGATACAGCTGCGGCTTTGCTCCCTTTACCGGCCCCAAGTGCATAGGATAACCAAACGGGTATTTCAATTTTTGAAAATGCCTCTACATCAAATTTGCCATCTCCACGAATAGCACGGGATGTTGCAAGACGCAACTGAGTATCATCGGAGTAGCACCCAGCCGGCAATTCAACTATAACTCCAAATTTACCTCCTACCCGTCGCTTCCAAGGTACTGTTGTCTCTATCCGACTTAAGCCAGCCCTCCATATTAGTTTGTCTTCATCGGTTAGCTCGGTTATAAAACCTACTGCATCACCATAAGCCGCCCATAGAGCCGATCTTTTTATAGTTTCCAAATCTTCCATATCCATTTAAATTATATCTCCTTAAATATCTCTGGGTTAACCTGAACTTTTATAGAAGGATGGTTAACACCGGCAATTTGACCACAAATATCGTCATGGTCTTCTCCATTTATAACATAAATCTTCTTTAAAAACTAAGTTGATATTTCGCCGGGATAAAGCACTTCAGCCTGAGGGCAAGTAGTATAATTATCAGGTATATTTGTGGGGCGTTTAATGATATTCCCATCCCATTTTTTTATTTCTTTGGCAAATAGAGCTTCTAAACCTTTAAAGCCTTTCATACGACACACCCCTATACATATTATTTGTTGTCGCAAAATAAACATTAGGATGGGTTAGTATTATCGCATCAAAAGAAAGCACACACCACCAAATATTTCTTTCTCTATGCCACCCTTGAGATGAGACTTCAAAAAATTGATTATTAATTCTGCTAATAGACAGATTAACATAGTCCAGCCATTCTTGATCTTTTCTCCAAATAGCATTCGGTTTGAAAATATATTCTAATTGTTTATCAGCAGGAAGTCTTTTACGCGATTTCAAAGTCTTGGCATATAGAATACCAAGCAGCCCCTCATTGGTAATTGGTTGCACTAATAACATCGTATACTAATTCTTAATGCTCAGAAATCTAATAACATCGTATACTTAAATTAAGTTTTTCTCTTTTTATAGATAACCAAAGGATTAATAATATGACCATCAATTGGAAAAGAAAAAGA
>JACQBS010000091.1 GCA_016194325.1 Nitrospinota bacterium | reverse complement strand
TCTTTTTCTTTTCCAATTGATGGTCATATTATTAATCCTTTGGTTATCTATAAAAAGAGAAAAACTTAATTTAAGTATACGATGTTATTAGATTTCTGAGCATTAAGAATTAGTATACGATGTTATTAGTGCAACCAATTAGCCACTGACAGACACAGACTTTTTAAACCGTTTAAGCCGTTTGAACCGTTTAAACTGTTTGAACCGTTTTTAATGAGTCAGTGAAAGTCTGTGGCAAAAAATTATGAAAATACTTATACGATGTCCGAATTGGATTGGTGATGTGATGTTGTCAATACCCTCATTATCATTAGTTCGGGAGATATTTCCATCTGCACATATATCAATCCTTATAAAATCAAACTTAAGCCCCTTACTTGAAGGGAATCCTGATATAAATGAGATTATCTCCTTCAACCCTGATTTAATGTCTGTCTCTGAAAAACTAAAATTTTACAGGGGATTGAAAGATAAAAACTTTGATCTTGCAATCCTATTAACTAATTCATTTGAATCAGCCCTCTCTGCATATCTTGCAGGTATAAAAGAAAGGGTTGGATATAACAAGGATATGAGGGGGATTTTTCTCACAAAAAAAATCCCTATGCCATCAAGAAAAAGCCCCCGGATGCATCAGTCTGATTTCTACTTGACATTGATTGAGGCTATTTCAAGGGGCAAGGGGCAAGGGGCAAGGGGCAAGGAAAGATTATTTTTTTATATCCCAGAAGATGTTCAGAATCGTGTTGATAAAATTTATGAAGAAAAGGGATTGTCTAAAAAGTCACCAGTTATAGGCATGAATATTGGCGCATCTTACGGCTCTGCTAAGAGATGGATGCCTGAGAGGTTTGCAGAATTGGCTGATAGGATTTACAGTGAACTAAAAGGAGAGGTTATACTCTTTGGGGGTAGTGGTGATTTTAATATTGAAGCTGAGATAAAAGGGAGGATGAAAAATAAAGCCCTATCTATGGTCGGTAAAACAACCTTAAAATCCCTTGCAGCAATGATAAAGAGATGCCATCTATTTATTACAAATGATTCAGGCCCAATGCACATAGCAGCGGCAGTCGGGACGCCGATTGTAGCCATCTTTGGCTCAACAGACCCATCTGAAACATCTCCTCTATGCGATAAGTATAAAATTGTAAGGAGGCCAGTGGACTGCTCACCATGCTGGAAGCGTGAATGTCCCACAGACCATAAATGTATGGAGTTAATAAGCGTATCCGATGTAATGGATGCTGTTAAGGAGTTGATTAGTAGCCACGACCTTAGCCATGAATAAGAAATAAATATCAGTACTTTATAATTTTCTTTGAATACTCAGATAGTTTTAATTACTTATCTCATTATTATTATAAAACTCTATTTTTGTAGTCTTACGGAGTTCTTGTATGTGCTCCGATAGTCTTTTTTCAATAATCAGCTTTTTTGCAGATGTTTTTATTTCTTCATTATTTTTTAACTCTCTGGGGCTAATATCTGTCAACTTAAAAATGCTGTATCCCTTGTCGCCCTTTATTGGCAGTGTTATTTCACCTGGCTTTATGCCGAGCAGTGCACCATCTATAGATGTATAAGGATGCTCTCCTATTATTATTGGGTCTATTCTTCCAGCGTTAGCCTTTGCGTTTGGGGCTATAGAATTTTTCATGGCAAGTTCGTAAAAATTATATCCCTTAATTGCTTTGTCTCTAATGTCAACAGCTTCTTTTTCTGTCATGGTGACTATCAGCAGAACATTAGCAGTTTGTGGTTTAAATCGTAAGTAGCTATTTCCCTTTATGAAGACTTCTATTTCGTTGTCATCAGGCAGGAACTTCTTTTTCAACTGTTCACGATACATAACTACAGCAAGGTTTTTTTTGTATTCAGAAAGGATGTTTATAAACTTTTCATCTTTATCAAAACCTTCTTTTAATGCCTGAAAGGCAAAAAGCTCCACCTCTACAAACTGAGATAGCAGGTCAATCAGCCCATTCTTTGTATTGCCTAATTCAGAGAGGACATCCTTTATATCTCGGAAATAAATATTGAAAGCGGTTGATGATACCAAAAGGTCGTCGTCTTTCAAATTACTTATATCGGTCTTAGCCAGGAGGGGTGAATATTGCACCTTATAGAGGTCAAAGAGACGTGAGCTTTCATTCAAAATAAATTTTCCCCGCCCCTCACCCTGTATTATGGTCTTTGCCATTTTTTCAGAAACACCTTTCTCTTTCACATATTTTTTTACTGCCTCTGGGTTATCTTTTACACTTTTGGCGAGGAACTGCCTGCGATAAATATCAGCAAGTAATGATTTTCTGTGCATATTTACCTCTTTTTGAAATTCAATATTTTGATGGATTTTCAAGGAGACTGCTTCATTGTAAAGAAGTTCTGAGTCAATTATTTCTGATAATATTTGGATGATAAGTTTTTTATTTTCTGAATCTGGAGTAATTTTTGCATCTGGCATAGCGTATGGAGTGCTGTTCAAGACCCTTTGCAACTCCTCCATGGTGATAACCCGTTCGCCAACTTTGGCTACAAAGGTTTCGGCAAAAGAGGGAGAAATAAAAATAGGGATAAAGGCAACTGTAATAAAACTGAAAAATATATTTTTCATCTGATTGTATGAAATTTAAAAATGGTCGGTTGTAGTAGCAACCGACCATTTTTAGTTCCAAAATATCTTTATCAAATGTTACTTAGGAATTGCACCGCCAAGATTAGGGGCAATTGAGTGCATGTAAGCTACCGCAGAGTTGAAGTTTTTGCCGATCTTTTTACCATTGTATTCTTGCTTTTCAGCAATCTTTGGCACACCTGCGGAGTTCACTGTATGACAGGCGGCACATTTTACTGGCCCATGCCTCCCGTCCGGGTTCATCATTGCAGCCTGGTTATATGTAGTCTTATCAATTCTGGGACTTACCGGATAGAGTCCATGAATTGATTCATGGCATGCCTGACAGGCAAGACCGGCATGCCCTTTAGAATATCTCATAAGAGAATATTTGCCCGGCTGGTTGATTGGGAAGGCAACACCACCTTGACCTTCGACAAATGGTGGGGTATGACAATCGGCACAGTGCGGCTCTCCGGCAGATAACCAGTAATCGCGTCCGTGTGTTGCTGCTTCGTAAGGTACAGCAAGGGCATTTTTGAATTTGCCGGCATCGTTTGGATTGGCAGATAGGATTTTAACATTTACATCACCATCCTGATCTTTTGTTACAACCGGGACTCCATTCTCAATTTCAATAACGGCAATTGAAGGTACAAGCCGTTTCTTGTCCCATGTCAGCATAACACCGCTATCTTTATCATCGCCGGTAAGAGGTACTTTTGGGTCAATGTATTTGCTGACAAGCTCCTGCTCGCTTATGCCAAGTGCATTTGCAATCTGGGTAATGGATTTGGCTCGTATAGACTCACCCTCAGAGGGGTTAAAAGGATTTATGAGATTATCCCGTTCATAAAGTTCACGAGTCAGCTGATTATGACAATTCGTACACCAGAGCCCCTTGTACTTGCCACCTTCATAGGCAACATTTTTTTGCAGATACTGCCCTATAGCATTCAGGTGGGAAGTTTTATCTCCTATCTCTTTCATAGCGGCAGGATTTGAATGTGCATCTCGCCCAACGAAGCAGCCGCCGGCAGCATCCCGGTTATCGGCTTTGGCAAAGGTATTCTCGCCTGTACTGGTTATAGGATAGTCCTTCATATTTCTGTCAAACCTATGGGCAGGATGGCAACCCTGACATGCCCCTGTGCGTCCCTTTGAATCGGAAAGAGGGCGAACCTTCTGATGCACTGAGTGGATTGCCTCAGTAAGTGGCGGGATAACTTGCGATTTCACCTCATCTTTGCTCCCAGTTACTGCATCGCCAATTTTCTTTGATGAAAGTTTTGCTATTACATTGTCAGCATGGCAATCCTGACAGAGAACAGGCTGACGGCCGAGGCGGTTGCCTGATGCCTTGGAATTGTAGTTCTTCAGAAATTCGGTACCGTGATTATCGTCATGAATTTCTAAAATAGATACGGCTGTCGCCTTTAAACGAGAAAACCAGTCAGATGCCCCAATTGATTTCCAGTAATTATACTCATCCTTATATTTCGCATATTTGGTGCCATTTGCATTGCTATTAGCATGACAGTTAAAACAGTTTGGCACATCAATCGGACTTGTCCCTATAAAAGACACAGGTTTGCCAGTGGAAGATATCACAGCCTTGCCGGTTTTAGCATTAACCAGCGTAACTTTAGCCATCTGAAATGGCTGGATGTCAGTCTCGTCCAATTTCATAATTCCTTTTGCTGCATCCTTATCTGTGAAACCGGTAAGCGGAAGCCCCAGTGCTTCCCATATTCCTGGATTTGTCAGAACTATGGGAACATTGTCAAGAACAGGACTCTTTGTAAAAACCACCGTTCCCTTTTCTCCAGAGTATTTCAGGTAACCTTTTGAAACAGGTTGTCCGGTAGGTCCGGAATCAAGAGGAATAGGTATTTCTACACCCACACGAAGTTTGTCCTTATCAACACTGGTGTTATTTGGATTTGAACCCTCAAGGTCGGAATATATATATAGGTGGCGGAAATATGCATTTGCCACATTTTCATTTGATTCATAGGGATTGCCGTTTTCATTAATATCGTATGGGACATTCCAATATGCCATTTTATTGCCTTCAGAGTAAGAGTTATCCACATGCTCGTAGTAAAGTTTATAAATATTTTCGCCATCAACCAAAATCTCTGGATTTTTTGGGTCAGCCCCAAGCAGTTTAGGGAGTTTATTTGCTGATTTTTCCAATCTGTCATGACGAACAACCTGTGCCTGAATGCTGTTGTATGGCGGCAGTACACAGCAGTAGGAGAAATCAAAGCCTGTACAGTGCATCCCAAGTTCGTAGTTGATAGAGATGATATAATCATGTCCGGCAGACTTTTTACCGGCTTCTGCCTCTTTTGCCCCAAGACCTGCATTGTATAATACAAAAATGCTTGCTGTGGCAATAGAAAGCAAAATAATACGTTTCAGATGAGGGGGAAGTAGTTTTTTGATTTTAGTCAACATAATATAGTGCCTCCTTTCAAAAAAGCTTATTAACCATTAATCTTTAAAGAACCAATCCCTTTTTTTCACCTCCTTTCTTTCTAACAAAAAAATTGTTATTTTCACCATCTATACAAACAGACTTATATTTGCATCTACTGCAAAATCAAGGAATGTGGCTGCACCGCCAATCTCAATTCCGTCAATAAGGTCCTCTTTTTTAACCCCCATTACATCCATTGTCATCTGGCATCCAATCATCCTCACACCGCCCTCTCTTGCCATGTCAAGGAGTTTTGGTATTGATGCCACATTTGCCTTACTCATCCAGCTTTTCATCATCATAGTTGCCATAGCTGTCATCCCCGGCAATGCACCGAGGATATTCGGCATAGGCACAGGCATTGCTGGGTTGCCGAGTGGAGGAACCTTCAGAGAATTATATTTGTGTTTGTTGATAATATCAAGTCCATAAAAGGTGAAGAATATCCCTGCCTCCATATCCATTGCAATAGCTGCTGTGGCAAGGATAAGCGGGGGGTATGCCATATCAAGCGTCCCCTTTGAGGCAATTAGGGCTATCCTCTTTGGTTTTTCAGTCATATTGACCTCCCATTCCATTAATTTCAAATTTCAAATTTGAAATTTCAGATTTTAGATGCTATTTCATCTTCTTTACATAAAACTTTAATACATTCCCTGCTGCTTCTTCTTTCAAGAGCTGATGCCCTGTCCTCTTTGCCCATGAGTGCATATCGCTGGTTGCACCGGCATCTGTTGACTCCATAACAAGAACCTGTCCAACCTGAAGCTTTTTAATCGCTATGTTGGTTTTAACTATCGGCTCAGGACAGACCAATCCCTTACAGTCTAATATAGAATCTACTTTTATATCTTCAGCCAATTTTAATCCCCCCTTTCCTTAAAAGATTCAAAGTGCCAAAGTGTCAGAGTGTCAGAGAAAAAAATATTTTGCTTTGCCTCTCTGACACTATATTCACCTGACCACCAGCACAGGGCAGGTGGCATTAATGAGTATTCTTTCAGATGTGCTCCCCATAATCGCCTTATTAATACCTCTCCATCCGTATGTCCCTATGACTATCAGATTGTTCTTGTGTTTGTCTGAAGCCTCTATAATCTTGTCTCCTACATGACCTTCAAAGATTTCTGTCTTTATTGATACACCTTGTTCTTCAGCTATTTTCACTGCCGCATCCATAATCTTCCGTGACTCTTTCATAAGACTTTCCTTTATTAAATCTGTCATAAAAAACTCAACCATTTCTTCATAACGGGGAATTACATACACGGCAGTTATGCCCGCATTATCAATCTTTGATAATTGGCAGGCACGGTTTAATGCCTTCTTGCTGAATTCTGAGCCGTCAAAGGGAAGTGTGATTGAATCATATCTCCCTATACACTCACTGCAGTATTTCTTTACAACGAGGACATCACAGGGTGAATTTACAACAACATGGGATGTAACACTCCCGAGGATTAATCTCTTTAAACTTCTTTTGCCGTAAGTCCCCATAGAAATAAGGTCTGCCTTCTTTTCTCTGGCAATATCAAGTATGATATCAGAGGGCTCCCCCTCAATTGCCAGTGATTCTATATCTATACCGAAATCAGATTTGGCAGCCTCTCCTGTTTTATCACACAATTTTTTTGCCTTTTCCAGATGCCCTTTTAAATTTGTTTTTGAAATTCCGAACCCCTCTCTGTTAGGATTAACTGCATGGACAAGGATTACCTTCCCCCCATGTTTCATTACCCAGAGAGATGCCTCTTTGAGTGCAGCCTTGCTGAATTCAGAATCATCAAATGCAACAAGAATGTTTTTATACATCAGTGTCCACCTATACCCCTTCTAAACATAATACCTACACCGAAACCTGCAACAATTGCGATGATTATTGATATTGTGCCGTATAGGGCACCGTTGTTTTTTGCCATATCAGCAATCATCCTCATTATACCTGTATGTTCCATCAACAATTTTGTTTCTGATTTTTCAATTACTGATGGACTTATTGTAAGTTCAAAAATAATTTTTACAACTACTGCAAGCACTATTGTTGCAAGAAGTATCTTCAGTTGTTCAGACTTTAATTTCCTGCCGAATACTGCACCAATCTGGGCACCTATAGTTGAACCCAGAAGCAAAAGGAGAGCAAGTATAAAATCTACATTGTGGTTTGTATATGCCTGAAGAAATGTAACCTCTATACATATAAAGAGAATCTGAAAGAGACTTGTCCCAACCACAATATGGATTGGCATTTTCAGGATATATAACATTACAGGAACCATTAAGAAACCCCCGCCCACACCCATTATTGCAGAGAGGATTCCAACAAAGCTTCCAAAGAATATAGGTAACAGTATGGAATGGGTGACACCTGATTTTTCAAAATTTGTTTGGAGTGGCAGTGATTTGAGTATCTGTAGAATAGCAGACTCTTTTTTTGTCTCTGCCGTGGCAAGCCTCTTCTTTTTCATACTTGAGAGGCTTTCTATAAACATATATGTCCCGACTATCCCAAGTAATACAATATATGTCATCTTTATCACAAAATCTGCGTTTCCTATTACTTTTAAAATTTTTATGATTTGCACCCCTGTTGCCCCCCCTAAAAAACCGCCAACGAGAAGATAAACCCCCATTTTGAAATCTACATTACCAATCTTATAGTGGGCATAAGCACCCGAGGTTGATGTTGCTACCATCTGACTCAGCCCCGTTGCAACAGCTACTGTTGAAGGTATTCCAAACATTATCAGTAAGGGAGTCAGTAAAAACCCGCCTCCAACCCCGAAAATACCCGAGAGTATGCCTACTGTCAAGCCGAGTCCGATAGGTATGAAGACATTAATACTCGTTAATGCTACAGGTAAATAGATATACATAATAAAAAGTGTCAAAGTGTCAGAGAGTCAAAGAGTCAGAGTAAAAAACTTTTATACTATGACACTTTGAATCTTTGATACTATAATAAGTACGCCTCTGGCACTGGTTTCAACGGGCGATTCATCCACATTGGACGTCTTAAATCCCCCTTTGGCGGACGGGTCATATTAACCCATTCTTTGTAAATATGAAATGATCTGTTTGTATCAACAAACACATCGCCATATTTATCTTCTAATCGTGGTTTCTCAACCCTGACCTTCTGGTGCCAGCAGTGCATCCCGCTTATCGGGTCGGGGTGGACGGGGAATGTAATATTCTGATGAACACCGCCATCCTGCCAGAAGATTCTCTCAGTATCATTATCCCCACTCTTGAACGGTTTTATTTGATGAATCAGGCGCATACGCCATTTGCCCTTTTCAAGCTGCTCAATATTAACAAGGTTGGTAGCCCATCTGTTGTTTGCAGTGTCCTGCGGCCTCCTCCACCTTCCTATATGATGGGAGCAGGCTATCACGCCAGGCCTCATCCCTTCCGTTACCCAGACCTTATCAATGAAATAGCCAATATCTGTATTTACTCTGACCATATCGCCATTCTTTAAGCCGAGTCTTTCGGCATCTGATGTATGCATCCATACAGGGTTTCTGTGTGCAATCTCTACAAGCCACTTTGCATTGCCTGAGCGGGTGTGGATGAGTGTAGGCAGTCTGAATGTCGGCACAAGACAGAAATCGCCTTTATCTCTATCCATCTCATCAGAGTGTATATGTGATTTTATATATCCCGGCAGAGTGTATTCGCTCCACCCCCATTCAACCATTGTCTTTGAGAAAAATTCCTGCCTTCGGGATGGTGTTGGAAAGCCTTCAACAGTCTTGCCGTTTATAACAACACCTATAGCCTTTCCATCTTTTATTACAATATTTGTCTTTGGGTCAACCGATGTCCCTTCCAATTCTTTTTGTGTTAAAACCCGTTTATGTTTTTCATAGACATTTTTTTCAACCTCAAATGTCCCATATTTTCTCATATATTCAAGGGGTGTCAGATTTTCCTTTTTAGAAATCTCTGTGAGGCCCGGGACATTTTCAAATATATATTGGTAATATTCATCAATTGTAATATTTTCTCCCTTGCGGTAAGGAGATTCAAAGTGCCTTTTTATGCCGAGACTCCCGTCAGGGTCAATCCTCCATGAGAGCTCAATCCAGAATTCATCCTCCTCCCACACCTCTCCGGGATTCACTTCGTATGTAAATTTTACATTCTTACCCATCCGTTTTGCAACCTCCCTCATGACAGGCTGACGGAATGCAATCCACACACCTGAATGGGTCTCGTAACTATTAATGTCATGACGCTCTGATGCATGACCCATCGGCAGGACATAATCAGCATAGTATGCAGTCTCATTCCATGTTGGTGTCAATGCAATGTGAAGCCCTATTTTGCTTTCATCTGTCAATGACTCAATCCATGTAAATCCGTCGGGATATGTCCATACAGGATTAAAGACACGGGTAAAATATACATCTAACCTGCCTCTCCCCTCTTTGAGAAAGTGGGGCAATAAGTGGCTCATCTCGTAATGTGTAAGTGGATACTCTATAGGCCAGCTTAATTCATTCCAGAATTTCTGCGCAGGAGGGATGTCAAAGAACTTTGGTTTAAATTTGTTCCAGCTGCTCGGCAGTGTCCCGCCGTAAGTGCCGACACTCCCTGTGAGGACACTCAAGAAATGGAGGCATCTTGAAACCTGCCACCCTCCGAGGTTGCCGCTTGCTGCACTCCTCCATGTATGGCATGAAAACCTGCTTCCAGCCCTTCCAATGAGACGGGCGGTATTGATGATTGTCTCGGCAGGGACTCCGCTTTCCTTTTCGGCAAACTGAAGTGTAAATTTTGAATACTCTGATTTAAGTTCATTTATAAAATCTTCAAAGGTCGGCTTGTAATCCTGCCAGTTTACCCAGTCATGGATAAACTCGCGGTTGTAAAGCCCTTCATCAAGTATGACCTTCACCATTGAGAGAAGAATTGCAGGCTCTGTCCCCGGATATGTTGGCATCCAGTAGTCTGCCATGCTTGCAGTATTTGAGAGCCTCGGATCCATTACAGCGAGTTTTGCACCCCTCATCTTGGCTTCAATAATACGCTGTGCATGTGGGTTAAAATAGTGTCCTGTCTCAAGGTGAGAGCTTATGAGGAGGATAAAATCAGCATTTGCATAGTCAGGGGATGGACGGTCATAACCCTGCCAGATTGCATATCCGAATCTTGCACCTGCAGAGCATATATTTGTATGACTATTGTGCCCGTCTATTCCCCATGATTGCAGCACCCTCTCCATATATCCCTCATGTCCGGGTCTGCCGACATGATAGACAATCTCATTATGCCGATTTTCATTCATTGCCTTTCTGATGCGGCCTGCAATGTCATCAAGGACAGAATCCCATGAGACCCTTTCCCATTTCCCTTCACCCCTTTTACCTGTCCGCTTTAACGGATAGAGAATACGGTCAACATCTTTTAACTGGTTGATTGTCGCAGGCCCCTTTGCACAGTTTCTTCCACGGCTTGCAGGGTGATAAGGGTTTCCTTCAAATTTCCTCACCTCAAGTGTCTCTTTATCAACATAGGTCAGAAGACCACATGCAGACTCACAGTTAAAACAGGTAGTCGGGACTATAAAATATTTTTTCTTTACCTTGTTAGGCCATTTCTTAGACTCGTATTCTTCCCAGTCATTCCACTTTTCAGGCGGAGGACAGTTTGTCAATTTGTCAGGCTCTGTAAGACGGGGAATTTCTGCAATATTTCCATTATTACGAAGCTTTTTTATCAAGCCGAGTTTTTCGGCAGTTGTTTCTATAAAGCTAAACTTTCTTTTATTATTTGGTTTCACCTGAAAATACCCCCTCACTTGTCATTCCGAGTCCTTCGCTTGTCATTCTGAGCGGAGCGAAGAATCTCGTTTTTTCTACTTTCTCTGTGTTCTTTGTGGCAAATTATGTTTTTGTTCATGTATAGGAAATTATAAATTTTTGACAGGATTAACAGGATTAATTTTTAAAAAATATTTATCATGTTTTATCCTGTATATCCTGTCTAAAATCAGGTTTTTGTCCCCTTCCTTTTGTCCTAACTCAATGGTATCAACTGTGGTGCACGGACAATAATATGGTTTGAAATATAAATACCGGCAAGTATTAAAGTGCCGGCTAACAATAAAAACAGCGGTTGAATCGCCAATACAGAAACAGTCAACAGGATTAAAGGCATGATATTGCCAAAGAGAATAGCCCCGCACCAGAAAAGATATTTTAAGGAGCCTTTTGAAATTATCTCACTAACTATATGTGAGTCCTTTGTTGAATGTGGGATTACAAATTCGGCTAACTCCAATAAGAGGTGGATAGCAATTGAGCCTGTGAGTGCAGATTTCATAAAAGCCAGAAATGGTTCAGGGAGAGAAATAAATATACCTGCAATAAGCCATACTGCTGCCCCACCAATCATGGAATGGATAAACATATATAAAAGTAAAATTGGATTCTGCCAGAAATCCCTCCCCTTTGCCTGTGCAAAAAGGAATGCCGTATAAACGGCAGAGAGTGCTGCAAATATAACAAGTAACAATGAAAGGAGGTTATCAAACCTATCGTATTTTAGGAATTTCATGAGTAGATATAGTGTCAGTAGTCCGCCATAGATTGTAATAATATAAGCACCTCTGACTAACCAAGATTTCCAATTTGGCCTCAAGAGGACATACAGGAATCTATCAGGCCTGTCCAAATCGGAGATAAGCAGTCCACCTGTAAAGATTAAAAAGAGCATGGATATTATTACACTTGTCACCTGCAGGTTTGTAGTAACACCTTCAATTCCAAGCAGTGATGCAAGGAATGTAATAAGGACTATTCCTGTGGCAATTGCCTTTGTCCATATATAGCCTGACACCTCCCATCCCCACATCACACCTTTTTGAGGGGCATCATAGGTGCGGCGGGCATCAATGGGTAGGGAAAGGATTCGAGGGTTCAAGGATTCAAGTGAAGGAAAATTCCTGACCCCTTGACCCCTTGACCCCTTAACCTCTGCATGATGTCCAACCCCCATTGCCTGTTCACTCCACATATAGCCGTCTGTTGGCAGGGCTGCTGTTGGCACTGTTGAGGCTTCATCTCCATCTATGTAGAAAAGTTTTGGAAGAGTCCCTTTTTCCGGCTTTCTCACCTGAACCTGTTTGCGGGCAATAAGCATGGATATTTCAGCGGCAGGGTCATCAATATCCCCTGCTATGATTGCCTGTTCAGGGCAGATATTAACACAGGCAGGCTTAAGTCCAATATCAATGCGGTGTGCACAGTAATTACATTTCGCAGTCGTTCTGGTTTCAGGGTCAATATAGATGGCATTATATGGGCAGGCTTGAGTGCATGCCTTACAGCCGACACATCTCCTGTTGTCAAAATCAACAATGCCGTCATCGCGCATATAAAGTGCACCAACAGGACAAATCTTGACACAAGGTGCATCTGCACAGTGGTTACAGCGATTAACAGCAAATGTCCGTCTCGTATTTGGATATAATCCTTTTTCTATATATTTTACCCATGTCCTGTTTACGCCGACAGGGACATCATGTTCTGACTTGCAGGCAACAGTGCAGGCATGACACCCAATACATTTGCGATTATCAATTACAAAGCCAAAGTTCATAAAAAATTTATAAAAGATTATCTAATAGATTAAAAGCAAGCCATGTGCCAGTTTTTATGCTGAGAGGACTAAAATTAACAAAACTCTATCTATTTGAAATTTGGGATGGATTGAAGATATTAAGAGGTATGATTAAATGCTGATTTTGAATAGCATTAAAAAATTTAAGAAAAGAGAGGAGAATCTTTATTATTTTTGATAACAACAATACCACTTGAGTTTTTACCGCCTATAACCTAAAATATTATTTAATATGCTAAAATATATTGCATTTCCCCAGTATGAGTTTTTTCTCCTGCTGCTTCTTACCCTGTTCGTATTTCTTACTGCGATTGCCTTCTTTATGATAAGAAAGGTAAAGAGGGAGCATCTAAAAAAGATAGATGAGATAAAGGAGACGAGGGATTTTTTAAACAGGATTATGATGAGCATGCAGGAGGGGATACTCGTTCTTGATAAAGATTACAGGGTTGTTATGGTTAATGACTACCTCCTGAAACTGACAGGCTTAAGCAGGGAGGAGATGAAGGGGATGCTCTGTTATACGGCATTTCATGGATTAGAGAAAGAATGTGCTGAATGCAATCTTGAGGAGACATTTAAGACAGGTTTGTCTTCAACTGTTGTCAGGAGGTGCAGGAACAAGAAAAAGGGTGGTGATTTTTTTGATGTAGAGGTCTATTATCATCCTGTCTTTGATAAAGAGGGGAATGTAATTTATGTTATAGAAAGCGTTAAAGATATAAGCGAGAGATTGAAATATGAAGAGGAACTGTCTCGGTCTAAAAAACTTGCAGCAGTGGGAACTTTAGCGGCGGGTGTGGCACATGAAATAGGCAATCCCCTTGCATCAATCTCATCATTAGCTGAGACCATAGAAAGAAAGAGTGATGATACTTATATAAAAGGGGAGATAAAGGTGATGGCTTCACACATTGAAAGGATATCAAAGATTGTAAGGGACCTTGTTGATTTTTCAAGACCTGCAAATTATGAATTCAGAATGGTGCAGATAAATGATGTGGTCAGGGATACTGTGAGGCTCTGCAAATATGATAAAAAACTTGAAGGGATAGATGTTGTTACAGAGCTTACTGAAGGGCTGTCTGAGGTGAGAACTGTCAAGGAAAAGCTTGTTCAGATTTTTATGAACTTGATATGGAATGCTGCAGATGCAGTAAGTGGTAAAAACGGCAAAGGCAATATAGTGATTACTACAGGTATGGACAGTGGCAGGGGATTTAAAATTACATTTAGTGACAATGGTATGGGAATGTCAGGAGAGGAGATGAGTAAAATATTTGAGCCGTTTTATTCTACAAAAAGCTCAGGCAAAGGCACAGGTCTGGGTCTATTTGTAAGCTACGGTATTATAAAAAATCTCGGCGGAAGCATTGAAGCAGAGAGTGAAAAAGGAAAAGGGAGTAAATTTACAGTTACACTCCCTAAAGAAAATTGAGTATATTATAAAGATTGACGAGATTGCAATTGTGGAAGAGGAAAGCTGTAGATAAATAAAGCTAATTGATATCCAAAGATTAAAATGACAAAGAATAAGAATCAACATTATTTGTCAGCTTTTTATTTATATAATTTTACAAATAATGATCAAAGATATAAGTCAAAAGGTAAGCCATGTCGTGAAACCAAAATTCACCACTACGATTTTAGTAGAAAATGTTTAAGGGAACGACCTATTAAAAATTTAGCTATTGAATCTTATTTTTTCTCCTATAAGAATACTGATAGCAGTTACAATCATTCATTAGACCATCAAGTTCAAGGAGTAGAAAATAAGGCTGCAAATGCAATAGGGCAACTTAATGATATTTTAAAATATGCCCTGAAAAAAAATCCAAGAACAGTTAAAATTGAAAACTCTGTTATAGATGATGTGATGGAACTTCTATTTTGGCAGATTAAAAGACATCCAGAAATAATTAAGGAATTGGAAAGTAATTGTGAACAATATCTTATTTATAAAGGTGAGACGACTCAAGCCGCTAAGCAAATGGCATTAAAAGTGATAGAAGAAATGGGGAGCGGTGGAGTATATGATATAAGAAATGAACTCCAAAAGAAAAACAAAACCATAGTATGTATTTCCAGAAATGATGCTCATTTTATTACTACTGATAAACCATTTGTCAGGTTTAATAATGCAGGAAGGAATGGGATTGCAATTCCCGGAACTGAAATGTATTTTCCAATCACTTCAAATATGTTGCTCTTCATGTGTAATAATGGAGATAGAAAGGAATTTCAGTTAGAAAGAGATCGTAGTTTTTTAAGAAAATTAAATACATACATAGCAAAATCTGCATCACGGTATTTATTTGGGCCAAGCAAAGAGTATCTAAAACGAATAGTACAAAATATCGGACAACCATGCACAGAGATAGAAAATGGTGCAGACACATTAGCCTGAAAGGAGGAACACATCAAAAGGAATGAATTGATGTTTTCCGGCAGGGTGTTTATCTTCTCTACAGCCTCACGCCGGAAGAGATTGCCATTGTAAAGGGGAAGGGATAAAATAATGGTTCGGCTGGTAAGGTTTTAATATAAACAATACTTGACTAACCTGTTAGTTTACTTTACTATAAGGCTATGGAGGTTTATCAATATGCATACTGTAAACATACATGAGGCGAAAACGCATCTATCAGCAATACTTAAACGTGTAGAGAGCGGGGAGGATGTTTTGATTGCAAGGGCAGGGAAACCTATAGCCCGTGTCAGCCCGATACCCGCCTCATCAGGCAAAAGACAGCCCGGCAGTGCAAAGGGGAAGGGAAAAATTATTATGACTCAAGCCTTCATGGAGCCATTGCCAGAAAATATTCTAAAGGAATTTGAAAAATGAAGGCATTGCTGGATACCCATGTGTTCTTATGGTGGATTATGGACGATGAAAGTTTGACTCCATATATACTGGATTTCATCGCAGATGAAGGGAATGACCTGTTTTTAAGTTCAGCAAGTTGCTGGGAAATAGCGATTAAAGCAAAAATAGGCAGGCTGAAACTTATGGAAAATCCTGAAAAATTTATCCCTGATCAAATGATTGCCAATAATATTTCAGGACTGCCGATACAATTAGTTCACGCCCTCCATGTTTATAATTTACCGGACCATCATAGAGACCCTTTTGATCGGATGCTTGTGGCACAGGCTCGTATAGAGAAGATTTCTATAATTACCAATGACCGCCTGATTGCTGATTACGATGTCAAAATTATATGGGATAAAAAGAGAAGGCGGCATTGATAGCCTGAGTGTTCCAATTTATTTACTGTCTTTTGGTTTCTCAAATATCATCTCCATTAATAAGTGGGAATAGAAAGTGATTGCAGACACCTCTGCCTCCGCCCTTGAAAAATGGTTTTCACTTACAGTATTATCAGCAATAAGAAAGGATAGAAAAGATGGCTGAAAAGATACTTATTATTGATGACGAGGCAACATTAAGGGAAAGGCTGGCAGGGGTCTTAAGGGAAGAGGGGTGGCATGTCCATACCGCACAGGACGGAGGCACTGCACTGAAGGAGGCATCAGAAGGGGATTTTGACCTTATAATTTGCGACTTAATTCTTCCTGAAATAAATGGCATAGAGGTGTTGAAGAAGGTGAAGGAGATAAACCCTGCCATTCCGTTTATTATGATTACAGCCTATCCTACTGTAGAAAATGCAGTTGAGGCTATGAAGATTGGTGCTAAGGACTATTTGGTCAAGCCCTTTCGCTTTGATGAGATTATTTTAAGAATAAGAAATATCCTTAGCCATCAGTATGTAGTTAAAGAGAATATCCAGTTAAAAGAGGAGATAAGGAGAAGGTATGATTTTGACCATATCGTTGGGAAAAGCCATTTTATGCATAAGGTGTATCAGATGATAGAGAAGGTAGCACCTACAGATGCAAATGTCCTTATCTCAGGTGAGAGCGGCACTGGAAAGGAAGTCATTGCAAGGGCGATTCATCAGAGAAGCCTCCGAAGGGACATGAGGTTTCTGCCGATAAACTGTGGTGCCATACCTTCGGAACTGGTAGAAGGGGAGCTATTTGGATTCAAGAAAGGGACATTTACAGGCGCTACACATGATAGAAAGGGGCTATTTGAGACTGCTGATAAGTCCACTGTTTTTTTAGATGAGATAAGCACATTACCTATTGCACTCCAGCCGAAACTGTTGAGGTTTATTGAAACAAAGGAAGTCCTTCCCATGGGCGGCAGGGAATGGATGAAGGTTGATGTCAGGATTATTGCTGCTACAAATCAGTCCCTTGAAAAAGAGGTTGAAAAGGGTAGTTTCAGATTAGACCTCTACTATCGCCTGAAGGTTGTTGAGATAAATCTCCCCCCTCTAAGAGAGAGGAGGGAGGATATACCTTTACTCATAGACCACTTTATAAAGAAATTCAGGGCTGACCTTCATAAAAAGGTTGATTCAGTTGATGAAAAGGTCATGGGTATATTCCTTTCTTATCCATGGAAAGGGAATATAAGGGAGCTTGAGAATGTTATTGAGAGGGCAGTTATAATGTGCGATGGAGACATAATAGCCCTCTCTGACCTCCCCTCTGATTTTATGGCTGAAGGTGAAGAGTCTATTACCAATTTGAAAGACTATGTGAAGATACACGAGAAAGGACATATAAAGAAGGTGCTTATCATGACAAATAACGATAAAAAGAAGGCAGCAGAACTTCTCGATTTAAGCATCCCATCTCTCTATAGAAAGATTGAAGAACTCGGCATTTAGAGCTTATCAAAAATAATAAAGAATCCCTCCCTTTTTCTTAATTTTTTTAATCTTAAAAACCTGCTATTTCTTAATATTCTATAATAATTCCAAAATTTCAAAGAGATAAGTTGTTTTTACAATCAATACCCCCTTGATTTTAAATTGGCATGGAGATTGTATCTATTACTAATCTATATATAAAAGTTTAATGGTAAAGGGGGTGATAGATTTATAACCGAAGGTATATGAAGACGGCTTTAAACAATAATACCTTTAAAGGAGGTAAAAGATGAAACAGAATAGTTGGACAGTGAAAAGTATCATTCTTGTTTTTATTTTAGCAGTAACTATATTTTATTCTGAAGTGTCATTTGCAACCAATGGAATGCAGATTATTGGGACAGGACCCGTAGTCCGTTCTATGGGTGGTGCTGGCTCAGCATTGCCACTTGATGCTGCTGCAGTTATGACTAATCCAGCAAGTATAAGTCAGCTTGGGGGAAGGGTTGATTTTGGAGCTTCATATTTTGTCCCAAGCTCAAAATATAAGGTAACAACTGCTGCTGGTTACAGTGTTGATAGTAATGAAAGGGCATCCACTACAGGTCCATCTCCAATACCTGCCTTTGGCCTTGTGCTTCCCTTAAATGATACTACAACATTCGGAGTTGGTGCATACGGGACTGCCGGAATGGGTGTTGATTATACAAATAACCTTTACAGCAACATAACCTACACAAATCTTGCAATAATGAAGTTTGCACCTGCTGTATCTTACAAGGTCAATAGTAATCTCTCTATAGGTGCTGCCGTTAATATTGACTATGCCACAATGGGTTACAATGCAGGAAGGTCAAATGCAAATGCCATAGTTCCTCATGAGACTAATGCTCAGTATGGCTACGGATTGCAATTGGGGGCACTATACAAGATAAATGAACTTATTCAGGTGGGCTTAGGGTATATAAGCTTACAGGATTTCAGTGACTTTAGGTATAACACAACAAGTGGTGAAGATAAGCTTACCTTTGACCAGCCCCAGAATCTTATATTAGGTTTTGGCATCACGCCGGCAGACAATATAAGAATCGCTGCGGATGTAAAATGGATTGAGTGGAGTGCAACTGTAGGCAAGAATATGCCTAAATATTCCGCAAATGCGGCAAATAACGGGGCATGGAATATGAACTGGGAGAACCAAATCGTATATGCCCTTGGACTTGAGTATGATGCGACAAAGGATGTCAAAGTCCGTGCAGGCTTTAACTATGGAAAAAATCCTCTGGATAAAAACCAGGCATTTGAATCTATAGCATTCCCGGCAGTTCAGGAGACTCATTATACAGTAGGCGTTGGGTGGGGATTAAGCCAGAATTCAGCCTTTAATCTCGGTTTTATGTATGCACCGACAGTTACACAGACAGGTGCAAATGCTTCGCAGGGGATTACTTCCTATGAGACGAGTCTTTCAGAGACATCCCTTGAACTTGGATTGTCTTATAAGTTTTAGCTAAGTTTTAACACATGGCTCCCCATGAAACAATTAATTCTCTCAAAGGATAAACCCCTTTACCAGAGGGAATTAGTTTACCTCCTCTCATGGGGAGCCTTAATTTTATCTGGAGGCTAAAATGAAAAAGTCTTTATTGATAGTAATTATCTCTCTATTTATAACAGCCTCAAATTCTTATGCGGAAGGTAAACCAGTATTCATGTCATCTGACTGGGCAAAGGCTGCTGTTGATGCATGGAATAATGACCCGATTTTAGCAGTTGAATTATATAAGAGCGGCTGGGCTACAAACACAAAAAACAATAGGGGATTTAAGATAATTGAGATATATCGTGAGGACTGTCTGAAGTCCCGGCATATACAATTAAAGATAGAGCCAAAAGATGAAAAGGCTGTATGTGTATATGGCGGAGAGGTGTCTGATAAAGAGCCTGACTATATAATGTGGGCTAATACAAAGAGATGGATGGAGATGGGAAAGGGCGAATATGGTCCAATGAAGGCAATGATGTTTGGAAGACTCAAGTTTAATGGCCCTATGTGGGAGGCAATGAAGAATATGGGGCCATTTTCCTCTTTTTTATTATTAATAGGAAAAGTTGATTCAGATTTTTCATCATGTCATTAAATATGTTTTTTAATAATAATTTTTCTGCCCCACGAATAGTAATCTCAGCCCCTCATGGACGCTCAGGTAAAACAACTGTCAGTATTGGCCTGAGTGCCGCTTTATCAAGGCGAGGGTTAAAGGTTCAGCCCTTTAAGAAGGGGCCTGATTATATTGATACAGGCTGGCTCACTACCGCCTCAAAAAATCAGTGCCGAAATCTTGATTTGTTTCTGATGGAGGAAAAGGGTGTTAAAAGTTTATTTGGAATGGCAAGCCAGGATGCGGATATAAGTATTATTGAGGGTAATACAGGACTTTATGACAGTATAGATATTGAAGGGAAAAACAGCACTGCTAATCTTGTAAGGGTTTTAGATGCCCCTGTTATATTGGTTGTAGATACAGCCATGATGACACGGAGTATTGCAGCACTTATAAATGGATATGTAAATTTTGAGCCTGATATAAATATTACAGCCGTTATTCTGAACAATGTCTCAGGACAGAGGCATGAGGCAAAATTAAGGGCTGCAATTGAAAAGTATAGTAATGTTGAGATATTAGGCTGTATCCCAAGAAACCCTTTACTCAATATACCAGAAAGGCATCTTGGCTTAATCCCTCAGATAGAAAAATCAGAATTTATACCTGCTATTGAAAAAATCAGTAGTATAGTAGAAGCAAATGTGAATATTGACAGAATAATAGAAATCTCAAAAAATGTATCCAGTATTCAGCCTTCAGCTTTCAGCCTTCAGCCCCCAACATCTAAATCAGGAATAAAAATAGGTGTTGTAATGGATAGGGCATTCAGTTTTTACTACCCTGAAAATTTTGAAGCCCTGAAAAATACCGGAGCAGAGATAGTCTTCTTTAATGCACTTGAGTACAGATTTCTGCCTGATGTAGATGCCTTGTATATAGGCGGCGGTTTTCCTGAGATGTTTACTGATGAACTTGAGAGCAATGAGTCACTGCGGAGGGATATAAAAAACGCAGTTGAGGACGGGATGCCTGTATATGCCGAGTGCGGCGGGCTCATGTATCTTTCAAGAAGTATATCATGGAACGGGAAGACGAGAGAGATGGTCGGTGCCATTCCATGTGATACAGAAATGACAAGGAGGCTTCAGGCTCATGGGTATGTTATTTTGCAGGATAAAAATAATGGTTCAGAAATAAGGGGGCATGAATTTCATTATTCAAGGGTCAGAAATCTTGGCAATGTGAGTTTCCTTTATAATGTTATTCGAGGGAAGGGGATTGATGGAAGGCATGATGGTATTGTATATAAAAATGTAATCGCCTCCTATTCACATATCCATACAATGGGGGCACAACAGTGGGCAGAGAATTTTATAAAGACAATAGGCAACAGACAGATGTATAAATACAAAATAGCTGTTTAAAATTAATTATCAGCCACTATTAGTCAGTGAAAGTCTGTGGCTAAGAGGAGGTATTAATATGAAATTTGGTATAATGATTCAGGATGGGCCATATAATCACGAGGCGGCAGACAGTGCATACAATTTTATTCAGGCAGCACTTGAGAGGGGGCATTCAATTCAGGGGATTTTTTTCTATAACGACGGTGTCATCAATGCCACAAAATTGATGGATCCTCCTCAGGATGACAGGAATATCAGCAAGAGATGGTCTGAACTCGGTGCTAAGGGAATTGATATAATTGTCTGTGTCGCTGCTGCAAAGCGGCGAGGGATTAATGAAAGTGTCCTGATTCCAAATGCCCGTATTTCAGGCTTGGGGCAGTTGACAGAGATTGCAATTGAATCAGACAGGCTGATTACATTTGGGAGCAGTTAATACTTAAAATTAACCACAGAGCACACAGAGTTCACAGAGAAAAACAAGAGAGGAGTTTTATGGAAGAACAGAAGAAGACAAAAATCATGTTTGTAATGAGGAAGCCGCCGCATGGCTCCATATATGCCTATGAAGGGCTTGAGGCAATTTTGATAATGGGGGCGTATGAGCAGGAAGTAAGTGTTGTCTTTATAGATGATGGTGTATTTGCTTTAAAGAAAGAGCAGGATACAAAGCCGCTTGGTGTTAAGGAATTTTCAAAGACATTTGCAGCCCTTGAGGATTATGACATCACCAATATTTATGCCGACAGGGAGTCTCTTGAAATAAGGGGATTAACTGTAGATGACCTTATCATTAAACCTAAGCTCCTTGAGGCTTCAGAGATAGCAAAGATAATGGAAGAGCAGCACACCCTGCTGCCATTTTAAAAAAAACAAAAGACTGAACACAAATGACACGAATGGACAAATCGCACGAATTAAACAAGAGGCAAGATGCAAAAAACAAGATGCAAGATATAAGATTTTTTGCTTCTTGTTTCTAATACATTTGTGCCATTCGTATATTCGTGTAATTCGTGTTCCAAAGGGAGGAAATATGCTTCATACAATTAATAAATCACCGTTTCTTTATCGTAATCTTGAGAGTTGTCTCAGGTTTGCCAAACAGGGTGACCCCATTATGCTTTATGAAGACGGTATTTATGCCGTTACATCAGGGTCAAAGATTCAGTCAATAGTAATTGAAGCCTTAAAGAAACATCCCATTTATGCAATTGAGGCGGATGTGAAGGCAAGGGGTATTACAAAAGTTATTGAGGGTGTATATCTTTGCGACTATTTCTGTTTCGTGGCACTTGCAGAGCAGCATAAGGTATATCCGTGGTTTTAAAGAGGCAGGGATTAGGGTTTAGTGTTTAGGGGTTACAAAATGGGAGCAATATTTTCATTATCAGCAGTCTTAACTCTGATACTGCTTGTATTTTCAGGGATAAAGCTTGCAAACCTCCACTTTCTATTTGGAGTTGTTATCCCGTATATGGCATTTATTACATTTGTTATTGGGGTTATCTATAGAGTTGTAAAGTGGGGGCTCTCGCCTGTCCCATTCTGCATACCCACAACATGCGGACAGCAGGAATCCCTCCCGTGGATTAAGCAAGACAAACTTGAAAATCCTTCAAATACACTCGGTGTTATCGGAAGGATGGCACTTGAGGTGCTTTTCTTCCGCTCCCTTTTTAGAAATTTAAAATTTGAGGTTGGTATAGCAAATCCAACCGAAATGAAGGACGAAAGCAGGGTTATTTACAGTTCAGACAAATGGCTCTGGCTGTCAGGGCTTATATTTCATTGGTCTTTTCTGATTATTATTGTAAGGCACTTGAGATTTTTTACAGAGCAAGTGCCCTCTTTGTTGCATTTACTTGAAAACTTAGATGGTTGGTTTCAGATAGGTCTGCCGCATTTCTATGTAACTAATTTGGTTGTTTTGCTATCTGTTACCTACCTTTTTATCAGAAGAGTTATTATACCGCAGGTTCGTTATATATCGCTTGCTGCTGACTACTTCCCGCTCCTTTTAATACTGGGTATTGCGGTTACAGGTATTATGATGCGGTATTTCAGCAGGGTGGATATTGTGGATGTGAAGATTTTAACAATAGGGCTTGTGAGTTTTAGACCTGTTATCCCGAAAGGTTTGGGTATCATTTTTTACATCCATCTCTTTCTTGTATGCACTCTCTTTATATATTTCCCATTCAGCAAACTTGTGCATATGGCAGGTGTATTCATGAGCCCGACGAGAAATCTTGCAAACAACAGCCGTATGCAGAGATATGTAAATCCGTGGAATTATGATGTGAAGATTCATACATATAGTGAATATGAGGAAGAATTCAGGGGAAAGATGAAGAAGGCAGGAATACCAGTGGAAAAGGAATAATCAATGACCAAATTACAATAATCAAATAATAACCAATTATTCAAACATCAATAAACAAACATAGCTTTGGTTATTGATAATTGGTGCTTGGAGCTTATTTGGTATTTGTAAATTGGTTATTGGTGATTGGTTCAGATAATTTTTATGTCTCAATATAAAAGTTCAAATATAGATTATAGTTTCCCCAAGAAGGGATGGATGGATACACCTGTTGAGTTTAAACAGGGGATGTTCTGTCACGGCTCAAAGCCTAAAGACCTTGAGGCAGTCGGCTTTCCAAATCCGCGGGAGTGGTCATCAAAGGATAAAGACTGGAAGATCCCTGCCAACTGGAAGGAGATAGTCCTTAATGGGATGAAGGAGAGGCTTGATAAATACCGCTCTTTCAAGCTCTTCATGGATATTTGTGTTAGATGCGGTGCCTGTGCTGACAAGTGTCATTTCTACATAGGCACAGGAGACCCTAAAAATATGCCGGTTTTGAGGGCGGAGCTTTTAAGGTCAGTCTATAGAAAATATTTTACACTCTCAGGAAAATTGTTTGGAAAATTGGCAGGTGCGAGGGAGCTTACAGAGGATGTGCTTAAAGAGTGGTGGTATTACTTTTACCAGTGCACCGAGTGCCGCAGATGTTCTGTCTTCTGTCCTTATGGAATTGACACAGCGGAGATTACAATGATAGGGAGAGAGCTCTTGAATCTCCTTGGTCTAAACACAAACTGGATTGCGGGACCTGTGGCAAACTGTTATAAGAGGGGAAATCACCTCGGACTTGAGCCTCATACATACAAATCACAGATTGAATTCCTTCTTGACGAGATAGATACTCTAACAGGGATTAAGATAGAGCCTACATTTAATAGAAAAGGGGCAGAGATACTTTTTGTTACACCTTCTGGTGATGTATTTGCAGAGCCAGGTACTTATACAGCGATGGGCTATCTGATGCTCTTCCATGAACTTGGGCTTGACTATACATGGAGCACCTATGCATCTGAGGGCGGAAACTTCGGCTTTTTCACATCAAATGAGATGGGAAAGAGGCTCAATGCAAAGATATATGCAGAGGCGAAGAGGCTTGGGGTTAAGTGGATACTCGGCGGGGAGTGTGGGCATATGTGGAGGGTAATCAATCAGTATATGGATACATGGAATGGCCCTGCTGATTTTCTTGAAGAGCCTGTGTCCCCGATAACAGGCACAAGATTTGAGAATGCAAAATCTACAAAGTTTGTCCATATTGCAGAATTTACTGCCGATTTGATAAGGCACAACAAACTTAAACTTGACCCAAGCCGTAATGACAATTTGAAGGTAACATTTCATGACTCATGTAATACCTCAAGGGGAATGGGGATTTTTGAAGAGCCGAGGTATGTCATGAAAAATGTATGCAATAATTTTTATGAGATGCCTGAAGATACAACAAGGGAAAAGACCTTCTGCTGCGGCAGCGGCTCTGGATTAAATGCAACAGAGAATATGGAGATAAGAATGCAGGGAGGTTTCCCAAGGGCAAATGCAGTTAAATATACTCAAGAAAAATACGGGGTGAACATGCTTGCAAATATCTGTGCAATTGACAGGGCAGCATTCCCAGCCTTGATGGATTATTGGGTTCCGGGTGTGGGTGTTACAGGTGTCCATGAGCTTGTTGCAAACGCCCTTGTGATAAAGGGAGAAAAGGAGAGGACAACGAATCTTCGTGGTGAATCCTTGAAATTGGCCACAGAGATCACAGAGGTTACAGAGAAAAACTAACAACCTACAACTTACAACCTACAACTGTTGTTTGTTGTCAGTTGTTAGGGGGTTTATCTAATAACATCGTATACTTAAAAAATCTAATAACATCGTAAACTAATTTACATCGTCTAAACTTCTTCCAAAAACTTTTTGGAGGAGGTAAAGGCGATGAAGAATCAAAATGAATATGAAAAACGC
>JACQBS010000082.1 GCA_016194325.1 Nitrospinota bacterium | reverse complement strand
CTTTTTCTTTTCCAATTGATGGTCATATTATTAATCCTTTGGTTATCTATAAAAAGAGAAAAACTTAATTTAAGTATACGATGTTATTAGATTTCTGAGCATTAAGAATTAGTATACGATGTTATTAGTGCAACCAGTTAATACATAATTTGGGATAAAGATACCCTTCAGTTAATTTCCCTGACTTTTCTATGAAATCACCCACTGACCCTCTATATACTGTAATACCCCCGCAGATACCTATACTTCCCATAAAAGATACAGTGATATTTCCTCTGATGATTTCCCCCATATTTTTTTCCCGGGTAAAAGATAAAATGGCAATAGAAGATGCAATGAAGGGGGACCATTTAGTAGGGGTTCTTGTCCAGAAGGATAAGCATGTTGAAAACCCTGTATCAAAAGACCTTTACTCTATTGGAACTGCTGTCAAGATACTCCAGATAGTAAAATTAGAAGATGGCGGTGTAAAAATCCTCGTAGAGGGTATTGCACGGATAAAAATTATTAACTACATAAGAGAAGAACCTTATTCCATTGCAGAAATAGAAGAGTTGAGGGAGTTTTACGAGAAAAACTCCTTCACAGACGCCCTGATTCAGAGTATCAATACTATATTTAAAACAGTCGTTGCTGTAGGCAGACCTCTCCCGAATGATGTAATGGCAATGATAGAGAAGATTGACAACCCCGCTCGTCTTGCCGACCTCATCTGTGTATATCTCTCATTAGATGTGGTGGAACAGCAGAAGATACTTGAAATCGTTGACCCATTGGAACGTTTGAGCAGGGTCTTCATATATCTGAATAAAGAAGTTCAGATGCTCCAGATAAGGGAGAAGATTCAGAGTGAGGTTGCAAAGGAATTATCAAAGACACAACGGGAATACTTATTGAGACAGCAATTAAAGACAATTCAAAAGGAATTGGGTGAGGAAGACCCTTACATGGCAGAGATGAATGAGCTGAGGAAAAAGATTGAAGAGACCCCGATGCCTGAAAAGGTCAAGGATATTGCAAATAAAGAACTCGGAAGGCTTGAGAAGATGAATCAGGCGTCTGCAGAATATACAGTATCAAGGACATATATTGACTACCTCATAACAGTTCCGTGGGAGAAAAGGACAGAGGATAATCTGGATATAAATCGCGCAGCAACAATCTTAGATGAAGACCACTATGATTTAACAAAGGTAAAGGAGAGGATACTGGAATATCTCGCTGTGAGGAGACTTAAGGATAAAGAGAAGATGAAGGGACCTATACTATGCTTTGTTGGTCCACCCGGTGTGGGTAAAACCTCCCTCGGCAAATCTATCGCAAGGGCTCTTGAGAGAAAATTTATAAGGATTTCCCTTGGAGGAATGAGGGATGAGGCGGAAATCAGGGGGCACAGAAGGACCTATGTAGGGGCATTGCCGGGGAGGATATTACAGGAGATAAGGAGGGCAGAGGTTTGTAACCCTGTATTCATGCTTGATGAGGTGGATAAAATCGGACAGGACTTCAGGGGCGACCCTGCGGCAGCACTTCTTGAAGTGCTTGACCCGGAGCAGAACTTTAGTTTCACAGACCATTATATGGATGTCCCCTACGACCTCTCAAATGTAATGTTTATCACCACTGCAAATATATTAGACCCTGTGCCGCCGGCTCTTAAGGACAGGATGGAGGTTATTGAGCTTCCGGGATATACAGAGGAGGAAAAAGAAAAGATAGCCTTTCAGTATCTGATACCGAGGCAGATAGAGGAGAACGGTCTTAAAAAATACACTATAGAATTTATTAGTGAGGCTATTTATAAAATAATAAGAGAATATACCCGTGAGGCAGGCTTAAGGAACCTTGAAAGAGAGCTCGCCTCAATATGCCGCAAAATAGCAAAGGATATAGCACAGGAGAAACCTGTAAAGGATAAAATTATTCCTGAGGTTGTAGAAGAACTTCTTGGACCAAGAAAATTCTTCCTTGATGTAGCAGAGGCAAAAGACAGGATTGGTGTTGCCACAGGACTTGCATGGACCGAGACAGGCGGTGATATAATATTTGTAGAGGCAGCAAAGATGAAGGGCAGGAAAGAGCTTATACTCACAGGCTCCCTCGGAGAGGTAATGAAGGAATCTGCACAGGCTGCCCTTTCTTATATAAGGAGCCATGTGAAAGAACTAAATATACCCGAAAACTTCTACGATAAATTTGACATCCATGTCCATGTCCCCTCAGGTGCAATTCCTAAAGACGGTCCCTCCGCTGGAATAACCATAGCTACAGCCATTGTATCCCTTCTCACCGGAATGCCTGCAAAAAAGGATTTAGCCATGACAGGGGAATTAACACTCACAGGCAGGGTCCTTCCAATCGGAGGCGTAAAAGAAAAGGTCCTCGCTGCAAGGAGGGCAGGAGTAAAAGGAATAATAATGCCAAAGAAGAACGATAAGGATTTAGAAGATGTCCCTGATTATATATTGAAGGAGATGAAGTTTGTATTTGTTGAGGGGATTGAGGATGTTTTAAAAGAGGCACTGAAGGATTCACAGGGATAAAACTTTTCCTATAGCATTTTTATATACAGTGTCGTAGTATAGGGTATGCTAAAATGAAGTTTATTTGGACCAAACATGCTAAGGAACGGCAGAAGGAATGGGAAAGGAAGATTGGTATTACACGGTTAGAAGTTGAAGACGCAGTGATAAATCCTGAGCAAATTGTACATGGTGATATGGATGCTTTTGTAGCTCAGTCAAAAAATCGTAATGGTTTACTGCGAATTCCTTTTAAAAATATAGGAGAAGATAGAAAGATATTAACGGTATATTGGACGAGTAAGGTCGAAAAATATTGGAAGGGAGAGAAATGAGAATAAAGTATGACCATGAAGCGGATGTCCTCATTCTTATTCTCCGTGACGATCCTCCTGTGGATGCAATTGAGGAATCAGGCGGAGTAATTGTAAGTTATGGGGAAGATGGAGAGCCTGTTAGTGTTGAATTTATGAATGCATCAGTTCGGAGGCTCATCAGCTCAGATGAATTCAGTATAACCCTCCAGACCAAGGGTGTTGCAGTTGCATAGACTATCTTTTTAAAACATACACCATCAATCTTTTCCCTGACTGCTGTATATTAAAGGAGATGAAGTTTGTATTTGTTGAGGGGATTGAGGATGTGCTGAAGGAGGCATTGAAAGATTCGCATTGAAACCACCAAAATTATATCTTTAACAATCTCATTTTAATCCAGATGTATTCAGGATTATCTTGTTTTTCTTCATAATTCCTCATCCACTTTTCGCTGTAACTGAAGATTGTTATCAAACTCTGCGGTATCACTTTTTAACCATTGCTTCAATCTCATCAGGTATGCTCCTTAAAGTAATCTGCTTCAATTGTCCCACCTCCTTGATTCTAAATAATGATTCATTATGACTTTATTATTGTAGCGATACTTGTTTATGTCAAGAATATACATGAGTAGTTCACGGTTTACGATTCAGGGGATCTATTTTGCCAGTTTCTTTACTGCACCACTTGATGGAAAAGAGTCTGTCCAATATACACTTGTTGAATCAACAGCAATGTCATAACCATGATAGAATCCCGAATCAAGTGTTGTTATTGCTCCTCCATTTATATTGATCTTCTTTATAGCACCGTCTCCTGCAAGATACCCATACTCTGCCCAATATACATTCGTCGAGTCAACTGCAATGCCTCGAGAATTACGCAGTCCTGATGCAAGAGTTGTTACTGTCCCTCCATTTATTCCGACTTTTTTTGCAGCAGAACCCTCCGTCCAGTAAACACTCGTTGAGTCAACGGCAATATCGTAAGCATAACTCAATCCTGATGCTAAGGTTTCAATTGTACCCCCATTTATACTGACCTTCTTTACCGTGCCAGTTTCATACTCAGTCCAATATACATTCGTTGAGTCAACGGCTATGCCTAAAGAACCACTCAGTCCTGATGCAAAGATTGTTACTCCCCCTCCATTTATACTTATCTTATTTACCGTGCCACACCATCCACATGTACCACTTTCCCTCCAGTATACATTTATTGAGTCAACTGCTATACCTAAAGAACCACTCAGTCCTGATGCAAAGATTGTTACTCCCCCTCCATTTATACCGACTTTTTTTACAGCAGAACTCTCTGTCCAATAGACACTCGTTGAGTCAACGGTAATACTGTCAGCATAGATCAATCCCGATGCTAAGGTTGTTACCGTCCCCCCACTTTTACTAACTTTTTTTACAGCAGAACCCTTTGTCCAGTAGACACTCATTGAATCAATAGCAATGTTAAGTGGGTTGGTTAGTGCCCCTGCGAGAGTTTGTGTCTGTGCAAATGGCATCGCACTTACAATACTCGATTCACTGCTCTCGCCATAGCTATTCACCGCTGTTACCACATAATAATATGTATTCCCGTTGGTTAATCCTGTATGAGTATATGGACTCGTTATACCTGTAATCGTTGACCCATTTCTCTTTGATGGATAATTTGTCGTATTCCAGTATATATTATACAATGTCGCTCCTGATACGCTATTCCAGATTATGATAGCCTGACCATTACCTGCTGTTGCGGTTACACCTGTTGGAGCAGAGGGGGCTGTGCTTGTACTTCCTCCACTTCCATCGCTACTGCCACTGCTACTGCTACTATCACTGCCGCTGCCACATCCCGCCAACATAGTTAGAAATAAAGAAAAGATAATAATGGAGAAAAGAGAGAGGATGGATAATTGATGGATTAACGTGCCAAAAGATTTAAAGGTTGAGAGAAGAAAATTATTAGGAGTGTTTAAAACTGACTGACTGACTAAGCAAGTTCTGTGACTTATAGTTTATCATAATCAGTCCCCTTAAGGATTGGATTAATCAAGACAACAAAAATATACTCCCTTAAAATATTTTGTCAAGGCTTTTCTCCTTTTCATACTGTGAGTTATATCATATAGCAAAATCCTATTGCTATTTTTTAACAACGGCTTTATTATAAAAAAATGGATACGGCTAATATCTTTAATATTAATAAAAAAAAGCTAATAGATTTAGCCTCAAGCTACAAGATAGAACTCATCTTGGTCTTTGGTTCTTATGGGGTTTATCTAATAACATCGTATACTTAAAAAATCTAATAACATCGTAAACTAATTTACATCGTCTAAACTTCTTCCAAAAACTTTTTGGAGGAGGTAAAGGCGATGAAGAATCAAAATGAATATGAAAAACGCTGT
>JACQBS010000072.1 GCA_016194325.1 Nitrospinota bacterium | reverse complement strand
GCCGCTTGAATCCCTATTATTGCTTTTTTCCTTTTCTTTGTGCTATCCTTCATTTGTGGCTCCTTTCTTTTTATTAGGTATGTGGATTATTCCACATGGGAGCCACTTTTTCAATTTCAACTAAATATAGTATATCCTCTGTAACAGTTTGCCCAACGCATAAATGTATTCTTATAGATGAATGTCCGAACTGTAAAAAACCTATTAATTGGAGAAGAAATCATTTGAGTATCTGTGAGTGTAAATTTAATTGGTGTAATATAATTTCTGAGCAAATAGATGAAATAGAACTGGCCCTTTCTGTGGAAATATATAATCGATGCGGTTTTATAACTACAGATAAAGCAAGAGACCAATTATTAGATATTAATCCACTCGATAATCTCGAACTTGAGAATATGTTATTTGTTATTTGTTTAATAGCAGGTCATTATTATGGTATTGACGACTCTAAAGGTAAATCTTTATTTAGGTCTTTCAGAAATGCTGAACTTCATTCGATTCTTACTAAAACATTTCGTGTTATTGAAAATTGGCCTGAGAAATTTTATGATTTCCTTGATTATATTCGGAATCAAAATACTAAAAACGGTCATAAAAAAGATTTTGGCAGATTATATATCGCTATTTGTGAAAATTTCTCATCAAATAAATAATTATTTTTAAAAAAACATTTATAAAATATTTAAAGGATCAAGGTTTGGATTTATTTCATTCAAATTATGTAGACTCGACACAATATTTTTCAAAAAAAAATTGGTACTTCATCATCCTATTTAATTAATGTATTTAAAGAAAAAGGTGTTTTATCAAATTTATTGCATGATGATGTAAAGGAAATGTAATTGATTAGGTAAAACAAAAGGTGAACGGAATAAGAGGATTTGAGCCTCCGACCTTTCAGTCTCAAATTGAACAATCTACCATGCTGAGCCACATCCAGTAATAACTACACCAAATCGTAAGGAATATATTTCATGTTTTTATCTCCTATCCTATACTTGCCCATGCCGACAAACATAAATAAGTGTCATGAGAAAATTTCATTTTATGTGCAAAAATGTGAGGAATTTTTCACTTTATGTGCAAATTATTTTCAATTTATGCGAAAAAAATATTTGTAACTGATTGAAATTACATGATGGAGGATTTCACTTTATCTGAGAACAGACAGTCGGGGCGAGAGGATTTGAACCTCCGACCTTTCGGTCCCGAACCGAACGCTCTACCAGGCTGAGCCACGCCCCGCTATTAAAGAGTCTATCTTAACAAAAAATATCAGTCAATTAGAATTTACCTGTTTGCAATGTAACTTAGTGTTGGTCACTATTCATGTGTTTCTTTCTAAGAGCTTCTAAAACTGCATCTGCATTTTTACGAGCTTAATGGGAATTTCTATCTTCTGACCCCGGCGATAAATGTTCAGGAGAATTACCTGATTGGGCCGGGCTTCGAGCAGGATATGAACAAGCTCGGATAATGAAGTCAGCTCCTTGCCATTAACTTCAGTAACTATGTCTCCTCCAAGTATGTATGGTCTGTCTGTCACTATCACCACACGCTCACCACCCCGTAGACCCGCCAAGGCAGCCGGACTGCCAGGCATCACTTCCTCGACGAGAAGTCCCCGCTCAAGGGGGAGTCCAAAAAGCTTTGCAATGCTTGGGGTGATCTCACTTGCACTGAATCCCAGTTGTGGCTGATAAGGATGCCCCATTTTGATTAGGTCGGGAATGATGCGACGAGCAAAGTTAATCGGAATTGCGAAGCCCAGATTCTGGGCATTCCCGGCTATCGCCGTGTTGATGCCCACAACTTCACCAGACGAATTGAGCAAAGGACCGCCACTGTTGCCGGGGTTGATCGCTGCATCAGTTTGAATGAGGGCGTTTCGGAGTTCAAGAGGAGAGTCTTCTAAACTTCGCCGCAGGGCACTCACAACACCAACAGTAATCGTGTTGTGCAATCCCAATGGATTACCAATGGCAATCACCTTCTGTCCGATTTGTAGTGCATTGGAATCTCCAAGCGGAAGGGGGAACAGTTCTTCTTGTGGGTCATCTGCTTTCAGAAGTGCGATGTCCAATTGCGGTGCAGTTCCCACAAGAACTGCACTCAGTCTGCTGCCGCTACCGAGAATTACATCTATCTGATTCATGTTCTTGACCATGTGAAAGTTAGTCAGGATGTAACCCTCTTTGTCAATAATAAAGCCAGTGCCCGTATCACTCTCCAGTTCATGCTTTTCGAATCGTGATTCGTTCGTAACACGAACATTAATATGAACTACACCACGGTTGGCATTCTTGAAAATCTCTATGGTATTTTGCTCATCCTCAGTCAGCCGTCCCCCTTGTACCTGAACTGGAGATGTACTGACGAATAAGAGCCAAAGAACCAATAAGAAGCTCGAAATGGTAAACTGACGATTAAAAAGATTTCTTATCATACAGCCTCCTTGTCGTAAGAACCAGCCGAAAGCCCAGATTGGTATTCCGATCCGACCGCTCATATTCATTGCGGGAAGATGCTCGCATATGCCACGGGATGTTGTTCCATGCACCGCCACGATACATTTTATATTGCCCGCTACTTGGCCCTTTAGGATTGTTTTTTAAACTTTCACTGTAATATCTAACGTCATACCAATCACTACACCACTCCCAGACATTTCCTGTCATGTCGTATAGCCCAACTCCGTTAGGTTTGTATTGCTTCACAGGAGATGTATTTTTATAGCCGTCATTCTGATTCTTTGATTTCCAGTCAAATTCATAATTGCTGTCACAAAAATTGGCATCTGGTATTTGAATTCATCTCTTTTCTTTTAAAGACCATCCCTTCCAGATAAAATATATTGCAGGATAAACGAGGAGCTCCATGATGCCGGAGGTAATAACGCCGCCAACCATCGGGGCAGCAATCCGTTTCATTGTTTCAGAACCTGTGCCGTGACCCCACATAATCGGTAAGAGACCTGCGATAATAGTGATGATGGTCATAAGTTTTGGACGCACCCTTTTAACAGCCCCATGATATATTGCCTCTTTCAAATCCCCTATTGTATTCATCATCCCTTTTTTTTTATAGTCTTCATAGGAAAGATCAAGATATAAGAGCATAACAACGCCTGTCTCTGCGTCAAGTCCTGCAAGGGCAATAATACCGACCCATACAGCGACACTTAAATTATAACCAAGGAGGTAAATATACCAGAGGGCTCCTACAAGAGAAAATGGAACGGCAAGGAGGACGATGACCGTCTTTGAAAGAGCCTTTGTGTTTATATAAATGATTAAAAAGATAATCATGAGTGTGAGGGGAACAACTAACTTAAGCCTCTCCGCTGCCCTCACCATATATTCATATTGTCCGCTCCAGACAATACTGTATCCGACAGGAATTTTTACCTTCTCTGCAACAGCCTTCTTTGCTCTTTCCACATAGGTTCCTACATCTATATCCTTTATGTCAATGTATATCCATGCATTTAACCTTGCATCCTCGCTCTTGAGAGAATCTGGTCCTGTGGTTATTTTTATATCGGCAACCTGTGTAATAGGGATATGCTCACCCCTCGGCGTAGGAATCAGGACCCTCTGGAGCTTTGTCATATTATCCCTAAACTCACGGCTGTATCGTAAATTTACGGGATACCTCTCCAATCCTTCTACAGTTGTGGTAATAGTCATGCCTCCAACAGCCGATAGAATTACATTCTGTATATCATCCACTGTAAGCCCATACCGTGCCGCCTCCTCTCTTTTTATAGTGTAATCGAAATAATAACCCTGTCCTGTTCTCTCCGCATATACGGATAGTGTGCCGGGCACTCCTCTTATAACCACCTCTATCTCTCTTCCAATATCTTCAAGTATCTTTAGGTCTGCCCCCATTACTTTTATCCCTACAGGTGTCTTGATGCCTGTTGACAGCATATCCACCCTCGTTTTTATTGGCATTGTCCACGCATTTGTTAAACCTGGAAATTTTATTGCCGCATCCATCTCACTCACCAGCTTATCGGGTGTCATACCTGGTCTCCATTCAGATTCAGGTTTCAGTGTAATAATAGTCTCCACCATCATTAAAGGTGCAGGGTCTGTTGCGGTCTCTGCCCTGCCTATTTTACCTAATACATGATGAACCTCCGGGAAGGTCTTTATAATCTTATCTGTCTGTTGAAGAATCTCCCTCGCCTTTGTTATGGATATGCCAGGGAATGTGGTAGGCATATAGAGTAAATCCCCTTCATAAAGAGGAGGCATAAACTCTGAGCCTAATTTCTTTAATGGTATGGTAATGGTGGCTATAATGATTATCGCTAAGATAACCGTGATATATTTGAATCTCACAGTCAGGTGCAAAAAGGGTGAATAGAGAAACATGGATAATCTATTGATAGGATTTCTTGATTCAGGAGTTATCCTTCCTCTGATAAGATACCCCATGAGAACAGGGACAATCGTAATAGCGAGGAGTGCCGCTGCTCCCATTGCATAAGTCTTGGTAAAGGCAAGCGGCTTAAATAGCCTCCCCTCCTGTGCCTGCAGTGTAAATATGGGAATGAATGATACGGTTATGACGAGGAGAGAGAAAAAAAGCGGAGGGCCAACCTCTTTTGATGCCTCAGTTATAATTTGCCAATGGTCCTTTAGATTCGCTCCGCTCACTACATGCTTTTCCTTTGCCTCTTCATTGTGTTCAATATGCTTATGGGCATTTTCTATCATTATGATGGCCGCATCTACCATTGCACCAATGGCTATAGCAATACCGCTGAGGGACATGATATTGGCATTTATACCCTGATAACGCATTATGATAAAAGATATTAGAATTGCAACAGGGAGTGTAAATATAGCAACAAAGGCTGAACGAAAGTGGAGGAGAAAGACCATACAGACCAGAGATACGACTACACTTTCCTCAATCAGTTTCTCCTTCAGGGTAGTAATAGCCCTTTCTATAAGGCTTGAGCGGTCATATACAGGGACAATCTCAACTCCTTCAGGGAGTCCCTTTTTTAAATCTTCCAGTTTTTTCTTTACATTGTTTATAACCTCAAGGGCATTCTGCCCATACCTCATTACGATTATCCCGCCTGCCACCTCACCCTCGCCATTGATCTCCAGCAATCCCCTTCTTAATTCCGGACCGAGATGGACATATGCTACATCCCTTAAAAGTATCGGCGTCCCGTTCTTATCAACACCCACAGGGATACTCTTTATATCATCTACACTCTTAATATAACCCAATCCCCTCACCATATACTCTCTCTCAGCCATTTCAATAACACTCCCGCCTACATCCCTGTTGCTCCTTTCAATAGCCATCTTTATCTTTTCAAGTGGGAGGTTATAGGCAATCAGCTTATTCGGGTCAACCTCCACCTGATACTGTTTTACATATCCGCCGATGCTTGCCACCTCTGCCACTCCGTCTATGGACTGAAACTGATACCTGAGATACCAATCCTGAATGCTTCGAAGTTTTGATAGGTCATTTTTCCCTGTCTTATCTATTAGTGCATATTCATATACCCATCCAACACCTGTAGCATCAGGACCCAACCTAGGGGTAACACCCTTTGGCAGCCGGGCAGAGACATAGTTCAGATACTCAAGCACCCTGCTCCTTGCCCAATAAACATCAGTCCCATCTTCAAAAATAATATAGACAAATGAGTAGCCAAAAAATGAGTAGCCACGAACCACCTTTGAATATGGCACGGCTAACATGGTTGTAGTTAAGGGATATGTAACATGGTCCTCTACAACCTGTGGAGTCTGTTCAGGAAATTCTGTATAGACTATTACCTGAACATCTGAAAGGTCGGGTATTGCATCAACAGGGGTATTTCTTAAAGAGTGTATTCCCCATCCGATGGCAAAAATAGTAAAGAGGATTACAATGAATTTATTTTTTATTGAGAGCTCAATTATTTTTTCAAGCATGGTTTTACAGAAGGGTTCAAGGATTTAAGGGTTCGAGGATTCAAGTGAAGGAAAGATTTTTCTACTTGACCCCTTGACCACTCAAACCCTTGCCCTTTTTTTCTAATGTTTATGTTCCGTTGTTGGCATCTGACTTTCCTTATATTCAGACATTTTTTGACCTTCTGTCCTCTGTTTTCTGTCTTCTGTGCTCTGTCCTCTGTCTTCTGCCTTCTGTCTCATCTTATCCACAGCCTCTTTGAGTTTACTTTCAGAATCAATTAGAAACTGGGCAGATGTTACGACATCTTCCCCCGCCTTCACACCTTCCAATATCTGCAGATAACCATCTCCGGTATCAACCCCCACCAGTACATCCCTCGGTTCAAATACCCCTTCACCCTTTGAGACTATTATTATATCCCTCACACCTGAACGTATCACCGCCTCTGATGGAACAAGTATGGCACTCTCCGCCATCTTTGATTCAAGCTTCACATTCGCATACATATCAGGTTTCAATTCCCAGTCGGGATTATCAAACTCCATACGAACCTTTACAGTCCTTGTCTCAGCCTGCAGATAGGGGTAGATATAGGTTACAACACCTTTAAATACCTTTCCCGAAAAATAGGAAAGTGTCATTTCAGCGGTCTGTCCTACTTTTACCCAAGGCACTTCATATTCATATATATCAGCATATACCCATATCTTTGATATATCTGTAATAACATAGAGATGTGTCTCTGGTGTTACAAACATCCCCTTAAGCAGATTTTTCTGAACCACAATTCCATGAACCGGGGAATGTATATGGAGTGTCTTTTTTGGTTTTTTTGTTTCCTCAAGCTCCTTTATTTGATGTTCAGCAACATCAAAGAGCTGTAGCCTCTTTCTTGCAGATTCAAGCAGGGACTCGGCACCGCTTGTAACACCTTCCACTTTGCTATCCTTCAGTGATTTTGCATATTCAAGCGCCAATAGATACTCCTGCTGTGCCGATACAAGTTCGGGACTATAAACCTCTAACAGCATATCCCCTTCATTAACCTCTTTACCTGTAAAATCAACATATAATTTCTCAACCCACCCCTGTATTTTTGTATGTATGTGTGTAACCTTTCTCTCATCGTAATCAATCCTTCCTGTAGTCCTTATAGACCTGCGGAGAGGTTTCTTGATAACCTTTTCAGTCCTGACATTTATACTCTTAACTGTTGCAGGGTCAATCTTAACAATGCCGGCAGCAACCTCTTCCTCATCAGCATATACAGGAACCATGTCCATGTTCATTGGAGATTTACCGGGTTTATCAGATTTGAAACTAGGTATCATTGGGTCTGTCCAGTAAAGTATCTTTCTTTCTTTCTTTCTTTCTGCCTGCTTAGATGTATCCTGTGCAGTTATTTCTTTATGCGCAGGAGCAGGTTTACCTAAAACAATATCCTTAACATATGGGATTATATCTTCACGATAAAAGAACCCAACCCCCAATACTATTGCAAGGATTATAAATCCTGAAAACTTGAACAACTCTCTTGTTTGACTACGGTCTGACATTTAAACCCCCATTTAGTGTCAGAGTATCAAAGTATCAGAGTGTCAGAGTTTTTAGAATTCTTTGATACTCTGACTCTTTGACACTCTGACACTTTAAAATAATCTTTTCCCCACCACTGCCTCAAGTTCTGCTAATTTCTTTTCATAGTCCGTGAGAACCTTCTCGTATTGAATCTGATAATTAAAGAGTGTAATCTGGTTATCAAGGAGGGTAAGGAAATCAATCTTATTTACCTGATACCCTGCCAGTGCAGAGCTTAGAGACTGAGTTGCCTGAGGTATTATCCCTGTTGAAAACAACTCTATCAGTTTCCTCCCCTTTTCCTCTTCTGCCATAATATCCTTTATCTTTAGAAAGATTTCATTTTTAGCTGCATTATACCTCTGTGTTGCTGAATTTATATTATGTGATTCCTCGGCTACCTTTCTATCCTGTTTTGTCTTATACCAGAGTGGTATATTCAGGGAAAATTTACCCGATACATAATTCATACTATCCCTCTCCTGCCCCGCACTTAACCCGACATCAAAATTTGGATAATATTCAAGTTTTGCAAGATTATAGGCAGCCCTGTACCTCTCTATCATCCTCTGCAATCCTCTCAAGAGGGGGCGATTTTCTGTAGCAATGGATTGAAGTTCTTCAATTGCAAATTTAAACTCACTCCTTTTTATATATTTAGGTTTTCCCATTGGTGACTGAGGAAGCCGATTCATAAGTATATTGAGCCTTGCCTCAGCAGACTGCCTCTCCCTTTCCAGTTTTATAAGCTCATCAATAATCTTAGATAGCTCAACCTGTGCCTTCAAGACATCCTGTTGAAGCCCAATACCTACAGAATATTTTGCCTCAGCGATCTTTACAAAATCCTGTAACGCAAGTTTGTTCCTTTCAGTTATCTCTATAGCATTATATATAAAATAGAGATCATAGTATGAATCCTTAACCATCTGAATGAGTTTTATCTCTATATCTTTATATTCCTCTTCTGCCGCCTCTGCCTCTTTTTGTGCCATCTCTGATTTTAAAGAGAGCTTCCCCGGATAAGGGAGGCTCTGCATTACTGTAATTTCCTTCATTGGCTCCTTTGCCGATAGAGTATTCATTGGAACCCTTAATAAACCTATTTCAAGCTTAGGGTCATCCAGTGTCCCCATCTGGCTTGGCACCTCTTTAAACGCCTCTACACGGTATTTAGCAGAAATAAGTTCAGGATTATTCTTGAGTGCCTCATCAACAAGCTGCTGGAGGTCTAATGGCGGTATATCTTCCGCAAAAGCAACAGGTAACAGGCAATAGGCAATAGGCAATAGGCAAAAAAAGACAAAAGATAGAACACGAATGACACAAATGGACGAATTCCACGAATAATTAATAATAGTAAATAATTTAGTTTTACTTTCAATCTTTATTCGTGCCATTTGTATATTCGTGAAATTCGTGTTCCATGATTTTATAATTTTTTTATACTGCATCCTGTAAAACTCTCAAAAGAGGTAACTCAATAATACTGACAGTCTCATTCCTGCACCCATGATTGGTATATTAGAATTTGATATTTCAATATTGCCTATATAATTACCGAGACTTAAAGATGGTGTTATCAGCCACCTGCTCTCTTTTAGAGAGAATGTATACCCTGTCTCTGCATGTGGAAAAACAAAATAGCCATTATCCTCCTTCCCCATATACCTTGCAGTAGTGTATAGAGTATCAATTCCCCCACCAATCCATCCGCCTTCTGGTGCTTTATGAGTAATGTATCTCCTGTAGCTAAAACCACCACCGTAGGCATCCCATTTCCAGTTCTCCGTATTGGAATGCCATAAAATGCCTCTCAATGCCAATGCACTCACTTCACTTACATTTTGCTGATACTCAAATCTTGCCATTCCAAATACAGCACCGAGTCCGTCGAGATTAACAAGTCTATATCTGTCTGTTTGTTCCTCTGCAAAAGCTGATTGCCCTGTTAAAAGAATATAAGTTGCAAGTTGCAAGATGCAAGTTGCAAGAAACTTGAATCTTGAATCTTGAACCTTGAATCTTGTAATGGTCTTCATTTTCCCTCCAACAACATTTCAAAAAACTTCAGACTATCCTTACTACTCCAATCCCTTGCCCCTACAGCCCTGTTTATTATAAATCCATCAGCATCTATAAGATATGTAGATGGGATACCCATAACGCCGTATACAGTTGCCACCTCACTATCCCTGTCTAACAGGACTGTAAATGTAAGTTTATTTTCTGCTACAAATCTCTTAACAAGTTCATGCCCGCCCTTATCTATAGAGACTGCAAGCATTACAAAATTTTTTCTTGATTTAAACTTTTGATACAACCTCTCCATAGATGGCATTTCATCTATGCAGGGACCACACCATGTTGCCCAGAAATTTAAAAATACATATTTCCCTCTAAAATCTTTTAATGATAACTTTTTCTTATCTAAAGTCATAAGGGCAAAATCCTGTGCAGCTATTTTTTCTTCTTTTTCCGCACTGCTTATGCCGACCCCGCCTGAAATAATCAATAACAAAATTAATATAATAGAGGTGGCAATAAATCTTAGCTTCATTTCTTCATCTCCTTTCCTTTCTCCTCTTTTTTAGCCTTTTCTAACCTATCTTTTAATACCTCCATTTTTTCTTTAAATGTATTCATCATGTCATTCTTTCGCTGTAATGTTTCAGTGATATAAGCCTGAGTATATTTTATAGTGCCTATATCTATCCTCACATCAGAAATAATCTCATTCTCTTTCTCTATATCCTGGGAAACGAATCCTATCTCATCCTTCAATTCATCCCCTAAATCTTTTTTTAGATTATCCAGAATTCTCTTTTTCTCAGGTAAATCCCTTTTTAGATAATCCCTTGTCGTTCTTAAGGCTATACTGTTTTGTGCCCATGAAGATATATCCTTATCCCTGCTTATCTCCTTTTCAAGAAATGAAATCCCCTCCTCAAGTGTAGATACCTTCTCTTTAATATCTTCAATCTCATCAGATGCCTGCCCCTGAATGTTTCTATCGGGGGCTGAATATAAAATATCCGACTTAAAGCTTATAAAAACCAATAAAGTTATTACAGCTATTTTCTTCATATTTAATCTCCCCCTTTAAATTTTTACCCAGTTAGAAAGGCAAAGACTTTCTAACTGGGTTTACATATATCTCAATTAGAGAAGAAAGAGAAAGTATCAGACTCATAAATGCCTCATTCTCCTCCTTCTGCTTTTTTATAAGGTCAAGAATAATCCATGACATTCCTGCCGCAAGAATTGGAATTATAATATAGTCAGAAATCATAATCCAATCAACTGTTGCTTTGCTCAGGGATTTTTTCTTCTTTAATCAAGCATCGGACATCTTTATTCCTTTTAAGATTCTTCCAGCACCAATCAATATAGGAAGTTTCTCTGTTATATCTATCCCTGATTTTCTGAGTAATGCTTCAAACTCAGATTTTATAAATTCTATATAGTATTTGCCCTCATAAAGTTTGATAAAGTGATAGATTAAAAATCTCCGAATCCTGTTCTCAGGCAGTGCATAATCAATAATCACTACCATTCCTTCTTGCTTTGTAACTCTGACCATCTCTTTTACTGCCTCCTCTCTTATAGAAAGAAGCATATCATGAAGGGCAAAGGAGACACTGGAAACATCAAAGCTGCTATCCTTAAAAGGGAGATTGGCAGCATCGGCATTTATAAATTCCACATTCTCATATTTATTTTTCTTGACAGCAACTTTGAGCATGTCTTCTGATAAGTCAATACCTGTGACATCATAACCCCTTTTCGCAAATGCAAATGCCTGCTTCCCTGTGCCTGTCCCGACATCCAGTATTCTTGAACCATTTTTTGCATTGGTATAATTCACTACTTTATCCCTTATTTTTGAGATGGGCATAGTTACAGTATTATAAAAAGGGGCTAATATTTTAAACACCTTTTTTACCAGTGAGTAATACTCTTCTTTCTCGTCCATTATCCTCTGATTTTGGTTTTTCATGGTCTATCTTTTCTGTTTCATCATATCCATTCCACCTGAGCAGCCTCCCTTTCTCCTTAATCTTTTCTTGTTTTTCTTTGTGCCTCTATGTCTCAGCGGTTAAATGTCTTTTTCAACTAAAATACGAAAGACCCTTTATTTATATCCTTTATAAATGGTAATACCATAAAGATATTTTTCATCTTCATTCACTTTAGAAAATCCGGCTTTTAGCATAAGTTCAGGGATTCTTCCCTCTACACCATCTTCTATAGGCTCAAACAGGCTAAATAATCTGGATAAGATACGAGCAACAATGTAAGGACGAGGAGGACCGAAATCAACAAGCAGCATTCTGCCCCCTGGTCTTAACACACGGAGGCACTCTTTTAAAGATACAAGTTTATTATCCTTCTGGAGATGGTGAAAAACCAGAGAGGAGACAATAACATCGTAGGAGTTGTTTTCAAAGGGCATATTATCCATTGTGCTGCAGTGCAATATGATATTAGCATTATTCCTGTGAGATTTATGAGAGGCAATTTGTAATGCCTTCTCATCTGGGTCAAGCCCTACTGCAACCACCGATGGATGTATTTCCTTTAACATGGTAAGCAAAGTTCCAGTCCCGCAACCTGCATCAAGAATACGCTCAGTTCCACAAAGTCCTAAATGCTGAATAATCCTCCACCTGAAATTTTTACCAAATCCCAATAGAACACAACCTATATCATAAAATGGCAGTAGAAAATCCCAGTGTGCAGGTGGAATATAATTTTTAATTTTTTCTTTAATTATTGTTTCCATCTTATTCCTTCTGTGACGATGCTATTCTGAGCATCTCTTTCTCATCTATATCACCTACAACTATGCAATATACTCCGTCCTTTTTCCAGTGTGCATATTTATAATTTTCTAATTTGCCTGCATTAATCCCCCCATGCCCCCCTTTTGAAAAGGGGGGAGTAAGGGGGGATTTCACATCTTTACCCTGAAAATAAGAGAGTATATTTTTTCCATCACTCATGACCATATGGGCAACAGTAGCACCTTTTATATTGCATACATCTCCTTTTATAAATTTGAACCCTTCAGGAAAATAGGTCGGGATAAATGACTTAACACCCATAGAGTTTTCTATCTTCTGACTGAGCTCATGTTCTGTCTTGCACAAATAGTCTCTATGCCCTTCTGTCATGCATTTCTGATGTTCAAGGACATACAATTTCATTGGGGAAGAAGTTGTATCTGTTCTGCTTATGAAGATTAACAGCAGTATTGATGCGGCAAGTGCCATCCCCTTGTAAAGAAGAGTATTTCTTCTCCTGAAGGATACAACCCTACCCTTCTCTACAGCCTCCTCAAATACCCTCTTTAAAATTCTTTCCCTTGACTTATTGGCAGGTTCTATCTTTGGCAGTAATGATTTTAAGGTATGCTTTGTAGATTTTAAAGCCTGAATCTCATTCTGGCACAAATCACATGAGCCAATATGTCTATCCAACTCATCTAATTCTGATGAAGAGAGTTCATTATCTATATATGCCGAGAGTTTATCTGTAAATTGTGAACATTTATCCATTTTTCCCTCAATGTATAGGAAATTATAAAATTAACCACAGGTAAACACAGATGAACACTGATAGAATAAAGAAAAAAAATTTTATCTGTGAAAAAAATCTGTGTTAATCTGTGGTATCATTAAATCTTTGTTCATGTAAGGAAATTATATATCCGCAGATTTCGCAGATTACCGCAGATAACCTCCATGGGGTTAAAAAATCTGTGTTAATCTGTGTCCATCTATGGTTTCATTAAATTTTTGTTCTTTTCTATATATATTAACAATTGAACCTCTCAAAAAGTTCCCATATCTGCTATAATTTTTAGAAATGACTTATTATAACCCTAAAATTCCTGAGAAAAATGGCGAGTTTCTTTGTATCCCCTCCCTAAACTTGATTCCACAACTAATAAAATCAAACAAAGAAAAATTTAAAACTTATAATTTTACTATTGGATATGAGGGCTTTCATGAATTTAGAAAAAGGCTCAGAGAAAAGGTTATTCTACTCTCAGAGAAATTTACAGCAAACCTTGGGATAAAATCACACCTGTATAACAATGCAGATACTATAGTTCAAACAGGACATCAGCCTATCTTTTATCATCCCGGCATAATTATTAAAAATTTAATCTTAAATAAAATCGGAATGATGGAAGGTATCAATGCCATAAATCTTATTGTTGATACAGATAATTTTAAGGAGATAGCTGTAAATATATTAGATTACAGAGACGGCATTAAAATAGAAAAGGAGATACTATTATCAAATCAGTATCCAATACCATTTGAGTTTTCTACACCGCCTTCACAGGAGGAATTTAATTTATTTATTAAAGGAATTAAAAATCATCTCTCTCATCCACAGTTTAAGAATCTTCATGCTCATTTTAACAGGTATATAAGTAATATAAGCGATACCCAGAAAAATTACAAAACCCTCTCCGAGTTTATGACAGCCATCAGACGAATATATGAAGGCGAGATTGAATCTGAGTATCTGGAAATACCTTTATCATATATTTGTGATACGAATGAGTTCCTCATTTTCTTCATTTCAATTGCAATGAAATCTGAGAAATTTACCTCAATATATAACTGCCAACTTGAAAGATATAGAAAGGAGCATAAACTCCGCTATCCTGTGAACCCATTTCCAAATCTTACAGTTGATGGTGAAAAGACTGAACTTCCCTTTTGGCATTTCTATGAAAATAAGAGAGGAAGGGTATTTGCAAAAAGCAAAAACGATACAGTTGTTGTATCCTTTGAAGGGGGGGATAGCATAGAGTTTAACAGAAAAAAACTTTATAATGGAATTGACCTGATTAAAAAAGATAATATAAAGATAAGACCAAAGGCTATGATTCTTACACTCTTCAACAGGATGTTTGTATCGGATGCCTTCATTCATGGTGTAGGCGGGGCAAAATATGACAGGATAACTGATAACATAATAAGAGATTTTTATAATATTGAACCGCCTCAGTTCATAACTGCCTCTTTGACCTTATATCCAGATATAATAAAGGGACAAGATAAACAACCCCCTCAGTCCCCCTTAACAAAGGGGGAATTACAAGAGAATATTAAAAAATTGGAGAAAAAACTCAGGGACATGAAATATAATCCAGAGAGATATGAAGCAACTCTAAAGGGTTCACCTGCAAAAGATGAAGGGCAAGGCGGGAGCCTTGCTGAAGAAAAGGAATACCTTATTTCTTTGCTCAAGAATAATCTTGCTAACAAAAGTGAGATTTCCAGAAAAATAAAAGAGATAAATGAGAAGATATACCAGAAGATTAAGCCTCTTACAAAGGATATTGAAGATGAGTTAAATATACTGAAGAGACAACATGAGCAATTAGAGATAATCCAGAGGAGGGATTACCCTTATTTTTTATTTTCTCCATGTGATATTATGAAAATTATTAGTTCAATGAGTCAGCATGGTAAATAGTCTTTTCCAGCTATCCTGTCCATCCGTTATCTCTGCTCCAATCTGGTATCTGTTACTATGAACTCTTCTCACATGGGCAACCTTGATGGAAAAAAGACCAGGGATATGAACATCAGAATCAAGAATTACCTTGCATGTGTATATATTATCAATCTTAATATCAGACTCTACCTCACCCTTAAACCCTGTTTTACTGATGCGCCAGTTCAACAATGAAGTGCAACACTTGGGAAGCAGAAAGGAGAAATGCTATCCTAAGTGTCTATGACAAAACGATACAATCACCTAACCTTGTCTGAAAGAGATCAAATTACGATAATGCTG
>JACQBS010000061.1 GCA_016194325.1 Nitrospinota bacterium | reverse complement strand
CTTTTTCTTTTCCAATTGATGGTCATATTATTAATCCTTTGGTTATCTATAAAAAGAGAAAAACTTAATTTAAGTATACGATGTTATTAGATTTCTGAGCATTAAGAATTAGTATACGATGTTATTAGTGCAACCAGTTAGGGATTAGTAAAAAACTAACCCTCACCCTCTAATCCTTGATTATTTTCTAATTTATCACAGGTCAATTAATCTTTCAATCTCTGGCAGTATATCTCCTGCCTTGCCTATCAGGGATTCGTTGACAATACTTGATATAGGAGTTTCCTCGGTATTGACCTCAATTACATGGGCGCCGTTTTCTTTTGCTATAATTGGTAGAGATGCGGCAGGCTGGACAACAGTAGATGTTCCAACTACGAGCATTACATCGCACTCATTTGCTGCCCTGTATGCCTGCTGGATGGCATCGTAAGGGAGTGATTCGCCAAACCACACTATATGCGGTCTCAGCATCGCTCCGCACTCACAGGATGGCGGTATTCTGGACAGCGGCACTTCAAAATTATCGGTTACCTTGCCTTCTTTCAGGCATTTTACCTTCCATATATTTCCATGAAGCTCCACCATTTTTTTACTCCCTGCCTTCTCATGGAGTCCATCCACATTCTGTGTAATCAGGAGGAATTCGGGAAATCTCTTTTCAAACCTTGCAATAACCTCATGCCCCTTATTCGGTTTTAAAGGCTTGAGCAACTGCCTCCTCCAGTCATACCACTCCCATACGAGTTTAGGATTAGCTTCAAAAGCCTCAGGAGTTGCAAGCTCCTCAGCCCTGAAGTTTCTCCACAGCCCTCCCTCGCCTCTGAAAGTAGGCACACCGCTCTCGGCAGATATACCGGCGCCGGTAAGAACTACTACATTCTTTGCAGAGATAAGGGCATCTTTACCTGTGATAGTTAAAAGCATGAATTTTTTTCACCTTTTTAAACTGAATTACGAAAGGGATATTCAAGGTGTCATGATGAACTTGGTTCAGCATCTAATGTATTGTTACAATCTCGCCTTTGATTTATAATTTACCATAATGTTGAATAAACTTAAAGGCAACAAAAAAGTATTTAGGAGGAAAGAGATGAAAAAGGCAAAATATTTAGATAAAGAAGAAATGGATTTGTCCCAGTCGCTTGAAAAGGAAGAATGGGTCTCCGCCCTTACTAAGAAGGAAAAGAAACAATATGAGGAATATGCCCGCTATAGCCTCAACAAACAAAAGAGGATCAATATTAGAATGAGTGAACGAGATTTGAAGAAAATTAGGGCAAAGGCAATAGAAGAGGGAATTCCGTATCAATCCCTTATCTCAATGCTGATTCATAAATACAATGAAGGCAAGGTATCAATTAATCAAAAATAACTGTGCAAATTTCTTTACCTTGACAATTGACATTTTGAGCCTCTTATAATTTTTTATATTTGAAAGAGTCAAGTTTTTAAATTTATGCCATTTTTCCTTCTTGACTATCTCACCTTCAATTTCTATAATCCATCATAATGTTGAATAAACTTAAAAAAGGATGTTATCTGTCAAGAGGTGAAATTAGAAAAGGTATTATATGTTTGGTCACAGAGATTCCCACAAGAACAACCAGTCTGATAAGCACAATCATAGACACGATGCTCATGTCCATACCCACGGTGTCATAGACCCATCTATTTTTACCACTCAACAAGGAATTTGGGCTATCAAGTGGTCATTCTTTGGCTTACTGGCTACCGCCCTTTTTCAAGTTGTTATCGTTCTACTTTCTGGAAGTGTGGCGCTTCTTGCTGATACGATTCACAACTTCGGCGATGCCGCTACTGCTATCCCGCTGTGGATTGCTTTTACGCTTGTGCGACGAAAACCCAGTAAACGGTTTACCTATGGCTACGGTCGAGTGGAAGACTTGGCAGGTGTGGCAATTGTACTCACTATCTTGTTCAGTGCCATCGTTGCTGGCTACGTATCCGTTGTTCGCTTCTTTCATCCACAAACGGTGACATATCTCTGGGCAGTGATTATTGCATCGGTAATTGGTTTCCTCGGCAATGAGGCTGTAGCACAATTTCGCATTAAGGTTGGCGAAGAGATTGGCAGTGCTGCTCTCATCGCCGATGGTCATCACGCTCGTGTAGACGGCCTGGCCAGTTTGGCTGTGCTTTTCGGTGCAGTTGGAGTTTGGCTGGGTTATCCTTTGGCAGACCCTATCGTCGGTCTTGTTATTACTGCTGCAATCTTCCGAATTGTATGGGAATCTGGCAAGTCTATTTTTACTCGCTTACTCGACGGAGTAGACCCAGAGGTGATTGATGAGATTAAACATGCGGTGAATCACACCCCGGGGGTGCGAGACGTCTCCGAAGTGCGGGTAAGATGGTTGGGCCACAGGCTTCATGCGGAGGTAAATATAGCCGTGGATCCAGAGTTCTCTGTTGAAAAAGGACACGAGATTTCCACGGATGTCCAACACCAGCTCTTGCATCATTTGCGATATCTTTCCAATGCCACAATCCATATTGATCCTGTGAATGCATCAGGTGAGGAATATCATCGCATCACTGAACATGCACACGACGATTTACCTACTCATTCGCATTAATATAGGAGAAGGTATCTTGGTTGATAATTTTTACAAGACAGATAACAAGGCGCTCCAGCCGAAGCTTGACCGCTCTCTTCCTTCGCTGCCGCTCCGGTCGGTCACCCTCAAGAGCGGCTCAAAGGCAGCGTTACGTTAAAATGAACTGCATCCGACAAAAGAAAAGACTTTAAATTTTAACCAAAAGAATGTAGAATCCCAATATGGAACTATGGAACATAGGAAGTTAAAAAGAAGTTCTTCGCTGAATCCGTCAAATTCACCACTCCTGAGCAATTATTCTATATAACCGATAAAAACTACAATTATTACTATAGCAATATTACTTTACGCCAAGCAATGAACCTGATAAGATATACAAAAAAGAAGAGGAGGTGAAATATGACTCAATTACTTGAAAAAGCTTTCAAAGAGGCATCAAAGCTGCCAGTTGTCGATCAAAATGCTCTTGCAAAGTGGGTGCTTGAAGAATTGAAGGCAGAAAAAAAATGGGAGCTAATGTTTGCAGAATCGGAAGATGTCCTAGACAAACTTGCGGATGAAGCCTTTGCAGAGCACAAAAAAGGAAAAACGAAGCCGTTGGATATTGATTGCTTATGAATTCAAGAACAGCGGAGCGCTTCTGGAAGTGTTATTCCGACTTGCCTATAACAATAAAGAAGCTGGCAAAAGAGGCATATAAGCAGTTTCAGGAAGATCCGTACTATCCAAGTTTACACTTCAAGCAAATCCACTCGACACGTCCCATATTCTCAGTAAGAATTACAAAAGATTATAGAGCCGTTGGCATCATTCAAGGAGAAGATATAATCTGGTTCTGGATTGGTACACATTCGGAATACGATAAGATATTGAAACAATTGAGACGCACATAACAAGCCGCTCCACTTGACGTTTTACTGTCATGTGGCTTGCAAAGAACTGCAAGCCGCACGCCAATACATGGGGATGAATTATAAATTTGCTAAAAATAATTCTCTGAGCTTAACAAGATTGAGGCTTAATAATTCAGCAGCCTTATTTTATCTTATCAAAAAACTCTTTAATATTTTCAATAGAATCTGTCCTGATACAATCAGGCAAGGCTGATAGAAATCTCTCTCCATAAAATCTTGTCTTCACCCTTGGGTCAAGAATCGCCACTATCCCTTTATCACTCTGTGTCCTTATCAATCTTCCGAAACCTTGTTTGAACATGAGGATGGCGTTGGGTATCTGATAATGGATAAAAGGGTCTTTGCCGTTTTCCTTTAATTTCTCAAGCCTCGCCTCTGTTACAGGGTCATCTGGAACCTGAAATGGCAGTCTCACGATAATCACACACTGCAAGGCATCACCTGGGATATCCACCCCTTGCCAGAATGTGTGAGTGCCGAGCAGAACGGCATGGCTGCTCTTTTTAAACTCCTCCACGAGCTTATAGCTGTCCATCTCCCCCTGTCTTAAAAATATAATCCTGCAATCAGTATTTTCTATCTTTTGACTCCCGACTCCCGACTCCCGACTGGTTATGACATTATACGATTTATTTAGCATGTCATAACTGGTAAACAGGATTAATGTTCTGCCCTGTGTAATATTTAAAATTACCCTTATGGAATCTATTACATCCCTTTTAAATGCCTCTGCCTCCTTCGGGTCAGAAACTCCTCTCGGCGTATAAACCATAACATTCTCCCTGTAGTTGAAGGGGGAATCGAGAGACAATTCATCTACATTATAAGCCTTGTGCTTGCCTAAAGGTGAAGCCGACAGGTTATTCAGTCCCAATCTCTCCTTTAAGAAACTGAAATCTCCGTGAATAGAAAGCGTAGCAGAGGTTAATATTACAGGGCTGATATTTTCAAAAATCTGACTTCTTAATATCGGCGCTATGTCAATTGGAGTGGCGAATAAACTCCGTCTCCTCCCTTCAATCTCAGCCCAGTAAACATGCTCGGGCAATCTCTGTTCTATTATATCGGTTATATCACTTGAAAGAGCGGTGCATCTCTCAATCAACGACAGTACCTCCTTTTCTTCCTCCTCCTTTTTTACCATCCCCAACACTGACTTGAGTCCATCGCGGAGCTCTGTTAGAGGGTCATGCAGCATGTTCGGGATAAAATTTTTCTCCCGTATCCTCCTTGTCTGACCTTCCAATCTTCCTGATAGGATGCTGAAGAACTTATCCCCGGTACTCCTCACACTGCCTGTCAGTGAATCTATTTCAAGAGATGTATAAGGTGCAAGCCATTCTAATCTTGAAAGCAGCCCCTTCCGCGTAAATGGATTTGATATGGCATCAAGCAGATTCTTTAGCCTGTAATTTGAGACCTCCATTCCAAGATAGCCTGCTGCTACATCCTCAAGCTGATGCGCCTCGTCAAATACTATGCCGTCAAATTTTGGAAGGACATTCCATCCAGAGGCAATATGGGCAAAGAAGAGATAATGGTTTGTTACAAGGATATGTGCCTTTCTCTCTACAGCCTTTGCCTTTTGATATAAACAATGCTCATAGTAACTGCACTTTTTACCAAAGCAGATGTCCCCTTCTCTGCATACTTTCTTCCATAGCTTCGGCAGAGGCTCAAAATTCATATCGGATTTCAATCCTGTTTTAGTACGGTCTTTCCATTCATATAACCTCTTTAAAGCTTCTGTCTCATCTATCTCAAAAAGCCCATGATGACTTGCCTGATTAAGCCTCCTTAGGCAGAGATAGTTTTCACCGCCGACACAGAGGGCAAAACTAAAATCTATACCGAGGGCATCTTTTAAAAATGGAATATCTTTATCCACAAGTTGATACTGCAATGCCTTCGTATATGTGGATATAATAGCCTTTTTATTTTCCTCTCTTGCCCATAAGATGATTGGAATTAAATAGGCAAGACTCTTCCCAACACCAGTCCCTGCCTCTACAATAAGGTGAGTGCTTTCCTCTATTGCATTGCCTACAGCCTCAGCCATTATGACCTGCTGGTGGCGATACTCGTAGTTTTTAAGCTTTCCGGAAAGAATGCCGTCTTTTGAAAATATACTTGATAGGTTCAGGTATGTCATCAGGTTATATGCTTTCTATTTTTGCTTCAAGATACTTCCTGACCCTGTTTAAGAAATCTTCATACGAGGGCTCTGTTTCTGATATAAACTTTTTAATAGATGACCACCTTATATCGAGATATTCATGGGAGATGATATTTCTTAATCTTACCCATTTGGAAAGCCTCTCCATATCTTCTTTATTAAAGATAGAAACAAGGGAGAGAGAAACTATCATATCTTTGTAGGTATCAGCGAGTGGTAATTCTTCAGAGGTAAGAATTATCTTGGCAATATCTATAGATGAATTCACAATGTTTTCAATCCATCTCTCAGCATCTCTTCTCCTATTCCTGTTAGTTTTATATTCTTCCCATGAAAGAGACTTGAAATTCTCATAATCCTTAAGCTCATCCTTAAGAAATTCTATGTGTTTAGTGAGTCTGAATTTTGCCTCTTTTTTCATTTCCTGCCCTCTCCATATAATCCTTTATCATAAAATCCATGAAGTCCTCAGCCTCTCCGGTTACCACCTCCATAAAATCAAGGTATAATCCCCAGTCATTTATTGCCAAAGGAATTCCTCGTATTGCACTTGCGGCAACCGTCGCTGAAACCCTGTTTAAGACAAGGATTTCAACCTCATTTTTTACAATTTTTTCCACATTGGTCCATATCTCATCTTCGCTTCCATAATAAACATCTTCTTCAAATTCTACAGGGTGTTTTTCTTTAGGGTAAAAATATACGGCTATGTCAACATCGGATAACTTCGTTGCACTCCCCCTTGCCTGAGAGCCGAACAGAAAAGCAAAGGCAACATCCCCGCGGTTTTTAAAGTATTTATTTAAAGATTTTATGTCAGTATCAGTAAGCATCGATTAACTCTTTCAATAACAAGATAAGAACAATGTTATAAGGAATATAGCATATAACTCATCATGCACAAAGCTAATAAATCCCTCCATATTTATAACCTCCCACGGCTATTATAAGAAATTCTGCATTTGTATTTTATTAAAACAAAACTTATCTCTCTATCCCAAAAATCATGTCATGGGTAAAACTGTTTTGATTACATTCTCTCATATTTTTCACTTGACAGGAATTTAAAAATATTTTAGAGTTATGGAAACTAAAAAAACTTAAATAGTTTCCTTGAGGATATATGAAAAACAGGATTATAGATGCTGCTGAAAAGAGGTTCTCTCAATACGGCTTCAGAAGGGTCACTATGGATGATATTGCCTCTGACCTTGGCATAAGCAAAAAGACACTTTACCTCCATTTTAAAAGCAAAGGGGATATAGCATGGGCTGTTAAAGAGAGGATGCACAGGGATATTGATAAATTATTGCAGAGGGCAAAGAGGGAAATCCCTGGCCCAATAGAGAGGTTTAAAAAGGTGATAGCAGAGGTTACAAGCCGTGTTTCAGTAATGGGGAGCGCCTTTATGACTGACATCAAGAAAGAGATACCCGATTTATGGAGAGAATGTGAGGAGTTTAGGGAGAGGGAGATTTATGAGTATATAGGAGGTATATTAAAGGAAGGGGTGAAAAAGGGGAAGATAAGAAAAGACATAGATACTAAGATTGCTGTAATGTCGTATCTTGGAGCTATCAGAATGATAATCCAGCCCGAGATATTAATGAAAAATCAATTTTCCATTGAGGATGCCTTTAATAATATACTTAAAATCTTTTTGGAAGGCATACAAAAATGAGGATATTCATATCCCTTTGGATATTGATAGTTCTGTTTCTCTATTTTCCCCTTAAATCAGCAGAGGGCGAACTTACTATGCCGATTGAAGATATAGCGAGAAAAAAGATCCATCACGGGAATGACGGAAGATTTTTAAATCCATGGTGCAAGGATTGCAGGAGAAGTTTTACCGATTTTCTTAATTGGGTAATATTTTCAAAGAATGTCTATAAAGAAGAAAAGAAGAAAGATGTAAAATTTAATGTTGTCAAACCTGATTTTGATAGTTTTAATAAAACAGGCGTTGATTACATAGTATGGCTTGGGCATTCAACTATCTTGATTAAAATTAATGGCAAGGTTATATTAACAGACCCTGTTCTCTGGGATATAAATTTTCTGTTAAAGAGAAAGACCCCATTTCCAATAGAGCCTGAGAAACTTCCTCAGATAGATTATGTCTTAATTTCCCACGGTCATTATGACCATCTTGATACTAAAAGCATAAAATTTTTAAAGGAGAGATTTAATCCTTATTTTATTTCAGGACCAGGCTATGGAGATTATTTTAAATCTATTGGTGTTTCAAAAAACATTGTCCTTGACTGGTGGGAAAATTATCAGATTGAGGCTATAAAAATCACATCTCTCCCAGTCCAGCACTGGTCAAAGAGGAGTCTGTTTGATACCGACAAGATGCTCTGGTGCAGTTTCTTAATTGAGCATGGCAATACTAAATATTACTGGGTTGGGGATTCTGGCTATTATGAGGGTTATAAAGAGATTGGCGAGAAATTTGGTCCAATAGATGTTCTGTTTGTCCCGCTTGGTGCTTATGAGCCACGGTGGTTTATGAAGACCTATCATGTTAATCCTGAAGAGGCTTTACAGGTTGCAAAAGATGTAAAGGCAAAAAACTTCATCCCAATACACTGGGGGACATTTGATTTGACAGATGAGCCATTGTGGCTTCCAATAAAGCATTTAAAGGAAATCTATAGGGATGAATCAAATCCGAGACTTAGAGTTTTGGAACATGGCGGACATTTTATACCTGAAAAGCAGTGAACATGAACACGAATTACACGAATATACGAATAGTACGAATAGAAAAAGAAAATTCAGACTAATTTGTGGAATTTGTCCATTCGTGAGATTCGTGTTCTAAATATTTGAGGAGGTGTTTTTATTATGAGAAGATATGTTGAAAACATTGTCAGATTTAGAATTGCAGTTATCATTTTAATAGCGATTGTCACAGTTCTCATTGGCTCTCGCATAAAGGAATTAAAGGTTGAAGTTGACCCCGATAAAAATCTCCCCCAGAGCCACCCCTATGTTGTTGCCCAGAACCAGATTGATAAGATATTCGGCGGAAGGAATATAGTTGTCATAGGTGTTATTCCGAAGGAGGGGGATATATTCCAGCCAAAGATTCTTGAGAAAATCATGCGGATTACCCAGAAGATAAACGAGATACCAGGGGCAATCAAGACAAATATATTCAGCATTGCTGCAAAAAAGGCTAAGGATATAAAAGGGACTGAAGAGGGAATGCTTGTAAGGCGGTTGATGGAGAGTGTCCCACAGACAAAAGAGGGGCTTGATGAATTAAGAAATAAAATCTACCGCAACCCACTCTTCATAAATTCAATTATCTCAAAAGATGGCAGTGCAGCACAGATTATTGCAGATTTTAGATTCAATAAGGAGTTAAAGGGTTATCCTGATATAGAAAAGAGAATTAAGGAGATTGTCTCAAAGGAAGAAGATTCGTCAGTCGGCATACATCTTAATGGTCCCTCCATAGCACTTTCATGGCTTGCTGCATATTCCCAGAAGATGGGGAAGCTTTTCCTTCTGGCAATGGTTGTAATAGCAATAGTCCTTTTTATGGTATTCGGGACTTTTCAGGGGATGTTTCTCCCTCTTATTACTGCAATTATATCCGTCCTATGGGGGCTTGGTATCATGGGGCTTATGCATGTGCCTATGGACCCTTTTAATGCAGCCACGCCTATTTTGATTCTCGCCATAGCCGCTGGTCATTCCATTCAGATATTAAAAAGATATTATGAGGAGTATGCAATCAGCGGAGATAATATGCTCGCTGTTATTGAAAGCACGAGCCGTATCGGTATAGTTATGATTACAGCAGGGCTTATTGCTGCTGCATCATTTCTTTCACTCTTAACATTTGATACTATGAGCATAAGGAACTTCGGTATCTTCACCGCCCTCGGCATATTGAGCGCCCTTATCATAGAGATGACTTTTATACCCGCACTCCGTGCAATCTTGAGACCGCCAAAGAACAAGGAAATAAAAGAAGGGCTTATAATTGCACCTCTTAATATGACCCTTGATAAATTGAGCCAACTGATTATTAATGGCAGAGCCAAAGCCGTTATATCTGTAATCTGTATAATTACAATAGTTGTTGCCGGCGGAGGTTACCTGTTAAATGTTGATAACAGCCTCAAATCAAATTTCAAGAAATCAACGCTCTTAATTAAAGACGACAATATAATGAACAGCCATTTTGGAGGGACAAACTCCTTAAACCTATTTGTTGAGGGGGGCAAGCCTGATGATATGAAGAGACCTGATGTGCTGAAGTCAATTGAGGGGCTTCAGATTTTTCTTGAAAATAAATTCCCCGAGGTTGGAAAAATCATCTCTTTTGTTGATTTTATAAAAAAGATGAATCAGGCGATGCATAATGATGACACGACATTTAATACAGTGCCTGATAGTCAGGATTTGATTGCTCAATTCCTCTTTGTTTATTCAATGTCCGGAGACCCCGGAGATTTTGATTCCTATGTGGATTATGACTATAAAAAGGCGAATATTCTTACCTTTTGTAAAACCGATTCAACTGCCTTCGCAGACAAGATTATAGAGGCAGTGAATAATTATGTTGAACAAAATTTTCCTAAGGATATAAAGGTGACCCCTGCCGGGAGCCTTGCTGTATCAGATGCACTTAACCATGTAATGGTGCATGGTAAAGTCAGGAACATACTCCAGATTATCGGAATTGTATTTGTTATGGGCTCAGTTGTCCTCGGCTCACCGCTTGGAGGACTTTTTATCATACTCCCTCTCTTAATATCAGTTATCTTTAATTTCGGCGTGATGGGCTATGTAGGCATTGCATTAAATATCGGAACTGCAGCGATTTCAGCAATGGCAGTTGGTATTGGGGCGGACTATGCCATTTATTACATCTATCGTTTGAGGGAGGAGATGGGGAATCATACCGATTTGCTTCCTGCAATTGTTAAGACAATGAAGACATCGGGAAAGGCAATCAATTTCGTTTCTATCTCTATTGCCCTTGGATATCTCATGCTTTCTTTATCAGGGTTTGGGCTGCACATTAAACTTGGAACTCTCGTTGCCCTTGCCATGATTGTAAGCAGTTTCACGGCAATCACAGCACTGCCTGCATTGATTGTAATATTCAAGCCGAAGTTTGCATTGAAGCCGATTTTGTTTGACATGAAAAAATAGGCGATGTTTCATGTTATTATCTCTGAGTGGAAACAAATTGTCGTTCCAACGCAGAGCGTGAGCAAGAGGTATCAATTGATGGGGGCTAATTTGAAGAGACTATTGCTTATTCTTATTTATTTAGTCATTTTCAGTTGCGCCGCATTATTGGTTGATGGAAAGCCTCCATCCGATTTAAGAAATTTGAAATACAAAATGGTTTTTCTTTATGAAGAAAGCACTCAAAAAATGAATGAGAATGATTTTTATAGGTTTCATGAAAATTTGGGGCGATTCTATTTAGATTTTGCAAAAGGCGAGCATATCCGTTTCCATGTCGAAGGTGATAAAATTCAAGATGGGGCAATAATTGAAAATGAAGAAGAATCTCAGGGGCAAAGAATAAAGCATATATACCACGTTAAGATTGACCATGAAAGAAACCGAATAGAGTGGATTTGCCCAAATTCAAAGGTGTTTATTAAAAAGTGGAACATCACTATGGAGGTAGCTACTCTTTTGAGGTTTGAAATACACCAAGATAAGATACAAACGGAACTAACAATCGCTTTTGGAACTGAAAAAGATTTAAAGGCGGCATACTCTGAAAGAGTGGATAAAATTTGGGAGGCTCATAACCATCGTGAAATGAAGAATGCTTTTGCGATAGGTAAATTTCTGGTTGAATCTAATCAAATGCACAATAATCCGTATCTATGGAATATTGATGGTATTCGTAGTGCTTTAAAATAACCACAATAAAGGGGTGATGTTATGGCTTTTTATAGTGTTCCTGATATTTAATAATAGCAAAGGCAATCAGCGCAAGAGCCATTGCTATTAATACCGTTATTGAAAACCATGTCATAAATTTACTCCTTTGGTTGAATAAAATAAGCAAGAATAATAAAAAATACTGTTCCGCAAAATCCGATGATAAGTTCCAATAAGTTAAAACTTACAGTAACCTGTTTTATAACTACAGCACCAAAGATAATCTGGCTTAATGTGGCAAAATATTTCGCTAAAAGGTCATGCCTTTTATTCACAGGATAAAGATATATCAAATTTTTATATATGTCAATAGTGGGCATGTTTTGTTAGTATTTAAGGGGAGGTGTCATATGAAGAAAATTGGTTTTGCAGTTTTATCGGCAGTTATGTTTTTTGGTTTTTCAGGAGCATCCTTCGGCGGGGATTTACTGCCAAAGGATATAATGACAAAGAATTTCTTTGTCAATAGGGTTAAGGATTCAAAATCAGAAAGCTCAATGACTCTTATAAATGAGAGTGGACAGAAAAGGGAGAGAAAATCTACAGGTATCTCAAAACTTCAGAAAAATGGAATTGATAACATGAGGCTTATCAAATTCCTTTCACCTGCAGATGTAAAAGGCACATCAAATCTGATGATTGAACACTCTGATGGTGATGATGATATATGGATATATCTCCCTGCACTGAAGAAAGTGAGGAGGCTTGTGTCAAGCAATAAAGGTGATAGTTTTGTCGGCTCTGATTTTTCCTATGCTGATGTCATTGGATACAAGGTTCAGGATTTTGAACATAAAATTACAGGGAGCGAAAATGTGGATGGAGTTGATTGTTATGTAATAGAATCTTTTCCTGTTAGTGATAAAGTAAAACAGGATAATGGATTGAGTAAAAGGAAAGGCTGGATACGAAAGGATAACTTTGTAATTGTGAAGGGTGAAAATTATGACCTTTCAGGGCAGTTGTATAAGGTCTTTAAGGCTTTGGACATTCAGCTTGTTGATAAGGAAAACAACAAATGGCAGCCGATGACATTAGAGATGACAAATGTTCAGGTAAATCATAAGACAATTGTCCATTTCAGCAATTATATAGTAAATACTGGGATTGACGATGGATATTTCTCACAGAGAAATCTGGAGAGGGAATAAAAAATATAAAATCTCTGGAACACAAATTACACGAATATTACGAATGGCACAAATAAGAGCAAAAAGATTAAAAGATTTTATTTCTTTACTTTTTAGTTATTCGTGTAATTCGTCCATTCGTGCCATTCGTGTTCTGGTTTTTATCCTGCTTGTCTTTTTATCTCAAATCAGCTTTGCCGAAGAAAAGAGTCTCTACACCAAACTGCAGGAGCATGGATTCACGGGCTTTCTGCGGGGCGATTATTTTTCCTCGGACAAGGCTTCAAATGATAAGACAGATTTTTTAGGTATAACTGCCCAGCTTAAAATACTCCCAAGATTCAGTGATAAAATTGAAAGCCGTTTTGAGGTAAGGGCTTATAATTTTGACATATTACATTATAATAATGATAATTCGGTCAGTGAGCTCCTTGAGGGTCTGGCAATCTTCCGTTTTGAAAATTCCGATTTGAGTGCAGGCAAACAGATTATCACATGGGGGAGGGCAGATGGTGTAAATCCTACTGACAATCTATCTCCAAAAAATTATACCCTCCTCCTCCCTGAAGAGAGCGATAGAAAGACTGGAGTTACATCCTTAAAATATGACTACTACTTTTCACCTGAACTAACTGCAACACTTTTTTTCAGCCCATTTTTTGAGCCTAATAAAGTCCCATTTGCATTTCCCTCTTTCATCCAGCCGACTGAAAAGAAGCCTGCATACAATATTGAGAACAGCGAAGTAGCTTTTAGGCTAAATATGATTAGTAGTGACCTTGATTGGTCTATAAGTTATTTTAACGGCTTTGACCTGACACCGGAGGTAAGGTATTTAGGGACTGATGGAGGAAAGAGGCTTATAGAGATAACAAACCACAGGATTCAGGTTTTCGGAGCAGACTTTGCTAAAAATTATGGAAGATATGGCTTTAGAGGAGAAGCGGCTTATATACTGACAGAGGATATGGATGGCATATATCCCTATATAAAAAACCCGAATCTGTATTATGTTATAGGAGGTGATAGGACATTTATAGAGACACTAAACATAAACCTTCAGTTCATAGGGCGATATATCTTTAAATATTCTGATGTGGAAAAGATTCAGAATCAGGCAGAGAGGTCAATCTATATAAAAAATGCAACATTCAGCGGTGAGCTTGATGAAGTTCAGTATTCCATGAGTGGTCGTGTTGATTATAAACTATTTAATGAGACTCTTGATATGGAGGTATTTGGTGTCTGGAACTTCAATCGTAATGATTATTTTATTAGACCAATTGTCCGTTATGCCTTTACAGATTCATGGAAAGGGACAATTGGAGGGGAGTATTATGAGGGTGATGAAAACAGGACATTCTTTGGGGTCTTAAAAAAGAATAATACTATTTTTGTGGAATTAAAGTATGGTTTTTAATTTCTCAGTCTTATATAATAAGCTAAATTATTAAAGGGGGATTTATGAAAACATATCGGGTTGAACTTACTAAAAGCTATCTGGTAACGGTTAGTGCAAAAACAAAAAAACAAGCACGAAGAATATCTGAGTTTTTCACAAACGACATTCAGGATATTTCAACTATAGAAAACAGAGAAAAAGAAAAATTCCTGATTGAGAATATAGAGTGCACTGTAAATGAAACTTTTGATTGCCGTGAAATAAAAACAATATGAAAGAGATTATAGCAAAAATCATTCAAGGTGATTGTAAAGATGTTTTGAAAACAATTGGTGTTAATTCAATTGATTTAATTGTTACATCTCCGCCGTATGCTGATAGACGAGAACATACTTATGGTGGGATAAAACCAGAAAAATATGTAGATTGGTTTTTACCAATTAGCGAGCAACTTTTACGGGTTTTAAAACCTACGGGTACATTTATTTTAAATATTAAAGAAAAAGCTGAAAATGGTGAACGACATACTTATGTAATAGAATTGATACTTGAATTAAGAAGACAAGGCTGGCTTTGGACAGAAGAATTTATTTGGCATAAAAAAAATTGTTATCCTGGGAAATGGCCTAATCGTTTCAGAGATGCTTGGGAACGTTGCTTGCAGTTTAATAAAACAAAAAAATTCAAGATGTATCAGGAAGAAGTAATGATTCCTGTTGGAGAATGGGCAAATGGAAGATTAAAGAATTTAAGCGAGACAGATAAAATCAGAGATAATTCACGCAGCGGGAGTGGTTTTGGTAAAAATGTATCTAATTGGATAAATAGAGATAAAGTGTATCCTACAAATGTTTTATATTTTGCAACAGTTTGTAACAACAAAAACCATAGCGCTCCGTTTCCCGAAGAGTTACCAGAATGGTTTATAAAATTATTTACAAAAGAGTATGATTGGGTATTAGATCCGTTTGCAGGTTCAGGTACAACTTTAAAGGTAGCAAAATTGACGCATCGTAATTCTATTGGTATAGAAATATTGCCTGAATATGTGGAAATGACTAAGAAAAGTCAAACAGAAAAAGAATTTGTATTATTTGAGCCAAAGGCAAAATATGAATCGGTTAAATCTAAATGAAGTTTACGAATATGTCGAAAAGCATATTTCCACCTTTCATCAAAAACGACTTGAATACATTACAACTACAACTAAATTAGATAAAATTCTTCAGCAGAAAAATCCTTATTTGTTCAGGGCTAAAAATATTTTGACTGCCCAAGATTTAATAAAAGGATTTTTAGATGCCTTTCTTCAATCTCAAGAAGAAACTTTATTTGGTGAATTTATTGAAGGCTTGGCAATCTTTGTGTGCGACAGAGTTTTTAGTGCAAAAAAATCACAGTTAATAGGGATTGATTTGGAATTTAAAAAAAATAATTGCATCTACATTGTAGAAATAAAGGCTGGATGGAATTGGGGCAATGCAAGCCAAATCAAGCAGTTGAAAATTAATTTTGAAAATGCCAAAACCTTATTAGAAAAACAGACAGGCAAAAAAGTAATTGCGGTAAATGGATGTTGTTTTGGAAATAAGAAAAATAAAAATCCTGAAAAGGATGGTTACTATAAAATTTGCGGTCAGGAATTTTGGCAATTAGTCTCGGGAAGTGAAAATTTTTACATCGATATTATTGAGCCAATTGGACATAAGGCAAAACAAAAAAATGAAGAATTTCTCGAAGCTTATGCTATTGTTGTAAATAAATTTACATTAGAATTTGCTCAACGGTTTTGTATAGATGGAAAAATTGATTGGAAAAACCTTTTAGAATTTAACTCAGGGGAAAAGCAAATATAAATACATTAGTAGCAATCCCTTATAATCCTTACGAGCCACAACCTTATGAGCGGTGGACTTTAAAAGGAATGCTTGACCTTGATAATGAGCTTAAAGTTGCTGAAGAATTTTGGGATTTCTTAGGTGGTAAAGGAGCATATAATGAATTGCTGGACTGCTTTGAAAATGCAGGGATTGAACTCCGACCAGAGATTGATGAATATTTCGCAAAATTTAATAAATAAGAGATGCTTTGTTACACTTCTATCTAAAAAATAAGTTTGCTTTTCCTTCTTGGTAAGATATGCACTTCCTTACCTTAATAATTTTCCTTATCACCTATGCAGGTGTTGCGGTTGGCGGAATCCCCGGTCTTGCACTTGACAGGACAGGGATTGCACTCATTGGTGCAATTTTAATGGTTGTTTTTGGTATTCTGTCAACAAAGGAGGCAATTCTCTCAATAGATATCTCTACGATACTCCTCCTCTACGGCCTTATGGTTCTCTCTTCTCAATTCAGGCTCGGCGGTTTTTATACATGGGTTGCTTTGAGAATTACAAAATTCATGGATAAACCAAAGAAGTTTCTTTTTGTAACAATGCTTGTAAGTGCAGTGTTATCAGCCATACTTGCAAATGATATTGTGTGCCTCGCATTTACACCTGTGCTGACCGTTTCTCTGCTGAAGGCAGGACTTAATCCAGTTCCATTTTTGATAGGTCTTGCAGTATCAAGCAACATAGGCTCAGCATCTACTATTATTGGAAATCCTCAGAATATGCTAATAGGTCAACTGGGAAAACTTGATTTCGGTCATTTCTTTTTGTGGTGCACACCTCCATCCCTTCTTTCTCTCATAGGGGCATATTTTGTCATAAAGACTATTTACAGTAATAACTTTAAAAGTGCTGTCTCTCCAGCCATTATTGAGAGAAGGGCATGGCAATCTTTTAACAGACATCAGAGCACTAAGGGGATAATTGCTACAATTATTTTGATTATTCTATTCTTTACTGATATACCGAGGGAAATCAGTGCGATAAGTATTGCAGGGCTTCTGCTCTGCAGCAGGAGTATGCATACCCGCTCAATCCTTGGGTTTGTGGACTGGCATCTGATTACACTCTTCTGTGCATTATTTATTGTAATAAAGGGAATAGAGGTAGTAAATCTGCCGGTTACAATTGTTGGATTTTTAGAAAATAATGGCATTGATATTCATAATCTTTATATTTTAACTGTATTTTCCACTCTTTTAAGCAATGTTGTCAGTAATGTCCCTGCGACAATGCTGATTACAAAATTCCTTGACCCATTAAATCATAGTTCGGCAGGCTCACTACAGTGGTATGTCCTTGCCCTTTCAAGCACTTTTGCAGGGAATCTCATAACTATCGGCAGTATTGCAAACTTGATAACCTTTGAGCAGGCAAAGGAGTACAGCGTTAATATAGGGTTTAAAGAGCATGCAAAGGTTGGGATACCAGTAACGGCAGTATCAATTTTTATTACAATAGGGTGGATAATAATCCAGAGGTATATCTTCTAACATATTGATAAAGCCTTTCCAAACGATAATTTCTCCTTGACTTTAGCTATATAAAAGGTAAAATTTAAAACATAGGCGCGTAGCTCAGTGGTAGAGCGCTTGCTTGACACGCAAGAGGTCGGCGGTTCGATACCGTCCGTGCCTACCATTTAAAAATCAAGGGCTCAAGGCTCAATTCCTTGAACCTTTTTTTATTTTACAGGACAACTATAAAGAATTACCACAGAGGCGCGGAGACACAGAGAAAGATATAATAATATCTAAAAAATAAAAGATTTTTCCTCTGTGCCTCAGTGTCTCAGTGGTTAAAATCAGGTTTTGTTCATTTTATGTCAGAAAACGAATTAGAGACTTTAAGGCATAGCACAGCCCATATAATGGCTCAGGCAGTGAAGGAACTTTATCCTGAGACAAAGATTACGATAGGCCCATCTATAAAAGACGGATTCTATTATGATTTTGACAGGGATACTCCATTTGCAGTAGAAGACCTTGAGAAAATAGAAAAAAAGATGAATGAGATAATCAAGAGTGATTTATCCTTTGAGAGGGTGGAGGTATCAAAGGATGAGGCACGGAAGTTATTCGAGGATGAGAATTATAAGATAGAACTGATTAATGAGATTCCTGATGAAAAGGTTTCTATATATAAGCAGGGGAATTTTATAGACCTTTGTCGCGGCCCGCATCTCCCTTCTACAGGAAAGGTGAAGGCATTTAAACTCCTTAGTGTTGCAGGCTCATATTGGAGGGGGAGTGAGAAGAATAAGATGCTACAGAGGATTTATGGGACATCTTTTTTTACAAAAGATGAGTTGGAAAAGTATCTGCATAAGCTGGAAGAGGCGAAGAAGAGAGACCACAGGAAGCTCGGCAAGGAGTTAGACCTGTTCAGTATGGATGATGAGGTCGGTGCAGGGCTTGTCAACTGGCATCCGAAGGGTGCATTGGTCAGATATTTAATTGAAAACTTCTGGCGTGAGGAGCATTACAAAAACGGGTATCAGATTGTTTACTCTCCGCATATAGCAAGGGTTAATCTATGGCATACAAGCGGTCACATGGATTTTTATAAGGAGAATATGTATTCTCCTATGGATATTGAGGGGATGCCTTACATAGTAAAGCCTATGAACTGCCCTTTTCATATTAAGATATATAAAAGTAAGCTTAAGAGTTACAGGGAACTGCCGATAAGATGGGCAGAATTGGGGACAGTTTACAGGTATGAGAGGTCGGGTGTCCTTCATGGATTGCTAAGGGTAAGGGGTTTCACACAAGATGATGCCCACATATTCTGCCGTTTAGACCAGTTAAGTGACGAAATAGAGAGGGTATTAAATTTTACATTATATATGCTTAGGTCTTTTGGTTTTGATGATTTTGATGTATACTTAAGCACAAGACCCGAAGGTTATGTCGGCATACTCTCAAACTGGGAAAAGGCAACAGATGCATTAAAGGGTGCTTTGGAAAAAGCGGGGCTTAAGTTTGAGATTGACCCCGGGGCAGGGGTCTTTTATGGGCCAAAGATTGATGTTAAAATAAAGGACAGTCTTGATAGGACATGGCAGTGCTCAACCATTCAGGTTGATTTTAATCTGCCGGAGAGATTTGATGTAAAATATATTGGCGAGGATGGTGCATCCCATCAGCCGATAATGATTCACAGGGCGCTCCTTGGTTCGCTTGAGAGATTCTTTGGCTGTTTGATTGAGCATTATGCAGGTGCATTTCCATTATGGTTAGCCCCTGTTCAGGCGAAGGTGTTCACGATTACCGATAAACAGAATGATTATGCCAATGAGGTTTTAAAACAGCTTCTAAATTCGGGCATAAGGGGAGAGGCGGATTTAAGGAATGAAAAGGTCGGGTTTAAGATAAGAGAGGCACAATTAGAAAAGACACCATATATGCTCATAGTTGGAAATAAAGAGGTGGAATTAAAAACTGTATCTGTCAGAAAAAGGGATGGGACAGATATGGGGGCAATGGGGATTGAGAAACTCGTAGAAATACTAAAAGGGGAAATAAATAGTAAAAAGTGAATAGTTAGTTTAATCGCTAACCACTAACACTTATCACTAATTGATGGAGGTGATGTTATTAAAGGTCTTAGAGTAAATGAGAGGATAAGGATTAAAGAGGTTACAGTAATAGGTGAGGATGGTAAGCAGTTTGGTGTTTTGCCTATATATCAGGCAATTGCCCTGGCGAGGGAGCATAATTTAGACCTTGTGGAGGTTGCTCCTAATGTAAGACCGCCGGTGTGCAAGATTATGGATTATGGCAAATACAAGTATAAGCTGAGTAAAAAGGAGCATGAGGCAAAGAAAAAACAGAAGGTCATAAAGGTCAAAGAAGTTAAGATGACTCCAAAGACAAATGAGCATGATTATCAGTTCAAGGTTAGGCATGTAAAGAGATTCTTAAGCGATGGTGACAAGGCAAAGATAATAATTGTTTTTAAAGGACGTGAGATTGTTCATTTAGAATTTGGTCAAAAAATGTTGAATCGGATAATTGAGGATACGAAGGATGAGGGAACTGTGGAACAGCATCCAAAAAAAGAGGGGTATAATATGACAATGATATTAATGCCGAAAACAAGCTAAAGAAGTGTCAAAGAGTCAGAGTGTCATAGTATCATGGCTTTTTTACTCTGATACTTTGACGCTTTGATGCTCTGATACTATTAGGGGGGGATAAATGTTAAAGACTAATAAGGCTGCAGCAAAGAGATTTAAATTGACAGGGAAGGGGAAGTTAAAAAAGAAGAAGGCTTTTGCAAGGCATTTGCTTACAAACAAAAGCCAGGGGAGAAAAAGGAAATTAAGAAAATCAGGAGTTCTTAATAAAACGGATACGAAGAGGGTAAGAAAATTAATACCGTATGTGTAACAGAGAGTCAAAGATTCAAAGTATCAAAGTGTCAAAGTTTAAAACTCTGATGCTCTGATACTATGATACTTTGACACTATTTTGAAGGAGGGTTTAAAATGCCAAGGGCAGTAAGTGGTATAGTCAGCCGTAAAAGGCACAAGAAGATTTTAAAATCAGCAAAAGGATACTGGGGTGCAAGGGGCAAATTATTCAGAAATGCAAGGGAGACTGTTGACAGGGCATTTGTCTTTGCCTACAGGGACAGAAAGGTAAGAAAGAGGGATTTCAGAATGCTCTGGATTGCGAGAATCAATGCCGCTGTAAGGCTGGAAGGGCTTTCTTACAGCCGTTTTATGCACGGTTTAAAGATGGCAAATATTGAAATGGATAGAAAGATCCTTGCAGACATGGCTGTCAATGATCCTGCCTCTTTCAAAAAACTTGCCGATATTTCTAAAAGTTTACCTGCATAACTAAAAGGGTTTAAGGGTTCAAGGATTCGAGGGTTCAAATGTTTGTTTCACTTGACCCCTTGACCCCTCGATCCCTTGACACTTTTCTTTAAAAGAATGAAATCCAGACTGCAGGAGATTAAAAATAAGGCTGAATCTGAAATTCCCTCTGCCAAGACTGAAGATGAAATCTCTGACATAAGAATCAAATATCTTGGCAGAAAAGGGACATTGACCCTCCTGTTAAAGGACTTAAGCTCGCTCCCCCCTGATGAAAGAAAAGAAATCGGTAAATCCTCCAATGAGCTTAAAAACTGGATTGAAGATAATCTAAATCAAAAACAAAAAGAGATAAAAGGAAAAGGAGTAGAGGGTCTTAAGAAAGGTTTTTTTGATATAACACTGCATGGAAAACAGACTGTAATTGGAAATATCCATCCCCTTACAAAGGTATTAAATGAGGTTATTGATATTTTTATCGGGATGGGTTTTACTGTGGCAGAGGGACCTGAGATTGAACTTGATTACTATAACTTTGAGGCACTAAATATTCCAAAAGACCATCCTGCAAGGGATATGCAGGATACATTTTATATTACTGATGATGTTATATTGAGGACTCACACCTCGCCTGTTCAGATCCGCATTATGGAAAAATGCTCGCCGCCGTTAAAGATAATTGCACCGGGAAAGGTGTATCGCTGTGACGCTGATGTAACCCACTCTCCAATGTTTCATCAGATAGAAGGATTCATGGTTGACAGGGATATTACATTTGGCGACCTCAAGGGGATACTGGAATTGTTTGTCCATCAGTTTTTTGGTAAGGATATAGATTTAAGATTCAGACCGAGTTTTTTCCCATTCACAGAGCCGAGTGCCGAGGTGGACATCAGGTGTGTTATATGCAAAGGTTCCGGATGCAGAGTATGTAAAGGCACAGGCTGGCTTGAGATTCTTGGCTCAGGGATGATAGACCCTGCAGTATTCTCGTATGTAAAATATAATCCCGAAGAGTGGACAGGTTTTGCATTCGGGATGGGCATAGAGAGAATCGCCATGCTGAAGTATGGTGTGGATGATATAAGGCTCTTTTATGAAAACGACCTGAGATTTTTAAAACAGTTTTAAGAAAAGAAGAACACGAATTATACGAATTAACGAATGGCACAAATAAGGAATAGAATCTAAAAGGATAATGATTGATTCGTGGAATTCGTCTATTCGTGAGATTCGTGTTCTAAAATAACTAATGAAAATTACATATAACTGGCTTAAGGAATTTGTTGAGTTTAAGCACTCACCTTCTGAACTGTCAAAGCTATTAACAATGGCAGGTCTTGAGACAAATGTTATTGAATCCATAGATGACGACCATGTCATTGAGGTAGATCTTACGCCCAACCGCTCTGACTGCCACAGTGTAATAGGGATAGCAAGGGAAGTATCAGCCTTGACAGGCGGCAGGTTTAAATATCCAGATACTAATCCCCCCTCTATCCCCCCTTTAATAAAGGGGGGCAGGGGGGATTTAGAGGGAGATATAGATAGCCTTATATCTGTTACAGTTGAAGACCCTCAACTCTGTCCGAGATATACAGCAAGAATTATAAGAGGTGTAAAAGTTAAGCCATCTCCTTCATGGCTTGAAAAAAAGATTATTGCAGTAGGGCTAAGGCCCATAAATAATATTGTGGATGCAACAAACTATATCCTCTGGGAGATGGGGCAGCCGATTCACGCCTTTGATTATGAGCATATAAAGGGAAAGAAGATTATTGTAAGGAATGCTTATAAAAATGAATCATTAGCTACCCTTGATGAAAAGAAACATAGTTTGTCTGAAGACTCCCTCGTGATTGCAGATTCAGAAAGGGCAGTTGCACTTGCAGGAGTTATGGGGGGAGAAAATTCGGGTGTAACACAAGCAACAAGAGATATACTCCTTGAGAGTGCATATTTTAATCCTATCAATATCAGGAGGACTTCAAGGAGGCATGGAATATTTACAGATTCATCCTACAGGTTTGAAAGAGGTATAGATAATGAGAGGGTAGTTGCGGCATTGGACAGGGCGGCTAATCTCATAGCAGAGTTATCGGAAGGAAAGGTGGTCAAGGGGAGGATTGATTGTTATCTTAAAAAGATTTCATATCCTCAGATAGACTTGAGGATAAGCCGCACAAATAAAATTCTCGGCATATCTCTGAGCAGGGAGCAGATTTTAAATGTCCTCAATAGGCTGATGTTCACTACGAAAGTTATAGATGATGACAATATCAGAGTTAATGTGCCATCTTTCAGAAAAGATATAGAGAGGGAGATAGACCTCATAGAAGAGGTGGCAAGACTCCATGGATATGAAAAAATATTAAAGACCATTCCGTCTTCAAAAGTTTCAGTATCTGTATCAACAAAGAGTCAGGTCTTCGAAAAAGAGGCAAGAAATATCCTGACATCTTTAGGGCTTACAGAGGTTATAAACTATAGTTTCATAGATGAGAAATATTTTGACGCCATAAATATCCATCAAGATGACCCTCTCAGGAAGACGATAAAGTTGAGAAATCCCCTGAGCCAGAACTGGAGTGTCATGAGGACGACCCTTCTGCCTGGCATTATAAATACAGCAGTTTTTAATATTAACAGGGGAATATATGATGTAGGGATATTTGAAGTCGGAAAGGTTTTTATTCCAAATGAAAGACTCCCTGTTGAAAATATGATGATAGGATGTGCTGCTACAGAAAAGGTAGAAAAGAAAATCTGGAGTAAAGGGGATAGGGATTTTTATTATTTAAAAGGGTTAGTGGAGTCCCTTTTAGGCAGATTAAATATTCATGGTGTTAAATTTTTTCCTGTAAATCTTTCTTATATCCATCCTCAAAAAGGGGCGTGTGTAAGAATTAACAGCGAAGATATTGGCTGTCTCGGTGAGCTTAGTCCTGCCGCTGCCGAAGGTTTTGACCTGAAAGAAAAATTGTATGTCTTTGAGCTGAGTCTCGATAAAATAATTTCTAAAGTTGTTGTTGAAAGAAAATATGCCCACCTTCCAAAATATCCTTCCATATACAGGGATATAGCAGTTGTGCTGAATAATAATATAAAATCAGATGATGTATACAGGAGTATAAGGGATACAGATAATTCAATCTTGAAGGAGATAATTTTATTTGACTATTATGAAGGAAAGCAGATACCTGACGGTAAAAAGAGCCTCGCTTATTCCCTTGTTTACAGAGCAGACGACAGAACCCTCACCGATGATGATGTAAATCCCATCCACGAAAAGATTACCAAAAGCTTAAATGATAAATTGGGTGCAATTTTAAGGTGAGTAATTATTTTGACATGAATAGGGATTTACGGATTTCTAAAAAGACTCCCAGGTATAGCCGATGATGATAGTAATTTCTGTCCCTTCATTTCCGGCAGCTACATCAGCCCTGAATATAACCCCCGATGCTGTAACCATTCTGAAGCCTGCACCGTAAGAAGATTTCATAATATTACCAAGCTCGCTCTGTATATCTGCAACACTTCCGATTTCATAAAAAAATGCTGCCTGTAGTGCTGTCCGTATGTCTTTCATAATATAAATATTAAAGGGCGTAAATTCTTCAGTCAGATTCCAGCGTAATTCTGTCCCGTAAAATACTGTATGCGCCCCCGAATATCGGTCTTGGGGGTAAGAACGAAGGCGGCTTCTTCCCCCAAGTGTGGTGGAAGTTCCGTATGTGTTTGCTGCAATGACATTGTCAATTACCTGCTGGCAAAATCTCTTCTGCTTTGGGTCTGCAATGGAGCTGCAATTTAGCCCTTCCTCTTGTTCAATCATAGTCCTGTCTGTTTCCCCTTTTCTGATAATATTCGCAGCCGAGCGGAAGTAGTTGAGCAACCATGTGCTCCGCTCGCCTATAGGAATATAGGCAGTAGCATTGTATTCCATTATGTAATAATCCGGAGCTTTTACCCTTCTCGGAGGAGACCACCATCCGCTTATGTCCAGCCGAAGCCCCTTTCGCGGGTCTGTATAATCATCAGTAATATCAATGCGTGTTCCCAGAACATAGGTTTGCGAACTCCCAGCCTCAGGATTTGCAGCCTCAAGGATGGTTTTTCCGCTATTGTCACGAATCCGCTCAAGTCGTGAACTGGATGAATAACTGCTGCCGTATATTTCAAACCTTCTGTCAAAAAAGATGGATGTCAATCGTGTGCCTAAAAAATTAATATCACTCAAATCCAAGAGTGTAAAATCGTCCTTTTCCGATTTCATGCCCCGCTGGCTGTAGTTCGTAACTCTCGCACGGTTGAGATTCTCGGCATTCAAGTCCAGAATAAGTGTTTCAGGAATGAGATGTATATCCGCAACCGCTCCTCCGAAACCTGCGAGGTCGACGGTTAATGCAAATCCATAGGCGTCAGTATATGTGTCATAGATGTTAGTGACAACGGCGCCGAGGGCTAAGCCTTGACCGATACCTGGAAGGCTATAGGGGGTAGGAATTATATAATAACCAGACTCTTTCTGAAACTGAGGTCTTCTTCTTTCAGGCATAGAGGCTTCGGAAAAACCACTCGGTATAAGTAGAAACACCAGAAAGATAAGGCAGGGCAAAGTCATATAATTGATATGAAATTCCTTTTCTGGTGTAGAGTATAGACTTAAGAAGAATATCTGTCCAGAAATTTTTTCAATGTGTCAAGGCAAAGTAGAAATGTCCTGTTTTTAATGTTATCCTATCGTGAATTGTCTTAACATCGGGTTGCCTAAAACAGTGAATAAAAATACCATCTTAATTATAACAGGAGAAGATTCGGCAGACCTCTATGGAGGGAATCTGGCGAGGGAGATAAAGAAACTCTCACCTGATATAAATATTTCAGGTGTTGGCGGAAGGCAGATGAGGTCTGCCGGGGTTGATATATTTTGTGATGTATCTGATATTTCAGTAGTAGGTTTTTGGGAGGTTATAGAAAAATTAGGCTTAATCAGAAGGCTTTACAAACAGATAATAGAAAAATTGGATAGTGGAAATGTTAAAGGTGTTGTCCTAATCGATTATCCTGGTTTTAATCTCAAGATAGCAAAGGCTGCAAAGGAGAGGGGCATACCTGTATTTTATTATATAAGCCCGCAGGTATGGGCATGGAGAAAAAGCAGGGTAAAGACTATAAAGAAATATGTTGATAAGATGATGGTAATTTTGCCTTTTGAAAAAGATTTTTATAAGAAGGAAGGGGTTGATGTGGAATTTGTCGGTCATCCTCTCCTTGAGGTAATATCCCCCCCTTCATCCCCCCCTTTGCAAGGGGGGGGACGAGGGGGTAAAAAAGAGATTTGTCAAGAATTTGGGATTGACGATAAACAATTAATAATTGGAGTCTTGCCAGGAAGTAGAAAGAGAGAGATTGACTATATGCTTCCTGAAATTTTAAAAGCGTCAAGTCTTATAAAAAAGAAATATCCATCAGTTCAGTTCTTACTTCCCCTCTCTCAATCAATTGAAAAAGATTATTTGAAAAACTTTATTACCTCAGAGTATTCTTATGTTAATGTTGTCAAAGGGAAAAACTATGATGTGATGAAGGTATCCGACCTCCTTATTACAAAATCAGGAACATCTACTCTGGAGGCGGCAATAATAGGAATACCCATGATTATAATTTATAAATCATCCATGATTTCTTATTGTCTGGCAAAAGCTCTTGTAAATGTTATCTATGCAGGGCTTCCTAATCTCCTTGCGGGAAAGGAAGTGGCACCAGAACTTTTACAATACAAGATGAATGCAAAAAATATTGCTGAAAAGGCAACATATTTTTTAGAAAAAAAAGACAGGCTTGAGCAGATGAGAGAGGAATTGAAAAATATAAAATATTCGCTTGGTGAACATGGTGCATCAAAGAGGACAGCAAAAATAATAATTAACCATATAAAAAACATCAATTCTAAAACCAATTATTGACCTGTAATATTAATGTCCTATATCTGTGTATTTTTGTCATTCCGCACTTGATGCGGAATCCAGTATTTTGCATAAGAATCTGGATTCCCGTTTTCACGAGAATGACGGACATGGGACATTTGTTATACAGTTTTCTATAATTTCTCCAAAAGCAGATTCAGGATATTTCTAAATTGGCTTGACACAAGCACAAAAAATCATTGACAGGTTATTTTAATATAGGATATTCTCTTGCAAGCTTAACGGACTAAACCGCCTTTTTCTCCGATGAATTGGAACGATGACATACATAGATGTTTTTGGGAGTTTGATAGAACTAACCGATGAAAGATGACTTCATATTATAAAAGAACATCCTGAAGTAGCTCGTTATAAGGAAAAGATACAAGAGGTATTGGCAAATCCCGATTATGTAAAGAAGAGCAATAGAGATGCCGAAATCGTGTTGTATTATAGGTTTTATAATGATATTTCTAAAGGGAAATATATGCTTGTAGTAGCAGGGATTGCGTTCTTTTATACTCACATGCTATATTACGGATATAATCAAAGAGGGGATAACTTTATGGGAAAAGAAATAAGAATGGTTTATGATGATGAGGGAGATATATTAGATATGTCTATTGGTGAGCCTGAAGAGGCAATTTCTCGAGAGGTAGAGGATGATTTTTTCATCAGGATAAAACAAGATACTGGCGAAGTAGTCGGCTTTCCAATATTAAATTTCAGGAAGTGGTTTAAGAATGCGAAAGATTTTAAAATCCTTCCTGTTAAAGGTGAACTTGTATTTTCATAAAATCGGAAAGACCGATGAGTGAAAGGAGGATCTATGACTGTAAAAGTAAGGTACGAAAACGGAGTATTAAAACCACTGGAAAAGATAATATTAGAAAATCATAGAATTTATGAAGTTGAAATAAAAAAACATCGGGAAGAAATTCCTTCTCAGAGGATAGAAGAACTTTTGAAATTAAAAGGTATACTTTCTATCGGTGGGGATGCTCTTGAGGATACAGAAAAATTATATGAAGAATAAAATTATCTGCGATTCAAATTTTCTTATCGGGTTATTCGATGAAAAAGATAAAAGGCACTGGTTGGTAAGTGAAACTATGGAAGAATTAAAGGAGAAAGATTTTAATGCTATTTATTTTGATTTTGTAATAAATGAAGTTGTATCAGTTATTTGTAAGAGGTTTACCGAACAGAAAAGAATTAGAGATGTTAGACAAGTTTTGCTAACAATAAAAGACACCATAAATAAAGAGGTAATTTTATGGAGTGGGGTATATCTGAAAGAGTTGTTTAATGACATTTTAAATGAAGTTATAAGAACAGATGGAGCTTTAAATTTTAATGATGCCTCAATTGTGCAGTTATCTATGAGATTTAAAATCCCATACATTGCCTCATTTGACGAAGATTTTGATAGAGTGAAAGGGATAAAAAGAATTGGACATAAAAAAGATTTGGAAATTTTGGAAGAGGGCTGATTATGATAACCAATTGCATGGTAATTCTTAAACTTTCCGAAGAACCTTGTCTTGAGTCTGCCATGAGCCTATCAAATAAGGCACGAAGATTGCTCAGTCAGTCAGTCAGTCAGTCAGT
>JACQBS010000058.1 GCA_016194325.1 Nitrospinota bacterium | reverse complement strand
TCTTTTTCTTTTCCAATTGATGGTCATATTATTAATCCTTTGGTTATCTATAAAAAGAGAAAAACTTAATTTAAGTATACGATGTTATTAGATTTCTGAGCATTAAGAATTAGTATACGATGTTATTAGTGCAACCAGCTAATAATTACATGAAAGTAATCGGATCAATTGTAGAAATGCACAAGGCATCTCTGGATTTAAGAAATAAGAGGAAGAGTATCGGTTTTGTCCCGACAATGGGTGCACTTCATAAGGGGCATACTTCCCTTATAGAGAAGGCAAAAAAGGATAATGATGTAGTTATACTCTCAATATTTGTAAATCCAACCCAGTTTACTGCTGGAGAGGACTACCACAGTTATCCAAGGGATATAGAAAAAGATAAGACAACAGCATCTGATAGTGGAATTGATTATTTATTTTTGCCGTCAACGGATGAGATGTACCCGGAAGGGTATAAGACTTTTGTAAATGTAGAAGACATTACAGAACCCCTATGCGGTAAGTTTAGATTAGGGCACTTTAAAGGGGTTGCAACAGTTGTATTAAAGCTCTTTAATATTATTAAACCTCACAAGGCGTATTTTGGGGAAAAAGACTATCAACAGTTGTTGGTTATAAGAATGATGGCAAGAGACTTAAATTTAGATATTGAGATTATAAATATGCCAACAATAAGAGAAGGAAATGGAATTGCGATGAGTTCAAGGAATAGATATTTAAATCAGAAGGAGATGGTATCCGCTGCTGCTATATATAAGGCACTTAAGATATCTCAGGAGATGGTAAAGGACAGTGAGAGGATATCCCAGAAGATAATAACAGAAATGGAAAGGGTCATTAAGAACGAAGAGGGTATAAAAATAGATTATATCTCTATCTGTGACCCTGACACACTGGAGGATGTAAAAATAATTAACGACAGAGCACTGATAGCCATAGCTGTCAGGATAGGGAATGCCCGTCTTATAGATAATTGTATAGTGGAGGTAAGATGAAGAGAATAATGCTCAAGGCAAAAATTCACAGGGCACAGGTTACCGATGCCAATATAAATTATGAGGGGAGTATTGAAATAGACAGTGAATTCCTCAAGGCTGTAGACATATTACCCTTTGAACAGGTTCAGGTCTATGATATAAATAATGGGAATAGGTTTGAGACTTATGCCATAGAGGGTAAAGCCGGCAGCGGAATTATAAGTGTAAACGGTGCTGCTGCCCGCCTTGTGACAATAGGCGATCTGATAATTGTCGCATCTTACGCAATAATGGATGAGGACGAGGCAATGGTTATTAAGCCAAAGGTTATCAAACTTGATGGTAAGAATAGATTAAAAAAATAACCCCGAACTTTAAAACCCTAAACCATACAACCTACTGCGAAAAGTTCGGGGCCTTGAGCCATTTAATGACTGTCTCACTCATATCTGGGTCTTAACACAGGATCGAATCATCCGTCCTTTCCCTTGTTTGCCCAAACTCTTAATGGCTCAATTATAATATAATACCTGATGTTGAATCTGTCAATAGCCTGATGAGTTTAATAGATATAGAGATATATACAAAAGATGATTGCCACCTTTGTGAATCTGCAAAGGATGTACTGAATAATGTTGCCAGAGATTACCCTTTAAGGATTACTGAAATTGATATTACCGAAGACGAAAAGGTTTACAGCGAGTATAAAGAGTCTATACCGGTAATTTTCATAAACAAAAAGAGGGAATTTGTCTATAAGGTTCATGAGATTACCCTGAGGAAAAAACTTGATAAACTGAATAATCAAATAAATTCAAATGAAAATAGAAAATAAGTTTCAAAGGATAATATTAAATTCAGTAATTTTTGCTTTTTGTATTTTATATTTAAATTCATGCCAGAGTTTCAAACCGCATTCGGGTGTAGTCATTCTGCACTCTGCCCGACCTGATACTATTTCAATCAGAAGTATTGCCGTCCTCCCTTTCAGAACCGGCAGTCTCAACCCTCCTGAAAATGGTGCTGTAATATGCCATTTAACAGGCCAGACCTTCAAAGGGGGGAAAGTAGAACCTGATTCGGGTATGAATGTTGCGTCATTGGTTTATCATGGTTTATTAAGTAATAAGGCTATAAAATTAATCTCTGAAACAGATGTGAATCTTATATATGAATCTATGGATAAAAATCTCTTAGATACTTATAATATTTCTCTTGGGAAAAGTTTTGGTGATGCCATCAATGCAGATGCGGTCTTGATGGGTGTTGTATTACGTTATGAGGAGAGAGATGGTACATCGTGGGCAGTAAACAGGCCTGCCTCTGCTGCATTTACTGCAATTTTGGTAGATATAAAGTCAGGCGATATTTTATGGAAAATCAGATTTGATAAAACCCAGGAAGCACTTTCTGAAAATGTGCTAAATATAAAAAATTTCCTCCGTGGCGGTGGAAGCTGGCAGACAGTGGATCAGCTTTTGTCAATCGGTATTGAGGATGCCCTTCAGAGTTTCCCCATAAAATAATTTTATCCCAAATAATGAACAAATGCTTTCATGCATTTTTTGGATTTATTTTTTTGCAATGTGTAGGGAATTATAAGAGTAACCACAAGATTTCACAAGATTGACACAAGATAACGAGGAGAAATGGATAAGAATAAGATTTTAAAATCTGTGTTAATCTGTGTAATCTGTGGTTTCAGTTAGGTTTTTGTTCTTTTTGCTGCAGTAAATTTCTTTAGCTGCTTTTTGTAATAGATATCTTCAGGTTTTAAGCCTATCGCCTTATTTATGGTCTCAATGGCATTATCAAACTCCCCCTTTATATAATAGAGTTCTGACAGGGTATCCAGATATTCAGGTGAGTTTGAATTTATCTGGATTGCCTCTTTTGATAATTTAATACCCTCATCTATATTTATATTCTGTTTTGCATATAACCATGCCATTCTATTCAGGACAGGTGCATGATGCGGTGATATTTCAATTGCCTTTTTGCATTCCTGAATTGCCTTATCATTAGCCCCTTTCCGTCCATATATTATGGCAAGCCCAAGGTGAGCCCTCACATTTTTTTCATCAGCTCTTATAACTTTATTGAATTCTGCTGCCGCAACATCTAATTTCTCTACACTAATGGCGTTAAAACCCTTATTATTGGATGATTCAGGATGCTGGGTGTCAATCTCTTCTACTTTTTTATATTCATTTAATGCCTCACCCTCTAATCCTTTTTCGTAATAAATATTGGCCAGATTCAGATGTCCTTCTATGTTTTTATCATTGATTTTTATGACCCTCTTAAACATTTCAACTGCCTCAGCATCCAATCCCTTAGAAAGACTTATTATACCGAGATTGTAAATACTGTCTTCGTGGTCAGGTGCAAGGGCTATTATACTTTTATATTCCTGATATGCATCATTCGTCATATTCTTTTTCTCATAAAGAGCCGCTAAATCAAGATGCATCTTTAAATTTTTGTTATCCCTCTCTATAATTCTTTTTAGTGTGGCAATTGCACCATCATCCATTTCTTTTTTTGTATATAACTGAAGCAGTGCGTGATATGGCTCTAAATTTTCAGGGTTAAGATTTATAGCCTTTTCGTATTCTGATATAGATTCATCTTCTAATCCCATCTCTGTAAATGCCTGTGCAGTTGACAGATGCATCTCAGTGTCCTGTGAATTCAACTCTGCCAATCTCTTAAATGTTGCTATTGCCTCATCTGTCCTGCCGCTCTCTTTTAGTGATAGACCCTTCTGAATAAGTTCTGAAGGGTCTTCTCGCTTTATCAAGCTCTTAAATTTATCTCTGATATTCAAATTACCCCTAAGATTATACAAGGCAAATATAATTAATAAGCCTGCCAAAACTCCTGCAGTAATTTTTATCCGTTTTTTATCTATCCTTATAGATTGTAAGTAACCTCTCTTTTTCTCAAAGGGTAACTGACCTGTTGCTGCTGCTCTTTCTTTCCTTTCCCTGTGCATCTCGCAGTTTCCATCAAATTGCGCCCCTTCTTGTATGTATAATATTGGTGTCTTTATATTGCCGAGGAGTTTCCCCTCCAAATGAATAGCTATTTTATGATTTGCCGATACATTTCCAGTAACTTCACCTGAATTTAAAAGAGTGCCCGTTGATATGTTTGCATTTATTACCCCTGTCTTCCCAATTATGAAGGTATCGTTAGTTATTATCTCGCCCTCAAATTTGCCATCAAAACGGAGCGCCCCGTTAAATTTTAAAATCCCCTTCATAAATGTTCCTTCACCAAAAAAGGAGTTGAGGGATTGGATATTTCCGCTTTCTTTTTTCATAAAAGCCATAGGAAATTATAAAATTTTTAGCCACGAATGAACACGAATTAACACTAATTTTTTAAAAATCTTTTCTTTTAATTCGGGAATATTTGTGTAAATTCGTGGCTAAAATCCAGTTTTTGTTATTTTATCGGATTCAGATTCTCATCAAGTTTTACTGCCTCATCAATCAGCATTATTGGTATATCATCCTTAATCTCATACATAAGTTTACATGCTTTACAGATGAGCCCATTTCCATCATGGGTAAGATATATATCCCCTTTACATTTGGGGCATGCTAAGATATCCAAAAGCTCCTTATCTATTGGCATAAAAATCCTCCTTCTAAAAAGTGTCAAAGAGTCAAAGTGTCATAGTGTCAAAGTTTTTTTACTCTGACACTTTGATACTCTGATACTTTGACACATGGTTTGCAATTGCTGAAAATACCTCATCCACAGAGATCAATTTCATGCACTCAATTGTATCACAACTTCTCTTGTAGCATCCACTACACTCAATTTTCTTGTGTATTATAAAATGATTATCTCCATAGGGGCCATTTCTTAAGGGGTCAGAAGGTCCATAAATGGCAACAGTTGGTATTTTCAGTGCCGCGGCTATATGGAGAGGTCCTGTATCCCCACCTATAAAAAGTTCGCACATTCTCAAGAGTGCAACAATCTGTTTCAATGTAGTAGGTGGCGCAACAAGAGGCTTATATGCCATTAAATCCATAACACCCTTTACCATATTCTCCTCGCCGGGCCCCCATGTAAGAATAATATTAGCACCAATTTCTGAAATGATACGGTCGCACAGTCCGGCGTAATTTTTTATGCCCCATTCCTTTGTTTTCCAGCCTGTTGCAGGATTCACTACAATAAGGGATTTTCCAATTAATCTGTTCTTTATGAGGAATTCATTTATATATTCACCATCTTTCTGACTTGAAAAAATATTAAAATCTCGTTTAATTTCCTTAAAACCGAAAGGCTTAAGGAGGCTTAAGTTTTTATCAACCACATGGCTGTCTTCCTTCGCGGGAGATGCCTTTTTATTTGTAAACAAAATATTTAACAATTCCCTGCAATTTCCTGAATCAAATCCAATTCTGGTCTTTGCCCTGCTTAAATATGAAATAACACCGCTCTTGATAAGCCCCTGAAGGTCTATTGCGGTATCAAATCTCTCTTTTCTGAGTGTGTTTATAACATCCATTAATTCTCTGAATATGGCTGGGATTGCTTCCCCTGAATCAAGTTCAGGGTTGCCTCGCAATGACATTCCCTTACGCCACTTTTTAGTATTTATAGTAATAATCCTGTCAACATCTTTGTTCCCCTCCAGTATTTCCCTTGTCTTCTCTTCAACAATCCACACAATGTATGAATTGGGGAGGTTATACCTGATAGTTCTTAGCACCGGAAGGGTATGAACAACATCACCAATAGAGCTGAGTTTTACAATAAGAATTCTCATATATCAGTAATCAGTAAGTAGTAGCAGCAATTGATAAGTTTTTTCTGCTTACTGCTTATTGCCTACTGCTTACTTTCTTTATTATCTCTGTAGATGACCTTTCTTTTTTATCACCTGTAATTGCCACCCTTCCGCCGTATGCCCTCACAGTATCAGCCTCAGGGATACTATCTTCAGTGTAATCTGTTCCCTTTGCGTGAATATCAGGCTTTAGAGTCAAAAGGAGATTGGATACATTCGGCTCGTTAAAAAGAGTTACATAGTCAACATATTCAATAGCGGCTATGATTTCAGCCCTTTCATTTTCAGGTGTTACAGGCCTGCCATCCCCTTTAAGTTTTTTTGCAGAGGAATCACTATTTATTGCTACTATGAGCAGGTCACCAAGTTCTTTTGCCTCCTCCAGATATCTTATATGCCCCACATGAAGGATATCAAAACAGCCGTTTGCAAAAACAATTTCCCCCCCTTTTTTTCTTTCTTTTTCAATGATTGTCTTAAGCTCATCCAGATTTTTTATTTTGTTCATGTATAGGAAATTATAAAATTAACCACAGGTAAACACAGATGAACACTGATAGAATAAAGAAAAAAAGTTTTTATCTGTGTTAATCTGTGTCCATCTGTGGTTTCATTAAGTTTTTTGTTTATTATCAATCGCTCTTTCGATTTCTTGAGTATTTACCGTGGCAGTCCCGCTCTTCATAACAACAATGCCCCCTGCATAATTTGCGAGTCTGGCTGCCTCTTTCATTGAAGCATTTGCGGCAAGTGCAAGTGTGAATGCACTAATGACGGTATCACCTGCACCTGTCACATCTGCCACTTGATCAGTTCCGTAAATATCTATATCGGTAATTCCGCCATCCTTCTCAAAGAGGGTCATCCCTTCCTTTCCCCTTGTTATAAGGAGTCCGTCACTCTTAATCTGGCTGAGAATCTTTCTGCCATACTTATTTATGTTATTTCCATTTAGTGGAGTATTTAGTGCAAATTCCACTTCCTCAGTATTTGGTGTGGCTGCCGTTATGTGACGATAATTCAGAATATCAAAACGGGAATCAACAGTGATAACCTTTTTACCGCTTTTTGCCAGCCTGTTAATACTATTCAGGATATTTTTTGAAATGGTTCCGAGCCCGTAATCTGAAACGAGGATAGCATCCATCATCTTAGACATCCCATTAAAAATTTTTAAGAGTTTTTCTTCTATTCTTTTATTTACTATATTACCATTCTCCCTGTCTATTCTTATTACCTGCTGTTTGGTCGTATTAGAGCCGCCCGCAAGTATTCTTGTCTTTGTTGGGGTTAATCGCCCCACATCCGATACAATCCCCTCTGTATTTATTCCTTTTTCTTTTAAAAGGGCAATGAGTTTTCTTCCCATGTCATCATCTCCTACGATGCCGACAGGGAACACTGTCCCTCCGAGAGAATGGATATTATTTACAGCATTCCCCCCGCACCCCGGCAGAACAGTCTGGGAATCATATTTAAGTATAAGAACTGGTGCCTCCCTTGATACGCGTGAGGTCATGCCGAGGATATATTCATCAGCCACTATGTCGCCGATTACCATTACCTTCTGTTTTGAAAATTTCTTTAAAATATTTTTTAATCTGTTTTTGTTCATTTATAGGAAATTATAAATTCTTGACAGGATTAACAGGATTAATTTTTAAATATTTTTTATCCTGTTTTTCCTGTATATCCTGTCTAAAATCATGTCTTTGTTCTTATATCTTTCAAAATCCACTTCACAGCATCATACAGGTCGTCTGCAACATAATCAGGCTCTTTACCATTATTTTTATAATATTCAAGCTCCCCTTTTCCATAGCCCGTGAGTACCAGAATCCCCTTTGCCCCAACATTGTGGGCAAGCGAGACATCACTCAACTTATCTCCAACTACATATGACCTGCTTATGTCTATATCTAATTCATCGGACGCCATTTCTATCATGCCCGGATTTGGCTTTCTGCAATTACATATTTTCCTGTATTTCTCATTCTTCCCATCGGGATGATGAGGACAGTAATATATTCCATCCAGATAGGCGCCTGATTTTGAGAGCAGTTTTTTAAGTCTTTCGTTGGCTTTATGGATAAGCTCTTCAGGGAAATATCCCCTTGCCACACCTGCCTGATTTGTAACAACTATTGCCTTTAATCCTTTTTTATTAAGGAGCTTAATCGCATGAGATGTGCCTTTAATTAGGTTAAGCCGCTCTATATTGTTTAAATATCCAACCTCCTCAGTGGCAGTCCCATCCCTATCTATGAATACAGCAATATTTTTATTGGTTGATTTCATCGGACAGTTAAAAGGAAAGTGTTTTATTCTATATCAACATAGATGGTTTTTTGCATTGAAAAATGGGTGGCAGTAATTACAGCGGTCCCTCTCGTTGCACCTGTAAGAATGATAGAAAAAAAGTATGCCCCTGCAGTAGCTGGGCCTGCAGTTGAAGTTGAGCCTGCTAATGTCGCCGACTGAGATGATGCGGAAAGGGTTCCATGGGTATTTGCTGAATATGCTACATTTATAGTTGCAGCTGTCCCTGTAACACCGTATACACCATATCCACTTAAAGCAGAGCCATTTGTATTAAAAATCTTTGTAGATATAGTTGCAGTATCACCGACACCAATTTTACTCTTATCACTCCATAAATCTAATGCGTTGCCTTCATTTATCGGACTGCCTGAGCTGACAGGCCCTGTAATCTTGTTTACCTTACTTGAATCACAGCCAATTCCAGCAATAACTATAGTAATGAGAAAAATCAGTGATAATGCTATTTTTATCTTCATAGCCTTCTCCAGAACTTAGATTGCTTCGTCACTATCGTTCCTCGCAATGACACCATTGCTTTTGTTTGTCATTGCGAGCCGAAGGCGAAGCAATCTCAATATTGAAATTTCCTGTACATTAAATTAGTGTGACAAAACCTTTCTTATCAATTCATGAGATATGTCGCTATAAATCTCTGTAGAGCCAATCCCATTCATCAATATAAATCTAATCTTTTCTTCTTTTACTTTTTTATCTAAGTAAAGTGAGTCTATTACAGCATTAGTATTCAAACCGGAGATTGCAGTTGGCAAACCTGCAGCATTAATTAAATTTACCACCCTATCATAATCTTTATTGCTGCAAAATCCTGATTCCAATGATAGTCTTGCAGCATATACCATGCCGATTGCCACAGCCTCACCATGCCTGTATTTCTTATAATTTGTCAGCGATTCAATCGCATGTCCGATGGTATGACCAAAATTTAATATAGCCCTTAGATCTGTTTCCCTTTCATCCTTTGATACGACATCAGCCTTAATCTCACATGACCTCTTTATTGAATGTATCAGGATATCTTCGTTAAGGTTAATCAGTTTTTTTATGTTATCTTCCAAGTATTCAAAGAAATCTCTATCCCTGATAATACCGTATTTTATAATCTCAGCTATGCCGCATAGAATTTCTTCTTTTGGCAAAGTCCTAAGTGTATCTATATCAATAAAAACCGCCTTAGGCTGATAAAATGCCCCTATGAGGTTTTTCCCTCTTGGGTGATTTACTGCCGTTTTCCCACCAATACTGCTATCCACCTGTGCAAGCAGGGTAGTAGGAATCTGTATGTATGGAACCCCTCTTAAGTATGTCGCTGCAACAAACCCTGTTATATCACCTGTAACCCCGCCACTTAAGGCAATTAATGGAGATTCCCTCTCCATCTTTATATCTATCAATCTGTCATAGATTTTAACAGCAGTATTTATAGTTTTATATTCTTCACCATCAGGTATTTCAACAAAATTAACAATAAAACCTGCACCTGTTAAAGAATTTTTTAATGTATCACCATAAAGTTTATTTACTGCAGGATTTGTAATAACAACTATCTTTTTGCCTGTTTTAATATTTTTTATTCTATTTCCACATTCAGGGAGGAGTCCTTTCCCCATGTAAATTGAATAACTTCTCTCCCCAAGCCCTACATTTACAACCTCCATTATGACCTTATTATCTTAGGTGTAATAAATATCAGGAGTTCCTCGCCGTCATCCGTATCGGTTTGCTTTTTAAATAACCAGCCCAATATAGGTATCTTCATGAACCATGGAACCCCTGCTATATTTTCGGTCTTTGTTGTTTTATAAAGTCCCCCTATAACAGTTGTATCCCCATCCTTTATTAATACCTCAGTTGTTGCCTTCTTTTTAATAATACTTGGTGTCCCCTGAACCTGGTTTGCAAAATCTGCCTCATTCTTTGTGGCTACTATCTTCATAGATACATAATTATCAGGTGTTATCTGCGGTTTTACTGTAAGGCTTATTGTGGCATCCACAAACTGGACAGTTGTCCCGGCTGAAGATGTTGTAGGATATGGAACTGACCTGCCGCTTTCAATGATAGCCTCCTTGTTATCAAGTGTAGTTATTTTAGGTGTGGATAGTATTCTTGCCTTACCTGTAGCCTCTAATGCCGATAAACGAACATCAAGCTGTGTTGCCCCTGTTACACTTCCAAGTGTTGCACTTATTGCACCACCACTGCCGGAGCCGGCAGCGGCAGGGAGGCTGACTGCACTTGTACCTACTGAGCTTCCTGTAATACCAACTGTATTTGGGAAATTAATATCTGAGGCAAGGTTAAATTTCCCGCCCCACTCTATTCCCAATTGCTTCGAGAAATTTCTGCTGACCTCTACGATTCTCGCCTCTATAAGCACCTGAGGTGTCCTTTTATCCAGCTTATCAATGAGGGACTTCATCTCAGCCATCTTTCTTCTCGTATCTTTTACTATGAGTGTATTTGTCCTCTCATCTATAGTGATGTCACCCCTCTTGCTTTTTAGCTTCTCAAGATTTTTTGTTAAATCACCTGCCTTTGCATAGCTTATAGAGAATATCTCGGTAGTTAGCTCCTCTACCTCTTCTTCAACCACCTTGCTCTCTACGGCTGCCTTTTTCGCCTCATTAAACGCCTTTCTTTCTTCTGCTATCTTTGTTGCAGGTGCAATTCTTATAATACTCCCTTCTCTTATCATATCAAGTTGATTTGTCTTTAATATTACATCCATCGCCTGGTCCCATGGGATATTGATTAGTCTCATGGTTACCTTCCCCTTCACATTTTCTGAAGTTATTACATTCAATTCACTGACCTCAGCTATAAGCCTTAGTATATTGTTTATATCAGCATCCTGAAAATCCAAAGATATCTTCCTGCCGGTATACTTCTTCTCCTCTCCTAAAAGAGTATCAGTTATTTTCGCATCTGCTGAAGCGGCTTGCTTTGCCTCTATCTTCTTTGAAGCTACTCCTGGCGGCTCTATATCCAATATTATATTTGCCCCATCACGAGAGATATTATAAGAAGGAATCTCAGTAAGTTCTGCAACAATCCTTACAATTGGCAGAGGTTCATCTTTATGCTGGAATGAACTTACCTTTTTTACAAAGGTTGATACCTGTGCCGTATCTAATGCCTTCTGTCCCTGAGGCGATATATGGGCATTTTCTACATCCACATAGAGCCTCTTTAAATCCTCTTTCTTCATTAGGGTAAACCGTGGCTCCCCACCATCAGTTTTCACAATTATCCTTGTCTTACCATCTGATAACCTCTGAACATCAATAGAGTTTACAGTGACTATTTTCCCGGATGCAGCAACTGCCACACTACTCTCTTCAACAGATTTATTTTTTATAGAAACTATTATCTTGTTGGCTGCAGGTTTTAATATTTCATGGGATATGGGAGCACTTAACCCAATCTCAACCCTTGCAGTATTGCTCTGCTCAAAATAGTGTAATGTAACCGTTCCTACAGCCCCTTTTTCAACTTTAATCGGGCTTTTTACATCACCTAATCCCACATTGGATAAATCAATGAGCAATCTTGAAGGGTCATTCAGCTTAAATGCAGTATATTGAAGAGGGTCTGTTGTCTCAATTGTAAGTTGAACCATATCGGCTGAAGGCTCTGCATAAACCTTTTTAAGGGACGGTTTTCTTATCGGTTCTTCTGCTTTGGTCTGAGCAGGCTTTGACTCAACCGGCTTGGCAGGAGGCAGAGCGGTTATTTTCTTTGGAGCAGCACACCCAGAAAGAAAGTAAGCAGTAAACAGTAAACAGTAAACAGTAAATATCATCCTCGCCGAATACTGCTTCCTACTTACTATATTCTGCATTCTGCATTCTGCATTCTGCATTTTAATTACTCCTCCTTCTTTAACTTTAGCTCAACATCTCTTGTTTTTACCTTTTTATCCACATCCTGATATTTCTCTTCAACTATGATAGTATCGGCGGTCACATCTTTAACTATTCCTCTGCTTTTACCTATATATGTCCCTTTCTTTATAGTATAACCCTTGCCATCAGGTGCCTCAACCATTGCATATTTACCAATCTCACCCCAGATTATGGCAACCACTTTCATAGATGCTAACTCAAACTGTTGTAATGGTGTTACTGGAATTTTTTCTAACTCTTTTTTAAATTTCTCTTCTTCTTTTGCTGTTTCAGTCTTCCTTCTCTCTTCATCCAGCTTTATCTTTTCTTTTTTACCAAGTATAAGTGATCTAAAAGGGTCTGTTTTGCCAGTTGAATTATAAACATATATGCCTTCACTCTTTATCTTTTCCTCTGCCGGCTCTGTTTGCTTTGATATATCAGCAGTTTCACTTACAGGTGTAGTAACTTGCTGTTTTTCATTAATCCCATATACCGATTGAGTATACCATAGTATAGTAAAAAGTAGAAAGGGAAAAGAACAAAAAACTTTGATATATATGGGCTTATGTTTATTCAGAGAGTTCATTTTTTCTTTTCCTCTTTTTTCGGTTCCGGGGATTTTTCACTGTATCTGAATGTCGTTGCAGAGCATTCCATTTCAATCAATGTCCTACCTTTATCTTCCTTAGGACTGGCTATTTTTACATTTGATATAGTAACAATTCGCGGCATTTTGCTCACTTTGTCAAAGAATTCCAGTGTATTATGAAAACCGCCATTAATTTTAATCTGGACAGGAACCTCTGCATAAAAATCCTTTGGACTCTCCGACCCGGGCTTAAAAGTAAGAATATCTAATCCCGACTGCATTGCAAGATTTGAAATATTCGTCAGGAGTGATGGTATCTCCTTTTCCTCCGGCAACTGGGTTTTTGCAACCGATAAGTTTACTTCCAGTTTCTCTATCTCCTTTTCAAGTGCAGGCAGCCTCTTTGCAACCTGCTCGTTTTTTGCTATCTCCTGCTGTAGCGACGACAATTCTCCGTTCAATTTTGCAATCTCCTCTGTCTTTCCGCTATAGCTCAAAAAATAATAGCCTGTAAAAATAAGAATCTGAATGACGCAGATTACAATCCACCTCTGGTAAGAGGGGAAGCCTGCAATCTTATCAAGGGGTATCTTTTCTAAAATATTTTTTAATTGCTCCATTTATTAACCCCCCTCTTCCATTCGCCTTACATTTTCTTCAATCTGCCTTTTTTTCTGTTCTGATTCACCCTTCAGCCTCTCTGCCCTTTTCATTGCCTCATCCATATTCGGCACCTTCATGCCTTCCGGCGATTGTCCGTGTTTAAAACCCTCGACAAAAGGATTTCTCGGTGCCGATCTCAAATCCTCCGCAAGTTTCCGTCCATAGGCGTCTATACTCTCTTGGGAGAACATACCCCCTACAGGGCCACCGCTGCCATACAATCCCCCGGGGACTGCCATACCTCCTCCCCTGCCAGCCGCACCCGCCTCTTTTGACAGCCGGATAGCCATTATTTTGTCTTTAGGGGATAAATTAATAGTCGTATTTAATGTGAACTTTTTAACCTTTTCTCCCTCTATATTTGTCTGTTGAATCTCGAGAAGCTCCGCATCCAGAAAATATCTCGATGCTTTTATATTTTCCATAAAAGTTGCTATACCAGGATTTGAAAACGAATACCCGTCTATTTTAATCTGCCCCCCGCTTTCCGAAAGAGAGGTAATCCATATCTCGGAAGGGAGTGTAATATTTATCTCATCGAAGATTCTGGCAGGCCCCCTCTGCACCCCTTTCAGATCTCCTATTGCCTTTATGATGTCTTCAAGCCTCTTTTTCTTTTTCTCTTTATCAGCAATTTTGGCGATAACCGTCTTAAGACTTTCAAGCTTTACTTTCGAATCGCTGATATTTTTCTTTATTTCCTCCATCCTATTGTTCTGAGAATACCACAAAAAACCGCTTATACCGACAGTTATAAACACAAGGACAACAGCCAGCACCATCTCCTGCTGAACCCTTGTCCTCCCTATCGCCTTCCTGTCAAATATCAGATTTATCTTTATCATAACTCAACTTTTACGATAACGTTGCCTTGTCCCCGAGTCTCCTCATGGCAAGTCCTATGCTTATAGCAGCCAGCGGTGCCATATCCTGTATATATTGAGGGTCAAAAATCTTTGGATTTATTTTTATGTTCTTATAAGGGTCTATTATTTCAGTTGGTATATCAAAGTTCTCTGTCAGGATTTTTTCTATCCCCGGTATCCTTGCACACCCGCCGCTCAAGATGACCCTGTTAATATTCTTTTCGGTAGATTTTATAAAGTCATGAAACATTTTGTTGATTTCATGAGATAATTCCCCAAGGACTGTTGTAATAGTATTTGCCACATCCTTTTCAGATACACCGTTTAGCCCTACCCCCATCTTGAGCCTCTCTGCACCTTCATGGTCTGTATTGAAGTTTTTCTGTAATTCATGATTAATCCGATTGCCGCCCCCTGGGATATCCCTTGTAACCTCTGTTACCCCATCTACCAGTATATTTACATTGGTAAATGTGGCACCCATATCTATCAGTGCTATTACCTCGCCATGCGGGACGCCGTAGTTCAGTTCATATCCGTTTTCTACGGCGAATACATCCAGGTCAACAATGACCGGTTTTAATCCTGCATCAAGGATTGGTTTGTTCCGGTTCTCTATCAATTCTTTCCTTGCTGCCACCAGGAGGACATCCATAGTTGTCTTTGGCTCACCCTCCTCTTCTTTTTTTTCGCCCTTTTCAGGTGTTATCTCCTTTATAATCTGAAAATCCACATTTACCTCTTCTATGGCGAAGGGGAGATACTGTTCTGCCTCAACCCTGATAGATTCTGCCAGCTCATCCTCTGTCATCTTTGGGACATTTATCTTTTTTATTACCAATGATTGGCCTGATATGGCGGTAACCACCTCTTTTGTTTTAATCTTCTCCATCTTGAATAGATTTTTTATTGCCTCGGTCACCACCTCAGGCTTCTCTATTGTTTCATTCACGATAGTTTCCGGCGGAAGCGGCATGATCCCAAAATTGAGAAGTTCAAAACCCTTCTTCCCTTTTTTTAGGCGGACCAATTTTATGGAATGTGTTCCTACATCAAGCCCTACTACATCCTTCGAACCAAACATAATATTACCTCATTTAATCTTTAAATATTTTTTTCTTATCACTGAATTTTAGCCCAAGGGCTATTATAATTTTTCTCTTTGTATCCAGCCTGCATGGATACCCCTTTTCAATTCTGTCTATGGTCTGAAACGATAGCCCTGTCTTTCGTGCCAGTTCAGCCTTGCTGACCAGCCTGGATTCCCTGATTGTCTTTACGCTATTACTACCCCTCATTTATACCTCATAAATAACAATACCGCTTTTAATATATTTCGGACTAATTTTGAGGCGACTTTACCATAATCATACCGGTGTGTCAATCCATATTTAATAAAATTACTGCTAATTATATCAAATTAGTATCAAATTATGCTGTAGGTATCCCCGGATTTGTATTCCATATTATTATCTCAAGTTAATCTCAAAAGAATCCGATTATGTGTTAAAAAGAGAATTAACAAGGACAGTCATGGAGAAAATAAGAAGAGATTTAGTGGTTAAATATAAAAAAGAGATTAAGAAAAATCTATACCAGATAAAATCAAGGGAGATAGCAGAAAAGATAGCCCAGAGACTAAGAGAGGAAAGTGTGAATAAAAAATAGATTCAAAAATTGTAAAGTAATGGTTTTTATTTTTGATATTCAATCATCTCGCCGATTGTAATCTCTTTTCTGCTCTGAGATATTATAGCAGTGGATGCCTTTTCTTTTGGCTTAATTACCTGAAGATTACCGATAACAACCTTTGGAACTTTTATCTTTTCCCCCTTTTTAGCCTCTTTTTCTATTTTCCCCTCACTTTTTAATATGGCAAATCTGTCACCTGCCGATACCCCTGTATCAATACCTACATCAATATAAACAATATCGCCTGCCGCAGCAGTATCTCTCTGGTCTTTGGCATCAATGATATAGCCTTTTATATCTTTAGGCTCTATCTTGGCTGCGGGGTCTATCATGGGGACGGTCATATCTTCTCTCTCTTTTAATTTGTTTCCAATCTCTATAGTAGCAAATGATTCAATTATATTTGCAGTAGAGCTATCTTCTCTAACCTCCGTTACTTCTAATTCACCCAATATCTCTATCAGAGTACCTATATTCTTGGCCGTAATGGGATGAGTAACTGATCTAAGGGATTTATATATTGTAAATTTATCACCAACCTTTACCCCTTCTTTTCCTCCTATGTTTACATAGACTGTATCGCCTATTCCAAAGATAGTCCTTGTTTCAGGGGAATCAAATATTATCCCTTTCTCACTTTCTTTCTGTATTATATAACCGGTTGAGGCTAACACCTTAACTGTGGTTAACGGAATTTTTTGAGGGGGTGGGGGTGGCGGAGGCTGTAATGCTACCAGCGGGAGAGACGGTATTCTGTCCTCGTCTATTTCTTTAACCTCTTTTTCTTCAACAGATTGAACAGGGATTTGAGGTTCAGCCGTTACACTTACTTCCTTTTCAACCTCTGTCTCATCAAAAGCCTCCGGGATAACTATATTGTCTCCCGGATATATACGATGCGGATTGGCTATAAACTTGTTTTTATTCCAGACCTCCTCCCACTTAAAAGGGTTGTTAAGGTATTTCTTTGATATATCCCAGAGGGTATCTTTTTCTTTGACAATATGCACCTTTGGTGTTTTTACAATCTCTTTTCTGGAAAGTTCTTGAGCAGAAACGGTATCAGCCAGAAGCCAGAAGCCAGAAGCCAGAAGCCAGAATAAAGAGGTAACTATTCTTCTATTCTGCATTCTGCATTCTGCATTCTGTATTCCGTATTTCCTTTTCATTTCCTTTTCTCAATATTCTTTATCTTCTCTTTTGCCAATTTGGCAGCACTGTTTTTTGGGAACTTTTTAATAAGAGCATTCAGTTCTTTTATGGCAGACTTTTTGTCGCCAAGTTCATGATACACATACCCGATTTTAAGCATTGTATCAGGAGACTTATTCCCTTTTGGATATTTCTCTACAGCTTTTTTAAATTCAGATAATGCGGCAGTATATTCTTTCTTAGCATAGTAACATTCACCTATCCAGTATTGGGAATTATCAGACAGGTTATTCTTTGGGTGATTATCTAAAAATATCCTGAAATTTGATATTGCCCTGTCATATTCACCAAGGATGAAATGGTTGTAGGCCTTTTTATAGAGTTCATCAGGAGATAGACCTGCAAGGCTTTTTAGTTCATCTTCCCCCTTTTTCTTTTTTACCGGCACACTTTTCATTTTCTCGGATTTTGGGGGTTCTGAGATTATTTCCTCTTTTGGCGGGGGCGGGATTTCCTTTGCCTCAGGCTGAAGTGGCGATAAAGGCTTCTCTTCTGCAGGCATTTCAATTATTGGACCCTCTTCAACCTTTGCAGATAGATTGAAAATCTGATTTTCTAAGTCCTTTGATTTATCTTCAAAATGATGTAATTTATTTTCAATGCCGGATATCTTTACATCAGTATCTGTGCTGCTCTTTTGAATATCAGCCATCTGGCTTTTCAGATATGCAATATCCTGTTTTAAAATATCGGTAGTTTTATCAGAGCTACAGCCGGCAACGGTTATTGTAAAAAATATAATCAGAAGCAGTAATCTATTTTTGTTTTGCCGCATCAATATCCTCCATTTCTTGATATATAAGAAATTATAAAATTCCGGAACACGAATGGCACGAATAAAAACTAAGAATTATGATTCAGGAATTTGGAGATTAAGGAATTCCTAAATCCCTAATTAGTAGTTATTCGTGTAATTTGTCCCATTCGTGTTATTCGTGTTCAAGTTTTTGTTTTTAATTTTTTTGCTTATAATTTCTTTAACCTCTGAGAATTATAGATAAATAGTCACTACCTGTCAAGGGAATACCTCATTAGATTTATGAACTTTGATTTATCACCTATTTTGAATTATACTACAATTCATTGAAGGTAGGTAATATGGAAGAAGCTTCTTTTAATTGTCATAAATGTGGAAACTGTTGTAGTGACCCGGATGGCTGGGTTTATCTCGATAATGAAGATATTAAAAGACTCGCACTCTTTTTCAATCTTCAACCCTTTGAGTTTACTGCCAAATATGTGAAGTATTATAAAGGGAATGCGGTATTAAGCGCCCCTGATTTTAATCCTGATTGTTATTTTGACAAAAGCCAGAGGCTTTGCAAGATTTATTCAGCAAGACCTCGTCAGTGCCGAACCTTTCCTTTTTGGTTAAACTATTGTCCAACTGCTGATTCTAAACAGCAATTGTATCTATCCTGCCAAGGCTATAGAGAACTTTGTTTAAAGAGGAAGTAGGATATTGCTTTTAACGAGTTCCAAACTGTAATTGATACAAATTATGATACATCCCATTATTTTTCAGAAGCTCTTCATGATTCCCCATCTCAACAATCTCACCGTCATGGATTACGATTATTTTATCCACATATCTTATTGTGGATAGCCTGTGTGCAATTATAATGGAGGTGCGGTTTTTAATTAATTTGCGGAGTGCATCCCTGATTAAAATCTCGGTCTCTGTGTCCACACTTGATGTAGCCTCATCCAGGATTAATATCTTTGGATTAAATGCCAGAACCCTCGCAAATGAGATAAGCTGTTTCTGCCCAAGGGAGAGAGTGCTTCCCCTCTCCTGAACATCTTCTTTATATCCCTTTGGCAATCTTTCTATAAATCTGTGGGCATGGACAATCTCTGCCGACTCATAGACCTTTTCCATTGATATCCCATCCTCTCCAAGTCTTATATTATTTTCAATATCGCCTGCAAATAGGAATACATCCTGTAGAACTATCCCGATATTTCTCCGTAAAGACTTTTTATCAATATCCCGTATATCAATATTATCAATCAATATCCTCCCCTTTTGAATATTGTAGAACCTTCCAAGGAGATTTATAATAGATGTCTTGCCTGCGCCTGTCGCACCGACTATGGCAGCACTTTCACCCGCCTTAAGATGAAACGATATGCCATTCAATGTCCAATTTTCTGATGATGCATGATTATAGGAGAACCATACATCTTTAAATTCAATATCTCCTTTTATATCTTTTAAAATTATAGGTTTTTGGGGATTTGGTATATCTTCAGTTGTGTCAAGTAATTTAAATATCCTTTCTGATGATGCCATTGAGGCTTGCATTATGTTATATTTTTCTGCAAAATCCCTTACAGGCTGGAAGAATCTCTGGACATACTGAATAAATGCCACAAGGACGCCAAGCTGTATCCCGCCCCTTATCGCCTCGCCGCCCCCATGCCAGATAATGACCCCGACAGCAATAGCAGAGAAAAATTCTATGCTGGGGAAATAAATGGCATTATAGATAAGAGACCTCATCTGCTCATCCCTGTTCTCTATATTTATCCTGTCAAATCTTTTAAAATTTTGATTCTCTCTGTTAAATACCTGCACTGTGCTCATACCTCCTATATTTTCCTGAAGATATGAATTCAGTTTGGCAAGATTAGTCCTTATATTCCTGTAAGAATCCCTTGCCCTGTCCCTGTAAAATTTAGTTGCATAAAGGAGGGGAGGAAGCACAATGAATGTCAGGAGTGCAAGCTTAAGGTTTAAAATTAAAAGGGCGATTGCTATGCCTATGAGTGTGAGGAGGTCTCCGATTGCAACAACAATCCCCTGAGTGAACATCTCATTTAAAACCTCTATATCGTTTACAACCCTTGTGACGAGTCTGCCGATGGGATTATTATTGAAAAATGAGAGGGACATCTTCTGAATGTGGGCAAACAGCTTTACCCTTATATCATACATTGCCCTCTGTCCGGTTAATTGCATTATATAAACCTGTGTATATTGGAGGGAGAATGTCAGGAGTAAAACCATAAAATAGACAGCCATTACAAAATTCAGCCCGCTCCAGTCGCCATTGAGTATGTAGTTATCTATAGCGACCTTTGTAAGATATGGCCCTGACAGGTTTAATATAGAAATGATAATCAGCAGGAGTACGGATATAGTGAGTTGTTTTTTATATGGCTTAAAAAAACTTAAAAGCCTCCGCATTAGCCTTGCATCATAAGCCTTTCCTATAATCTCATCTTCATGAAGATTTGTTTGCATTACTCCTCCACGATTTCCATCTCTGAGAAAACCTGTTTTTTGTAAATACGATTATAGAGGCCGCTTTTTGAGATAAGCTCATCATGGGTTCCTGTCTCTGCTATCCTCCCATTCTCCATTACTGCAATCATATCAGCCTCTCTCATTGTAGAAATTCTATGAGAAATTAAAATGAAAGTAGTATCTTTTAATGACTCAATTATATTTGTAAATACCCTTCCCTCCGTGTATGCATCCAGATTTGAAAATGCGTCATCAAGTATCAGTATTGTTGGTCTTTTAATGATTGCCCTTGCAAGTGCCACCCTCTGTTTCTGTCCGCCCGACAGGGTTACACCCCTTTCCCCAATCACTGTATTAATGCCATGCGGGAATATCTCCATATCCCTTTCAAGTCCTGCCATTATCACTGTCTTCTCAACATCATTGTCGGTAACATCATTTACACCGAAGACTATATTCTCCCTTATAGTATCTGAAAATAGAAACGGTTCCTGTTCTACATAACCTATGCCATCCCTTAGAATTTTAATGGGTATCCTTTTTATATCAACTCCGTTAATAAAGATTGAATCATCAGGGGCATCGTATATCCTCATTATCAGTTTAACCAGTGTGCTTTTTCCTGAGCCGACAGCGCCTGCCAATGATAGTGAGCCTCTAGCCTTAATACTCAGGTTAATATCAGAAAGGACATTCTCTTTCCCCTTGTATGAAAATGTGAGTGATTTAATTTCTATTTCCCCTTTTATAGCTGACTGCTGAAGGCTGATAGCTGGCGGCTTCTCTGTAATCTCCGGTTTTACATTCATAATCTCCTCAATCCTGCGCATTGAGGCAATCCCCCTCTGTGAGAGGTTTATCATGAATCCTATTGCAGCCATTGGCCATGTGAGCATTGCCAGATACCCGTTAAATGCGACATAACTTCCAAGGGTCAGCTGCCCTCTTATCACCTCTCTGCCTCCGATCCAGAGGACAAGGGCAGTTGCAAGGCCTGTGGTAAAAACCATCAATGGGAAAAATGCACCTGAAATTTTTGTGAGCTCTAAATTTTTATTTATAAGCTGCTCGTTAAGTTTCTTAAACCTGTTTAATTCGTTCTCCTCCTGAACATAAGCCTGTATGACCCTTATCCCTGCAATATTCTCGTGAACCATTGAGCTTATCTCTGATAATTGTTTCTGGACCGATTCAAACCTCTGTCTTATCTCTCTACTGAATTTCAAGACAATAATAGAAACCAGTGCCATAGGCAGGAGGGAGATGCCGGTGAGTTTGGGGCTTATAAATATCATGAGTATGAGACATGTGGTCATTATTACTGCGGTATCAACAATAATTACACTCCCGATTCCGAGAAACTCCCTTACAGCCTGAAGGTCGTTGGTGGCTCTGGACATAATATCACCCGTCTTTGTATGCTGAAAAAATCCCCAGTGAAGCCTCTGCAAGTGCCTAAAATAATCGTTTCTCAAATCATATTCCACCTTCCTTGAAATGCCGAAGAGATGTTTCCTCCAGTAGTAGCGGAATACTGCCTGAAGTCCGACTGCACTTACAATTAAGACAGAATATTTTATGAGGGGACTGATTGAATGGGATTGACTGTCAGCCTTTTTAATGTAGTCAATAGCGAGTTTGATTAGCCACGGCGGCAGGAGTCCGAGTGCATCGGTTAAAATAAGGGCGATTATGCCGGCTATTAATTCATATTTGTATTTCCTTGTATATGTATAGAGATTTTTTATTGCGTCCACTTTTTATGATTATACTACAGTGTTGGTTAATCACTCAATTCGCCCTGATAAAAATTCGTTTGACACCTTCGGATTTCAGGGAGTAAGCTTATGCAATTCGTTCATTCGTATCATTCGTGTTCAAGCCTTTGTTCATATATAGGAAATTATAAAAACTTTAGCCACGAATGAACACGAATTAACACTAATAAAATTTCCCCTTAACAAAGCGGGATAGGGGGTTGTTTATTAATTCGTGAATATTCGTGCAAATTCGTGGCTAAAATCATGTATTTGTCCTTAAATAGGAGGTGGTTAGGCATGATATTTAAAAGACATATACTTACAGTAATTAGCCGTGTCTGTCATTGCGAAGCGAAGCTGAGGCAATCTCTATTTTGGGTAATTATTATTGCACTGTTTTTATTTTTCCCTTCCCCTCTGTTTGCAGAGACAAAGGATAGCATCCTGAGCTTGTCGAAGGAAATTATTTCTGAAGGCACATACAACATGGGGGATGGGGAGACGCCAAGTGTGGCGGAGAGCAGGGCATTGCTGCATGCAAAAAGGACTGCCCTTGAACAGGCAGGGACTTATATAGAGAGTTACACAAAAGTAGAGAATCTGCAATTAACAAAGGATGAGATACAGGTTCTTGCATCAGGGATTATGGAAGTTGAGATACTTGATAAAAAAAGGACTGTTGTTGGTGATGGTATTCTCTTTTGGGTAAAGATTAAGGCAAAGGTCAATCCTGATAAGATTGAAGAAATGGCAAAGAGGGTCAAAGAAAAATCAGTAATAGATGACTACAAAAAGATACAGGAGGCTTATGATAAAAGCCAGAAGGAGATTGAGGAATTAAAGAAACAATTGGCAGGGGCAAAAGGTGAGAAAGAAAAGAAACAGGTAGAGGCAAAGATAACAGATGATGAGAGGCTATTTGAAGCAAGTCAGTGGTTTGAGAAGGGGTATCAGTATATTTTAAACAATGAATATGATTCTGCAATAGAGGCATTTACAAAGGCAATTGCATTAGACCCGAATTATACCTTCGCATACCTCAATCGTGGTGGGGCTGTTTATGTTAGCAAAGGGCAATATGACATGGCGATTGAGGATTATAATAAAGCAATAGCATTAGACCCAAATGATGCCGCAGCCTACAACAATCGTGGGGTTGCATACGGTCTATCAGGCAATATGGGAAGGGCGATTTCTGATTTTCAAAAGGCTTGTGATATGGGGAATGAGAAAGGGTGCAAGGGATTGCAGATGGTTTTAGAAAAGAGATAGGTAGGCAAGGCAATAATACTTGCCCAATTAGAAGTCTCCTTTGGTCAAGTATTACGGTTAGTATTCAAAAAAAAAGAGAATAAGGGAAAAAAGGGAATGGCTGAAATAGTAGGTAGTCTTATAGTATCGCTTCTTATCTTATTCATTTTTGAGCCATTTCGAGATTTTGTTTTCGGCTTTTTTAAAAAGATTTGTGGTAGGACAAGAAGCGAGTCCCAAAAAGAAGTTAATATTGGACAAGATATTGATGCTACCTCTTTGTTTCAAGACCGTTTATTATTTATTGAAGCTGCAAAAAGGAATGATGTTTCTGCGATTGAGGCATTACTACAAAAAGGTGTTGATATAAATACTAAGGACACAGATGGCAATACAGCCTTGATTTGGGCATCAAGAAATGGTCAAAAAGCTTGTATTCAAAAATTAGTTGAAAAAGGTGCTACAATAGATGAAAAAAATGGTATTGGCGAAACTGCATTAATCATAGCTTCACGCAGTGGTTATAAAGATATAGTGGAATTATTGATAAAAAATGCTGCTGATGTCAACCTAAAGACCAATGACGGAAACACTGCTTTTACTTTTGCTTCATATAACGGTCATGTCGAAGTTGTTGATATTCTAAAAAAGTCTGGTGTTGTTCCTATAAAATATCAAGACCCAGAAATTCTAAAAGCCGCTTTTTTCGGTGATGTTAATACTTTGAGAGCCTTACTCAAAAAGGGTGTTTCTCCTAATACTACCAGTATAGTTGGTGGTGAAACCCCTTTAATGTATGCAATAGGGCGAAACCATATTGAATGCATAGAGCTTCTTTTAGAATTTGGTGCAGATGTTAATAGAAAAGATAGCAATGGTCATACTGCTATAGATGTTGCAAAAAATAAACCCAATATGCTCGACAGGCTGTGTGAGAAATACACAATTAAGATGAATGAGCGTCCTTTTAACCCAGTATCACAGTTCTTCCTGCCGCTGAATTCGTGTTTTTATTCCATTTGGAATAAAAAGGAAGTCCTCCCTGCCTTCCTATACACTCCACGCCAGATTTAAGGCGTTCACTCTG
>JACQBS010000023.1 GCA_016194325.1 Nitrospinota bacterium | reverse complement strand
TGCCGCTTGAATCCCTATTATTGCTTTTTTCCTTTTCTTTGTGCTATCCTTCATTTGTGGCTCCTTTCTTTTTATTAGGTATGTGGATTATTCCACATGGGAGCCACTTTTTCAATTTCAACTAAATATAGTATATCCTCGCAGGTAAAGACATTAGAAAACTTGCATCCGACGCAAGGTTGTTAGATTTTACTGATGCATATATTGACGCAAAAATTAATCAAGCCACAAAATCCGAGGATAAAATAATATCAACATTAGCGTATGCAATAACAAGGCGGCAACCACCAAGATTATTAAAAGAGGTATCTCTGTTCATTGATCGAAAAGAAATGAGATATAATCCAGCAGCTACCTTTAGGCGTAGCTGTCAAACTAAGCTTGAGGCATTGGCAAAAAAGCATAAGATTCCATTGGGATTGTTCTTATACTGCGAAACAAAACCTGTTACTTTTGAAAAAAGAGGGAGCAGCTTTACATATGATGAATTAAAAGATAAGGACTTTATTCATGATGATGAAATAGTTCAAGTTTTCTTAGATAAAGATGAGCCTGTATCTATTATGGATATTCAACATAGTCTATTAAATGTTCTTTCAAACAAAGCACTTTTGATACATAGACTATATGTGGTTACTCCTGCGACATTAAGAGACAGTAAACTACAACAGATAAGGACAGATATTGCTGATTGGGATTTATAGAAACTTGGCAATATCTAATCATTGAGAAATAAAACAATGCTATTTACAGAATTAGTAACTCTTTGTATTTCAAGTAATATCCCCCTATTTTCCAAATATGCTTATTATAAATAGCATAATAGGAAAACAATGTAAAGAGTTTTATATTTCAAAAGGTTATAATAGCCAATAAAGTTATTCTATTCTTACCAAAATTATCCCATTAATCTCTTAAAATCTTCTTCACAATTTCATCAACCTCTTTAATCTCATCCTCAAGTTCTGATTTTATTATCTTTCTCAGATTTCCGATAGATTTTTGAGAAATATCTTTTGATAAGAATTTTGAGACCTTTTTTGTGCATTCTACGCCGAGTTCTGATAAGGCTATGTGGGCTTGATTTGAGGGGTCAAATTTTGGGATTGGAAGTTCCCAGACTTTTTTGTGGATGTCTCTCGGACCAAAAAGTCCACGACTCTGCATCGGCTTTATAAGTTCATCAACTGTTGGAGAGTTTAGGATTGAGCAAAGAAAATAAGCCTCTATCTTTTTCTCTGTCTCAAAATAATATTCCTTTGACTCAGCAATAAACCCCTGAAGCTCAAATTCCTGTCCTTCAATCTCAATTTTAATCGTTTTTCTCTCAACCACACATCCACATAGATATGTTGCAGATGTTGGATATAAAACCTTATATTTTGCCTCTTTTTGTTCTGACAGCTTGTGTCTATAATCAAGCCAGTCAACAACATCCATCCCTTTAGCCTTTTCCCCCCTTTTTCCCTCCCATGTCTTCTGTGCCTTATGAAGCCATTTTGAGAGATGGATAAAACCTTTTTTGCTTGCATCGAATTCTTTGATAATAGAGTATCCTACAAATTCCACCTCACCCCTCCCCTCTCCCGCAAGGGGAGAGGGCTTAACTAAATGAACCAGCGGCAGCACAACTATCCTGAAATTTAGATATCCAAAGGGGACTATATCAGTGGAAAGGAGTGTTGCATAGAGAAAGTCCTTTTCTATATTACCCTTAAAGGATATTCCTTTGTAATTCTCCTTTGCAGTTTTTTCAGAAGCCTCTGAGGTCTCTACATAGGGTGATTGAGGATTAAATCCAAATTTTGAATGCGGCTTTATATCCACGAACCAGAAATTGCGGGGGACAATGGTTGCACCCTGTTTAAACCCTGAATGATATGGACTCCGCTCTTGCTCAATAGAAAAACCTTCTTCTGATGGAGAGAGAAAACTCCTGACGCCTTTTGCACTAACATAAAGATTCCCTGCCACCACCGTCAACGATTTTTCTGCATCTATGAGTCCTGAATTTTTTCTTTCAAGATTTCCAGAAATAAACTCAGCTTTATATGGTGAAGTTTTTTTTATGTTCTTCTGGGCAATAAAAACACAGGTTGGGACATTAAAGAGTGGTTTCACGCCTTCCATATCCCATATCTCTTTAAAACCGACCCCTGATTCAGTTAGGGGCAGTTGATATTGTTGTCTCCTGAAGATATTATGCTGGTCTCCTGTAAAGATGCTTCTCGGCATTACAAAACCTATTGTGCCGCCGTCTTTGAGATACAGGTCGGCAGTCCTCAAGAAGAATAGTGTGGCAAGCTCCATGTGGGTTATCAGCTCTACTTTAACCTTTCTCTTACCCCCTCCTGTATCCATGCCGCTTAAGAGTTTATATTCCTCCACAATCATTCTCTTTAAAAATTCCTGATACTCACCCCTGTCAACATAACGATAAGAAAGCCATGGCGGATTGCCTATAACCACATCAAATTTTTCTTTCAGGAATAAGGGCTTATACATATTTTTCAAGACAAATCCCCATATACTGTCTTTTTCTTCCTCTATAAGCTCTTTCATTGCCTTTGCAGTGGAGAATAGCATGGCAATGGTATTTCTGTCATGTAGCTGTGGGATACGCTGTTTTGTAAAATTTTCATAAGCCTCAAGACCGCCTCCCCCCTTGCCTGCGAAATGTTTTGCAAATTCCTTAGTTGTCTCTATTACACTGTCATACAGAACAGGGTCATTAATTACTGTATCAGGGATATACGCCTCTTTGCCTCCTATTTTAGTATGATAACTTGGCACAGGGGTTAAGAGGTCGTGCTGTATTTTTTCTTCAGGCGGATTTATGGAGTCTGAAAGATATACCGGAATCTGAACCCTCCTATTACCCCTCTTTTTAAGAAGGTCTCCGAGGGCAAGGAGATAATTGGTCTTTGCTGTGATTACTGCTAGGGGATGGATGTCAATGCCGACAACATTCTTCATAATGTGTTCAAGGGTTTCCTGTTTGTCCTTCAGTATATGTCTTTTGTATCTGATGGTCATGTAAAGGAATGTCCCTGAACCGCAGGAGGGGTCAAGAACAGAGGCAGATGGATTGTCCTTTAAGAGATGCTCCACCATCCTCTGTGCAAGCCAGTCAGGGGTATAGTATTCTCCGAGGTCATGCCTTGTTTCAGGGTCAACAAGCTCTTGATAGAGTGATTTCAAAATATCCTCTGAAAGCTCCCTGAGATTATAATTTGAAAGCTGGTTTATGAGTTTTCGTGCAATATCAAGACCTGTATCTTTAGTCTGCTCTCTTACAATCCACGAAAAAAAGTCCTCTTCAAGAAAATTATCAATCCCCTGCTCGGTAAAAAAATCTCCGTCAAGTATTTTTCGTATGCCTTCTTGAGACGGAACGGCGCCGCTTTCAGAGATGCGCATATAAACAATGAGCTTTGTAAATACGGCAAGGTAGGAATGTCTTAAAAACAGGTCTTCGCTCCCAATTACGCTTCCGTAAGTAACCCTCAGATACTGCTCCCAGTTTTCATAAACAACCTTAAAATCCGACCTGTCTTTTACAGAGCCCCATGTTCCTGCCATGACATGAAGACAGTATTTGAAGGCAGGGCTTTTTATTCCAAAGTCCCTGACTATCTCTTCAGTCTTTGGATGGAGTTTAGTTTTTCTGAAGAAATATCTGTCAATAAAGAAATACGCTTGATAAGAATCTATTCTTGTTAAATCTATCTTTTCTATTTCTTCAAAATCAATTTCTTTATCATTTTTTATCTTTGGCAGGTAAATATGAAACAGAATCCCATCGGTGGCAAGACATAAATAATTTGTCTTATCTCCTGATTGAATAAGATATGAGGTATATCGTTTTAACTGCTCAAGTGCCTCATTAAAAGATTTTCTTAGGTCCTTCTCAAATTCTATTATCAGATTGCCGTAAAGGGCGTCAATCCTTCCTCTCAAGATTAAGTCCTTTTGCTTTACGCTGATATATTTTTCAACACCATGGAGATAGTCTTCAATAAAATTAACACTTATATTGCCAAAGAGGTCTTTTAAAAGAATAAGAAATCTCTGGGCTTTAGCCGATTCAGTATTTAATGATGAGATTTGCTCGGCGTATTCTTTAAATTTATGGGAGATGTCCTGCTCTGAAATATCAGGAATACGGGAAGGTTTTTCTGAGAGCTTTGTTTTCTTCATGGAGAATTTTTTGATGTTTGTTTTACAATCCTTTTTGCAATTTCAAATGCTGCTGCAATCCTGATAATCTTAACATCCCCAAGCCCCTTGAACTCAAGGAATTTTTCGAGTGACTGATTTGCCATTCCCTTGAAGGAGTTAAATTTATCAAGGATTTCTTTTGCTATATCTTCGGCTGATTTACCCTTTGTGCCTGTAGAAATGAGAATTGACAGAAGTTCCGCATCTGTTAGTGATTCAGCACCAAGTTCTCTCAGTTTACCACCTGGGTGTGCCCATGTTTTCATAAAAATAATAAAATCAATTAAAGTTTACGGCTAATTTTATATCACTAAACTTGAATAGTGTAAAGGATAGATTTGAGAAGCTAATGAATCAAGAAAGGTAGGAGAGAATCGGCAGGGAGATTATTTATTCTTCATCCTCATCCTCTGTCTTAAGCCCGTAGGCACCGGCTTTTAATACCTTTAATGAGAGGAGGGCGCATTTTATTCGGGAGGGTCCTAATTGTAAACCGACGGCATCAAGAATCTCTTTTTTGCCTATCTTTTTTATCTCTTCCATATCTTTACCCTGAATCATCTCTGTGAGCATTGATGCAGATGCCTGACTTATGGAGCATCCTTTCCCCTTAAATTTAACATCATCTGCCTTCCCGTCTTTTACCTTTATCTGGAGTTGAAGCTCATCGCCGCAGAGGGGGTTTGTGTCAAAATATGATATATCAGGATTTTCTATCTCGCCGTAATTTCTCGGATTTTTATAATGGTCAAGTATATTCTCTTTATAGAGTTCCTCATCCATAAATCTTCCTTGCCTTCTTTAGTCCATTTACAAGAGCATCTATCTCATCAATTGTATTATAGATATAGAAACTTGCCCTTGATGATGCTGTAACTCCAAGCCTGTCATGGAGCGGCTGGGCGCAATGATGCCCTGCCCTTATGGCAATATTTTCAGAACTCAGGACTGACGCCACATCGTGAGGATGGACATCTTTTAAATTAAACGAAATAATCCCTCCCCTCTCTCCTGCAGGTGGTCCATAGATTTCTATGCTATCAACATCTCTCAGCTTATCCATTGCATATATGGCTAATTCCTTTTCATAGTTCTTTACCTTTGCCATCCCAAGTGATTTAAGATAATCAATAGCAGAGCCAAGTGCAATACCTTCGGCAATTGCAGGTGTCCCTGCCTCAAACTTCCATGGGAGGTCGTTCCATCGGGCTTCCTCAAAACTCACACTCTTTATCATATCGCCCCCGCCTAAGAACGGAGGCATATCATTCAGGAGCTCTTTTTTTCCGTATAAGACTCCGATGCCTGTTGGTCCAAGCATCTTGTGCCCTGAGAATGCATAAAAGTCACACCCTATATCCTGAACATCTGTAGGTTCATGGGGAACGCCCTGTGCACCATCTATTAATACAGTGGCACCTGCCTTATGAGCCATTGATGTAATCTCTTTGACAGGATTAATAGTCCCGAGGACATTGGACATCTGAGTTATTGCAACTAACTTCACTTTCTCTTTAAGATGATTCTCCAGTTTATCTATTCTCAATTTTCCCTTATCATCAATCTCAGTATATTTTATAACTGCACCCTTTTCCCTTGCCAATAACTGCCACGGGACAATATTGCTGTGATGCTCCATCTGAGATAGTATTATCACATCTCCCTTCCCAATATTTTTTCTCCCCCATGAATATGCAACAAGGTTGATTGCCTCTGTTGTATTTCTTACAAAGACAATCTCCCTGAAACTCTTTGCATTTATAAAACCTGCTACTTTTTTATGCGCCTCCTCATATTTTATTGTAGCCTCTTCGCTCAGTGTATATATCCCCCTGTGGACATTCGCATTACTCTTGCTATAAAAAGAATGGAGTGCATCTATGACAACTGAGGGTTTCTGAGATGTGGCTGCACTGTCAAGGTATATGAGTTTTTTCCCATTGAGCTTGTCGAAATTGTTAAAGATTGGAAAATCTTTGCGTATATTGATTATGTCTTCAGGTTTAAAGGTTTCTATCATATTTATTTTAGCTTATCAGCAATAATATTTCTGACCTTCTCCCTTAGTTCTTCACTATCTATATTTAAGATAATCGGTTCAACAAAACCATTGACTATTATCTCCTGTGCCTCTGCTGCCGATAGCCCTCTGCTCATAAGATAAAAAAGTTGGTCACTATCTATTTCCCCAACTGTAGCACCATGTGACGCACTTACATCACCTATATCTATCTCAAGCTTCGGAATTGTATCTGCCCTTGCCCCTTCACTTAAGATAAGGTTGTGATTAGCGAGATAGGAATCTGCCTTCCTCCCTGCCTTATCAATCTTTACCAATCCCTGAAATACTGACCTTGCACTGCCGCTGAGAACACCCTTAATCAAAACATTCCCTTTCGTTTCTTCTACCTGATGATATATTACAGGCGATATATCAAAGTGCTGTTTACCGCTCCCTGCAACAATACCATAGACATTGGAGCTTGAGCCTCTGCCTTTAAGTGTAATCTCAGTAAAAGATTTTGTCAGCCTTCCGCCAACATCCACCTGTGTCCAGTTTATCTTTCCATTCTTCTCCACATATACCCTGCGGATAGGTATATTGTAAGCATTTAACTCAAGATTTTGCACATAACTATAATTAAGCTCTGCATCCTCACCAACAAATACCTCAACCATACTGCCCATCAGCACCTGACTCCCATTATCAGCAGAATAATTCTCCTCTATAATGGATGCCTTTCCACCCTTTTCCACAATAATAATACTATGGGGGAAATTTCCTGCTCTGCTTTTCATGTTAGATATAATGCGGAATGGGGTTTTTAGAGCAGAATTAGACGGCACATACAAAAATACACCATCTCTCCATAATGCTGTGTGAAGGGATAGAAATCTTTCTGTATCCGTTAAGGGGTATTTTGTGAGGAAATATTTTTTAATAATGTCTGAATGTTTGAAAAGTGCGGATTTTATATCTGTAAATATTATACCGTTATTTGAAGAAGGCTGAAGGCTGAAGGCTGAAGGCTCTATACTGGTTACTGTATTTTCTATTATCTCGCTCAAATTCAGTTTGCTTATATCTGTCCTCATCCATGTTTCATTATCTGTATCTGTTAAAGGGATTTCCTGAAATTTCTGCCATGCCTCAAGCCTCTTTTCCTTTAACCACTGCGGCTCTCCTGCTGCCACTGACCTCTCTGTAATTAAATTTTGAACTTTCATTATCCCACCGCCCCTTCCATCTGAAGCTGTATCAACCTGTTCATCTCAACTGCATACTCCATAGGCAATTCCTTCACTATAGGTTCAATGAATCCGCTTACAACCATTGCAGCAGCCTCAGACTCTGAAAGCCCCCTGTTCATGAGATAGAATAACTGCTCATCCGTCACCCTGCTGACTGTAGCCTCATGCCCGATACTTACTCTCTTTTCATCTATATCCATGTATGGGTATGTATCAGACCTTGATTTATCGTCAAGTATCATTGCATCACATTTTACATTTGACTTAACACCATGAGCCCCTTTCAGCACCTTTACCAGACCTCTGTAGCTTGACCTCCCGCCATTCTGGCTGATTGATTTTGAGACTATATTTGATGATGTGTGCGGTGCCATGTGTATAACCTTTCCACCAACATCCTGATTCTGCCCCTTCCCTGCAATTGTAAGGGAAAGTATATCAGCCTTTGCACCCTTACCGTGCATGAATACAGCAGGGTATTTCATTGTAACCTTGCTTCCGAGGTTTCCATCCACCCACTCCATTGTTGCATCCTCATAAGCAACAGCCCTCTTTGTAACAAGGTTATAGACATTTTTTGACCAGTTCTGTATTGTTGTATATCTGAGCCTCGCACCTTTTTTAATTATTATTTCAACGACAGCAGTATGGAGTGAGTTTGTGCTGTATATTGGAGCCGTGCATCCTTCTACATAATGAACAAAAGAGCCCGGCTCTGCAATTATAAGCGACCTCTCAAACTGCCCCATATTCTGGGCATTGATTCTGAAGTATGCCTGAAGGGGTATCTCAATATGAACCCCTTCAGGCACATATATAAAACTCCCGCCGCTCCAGACTGCACTGTTTAATGCAGCAAATTTGTTGTCGGCAGGAGGAACGACTGTACTGAAATGCTCTTTAAATATATCAGGATATTCCTTTAATGCCGTATCTGTATCAAGAAATATAACACCCTTTTTCTTCCACTCTTCTTTGAGGTTGTGATAAACCGCCTCTGATTCATACTGGGCACCTACACCTGCAAGGAATTTTCTCTCAGCCTCAGGGATGCCAAGTTTATCAAATGTATTCCTGATTTCTTTTGGCACCTCATCCCATGTCCTCCCCTGTTTATCCGAGGGCCTTATAAAATAATATATGTCATCAAAATTTACATCCGAAAGGTCACCGCCCCACCACGGCATAGGTTTCTTTAAAAAAATCTCAAGAGATTTGAGTCTGAACTTCCTCATCCAGTCAGGCTCGCCTTTAAGGTGTGAGATTTCTTCTACAACCTCTTTTGATAAGCCCTTTTTTGATTTAAAGACATATTTCTCCGGTGTCTTAAAACCGTATTTATAATCTTCGCCTATACCGGCAATTCCCTTTGTCATTTTATACCTCTCTTAAAAGTATCAGAGAGTCAGAGTATCAGAGTCTTTTTCTTTGACACTTTGATACTTTGACTCTTTGACACTATCCTTTCAGCCAGTCGTAACCTTTTTCTTCCAATTCCTTCGCAAGTTCAGGACCACCTGATTTTACAACCTTCCCATCAATGAAGACATGGACAAAATTTGGCTTCACATAGTTAAGTATCCTTGCATAATGGGTTATCATGATGACTCCAACCCCTTTTTCTATAGCCCTGTTCACCCCTTCAGATACAATCTTCAAGGCATCTATATCAAGCCCTGAGTCAGGCTCATCAAGGACTGCAATATCAGGATTTAAAATCTCAAGCTGGAGAATTTCAAGCCTCTTCTTCTCCCCTCCGGAAAACCCCTCATTAACATATCTTTTAGCAACAGCATCCTCCATCTTCAGCAGTCCCATCCTTTCTTTTAGTAAAGTATTGAACTGGAAGATGGAGACTGGTTTGCCACCGTTAGTAAGAGCAATCTTCTTATTATAAATATTCCTCAAAAAATTCATCACAGTAACACCGGGTATTGTAACAGGATATTGGAAGGCAAGAAAAAGCCCCCTCTTTGCCCTCTCATCAGGAGAAAGTGAATTTATATCCTCACTGTTTAATGTAAGAGAGCCATTCTCTATTTTATATGAAGGGTGTCCCATGAGGGCATATGAAAGTGTGCTTTTTCCTGAACCATTTGGTCCCATAATGGCATGAACCTCCCCTTTTTTTACACTGAGACTGACACCTTTTAATATCTTCTTTCCGCTTATACTTACCTGCAGGTCTTGTATTTTCAAGTTTTTGTTTTCCATATTTATTTACTCCCTTCCATTTTCAATAATATATTCTTTATATATTTTTATTTCAAGGAATATTCCCAAATTTCTTTTTAGTTATAAATTAACATGGCAATACAATGCCCTCTATGATATTAATCATGCAACAGGAATGCCAATTAATAACTTATTGAATTTTAATTAATTACAGCAGGAAAGATAAATAAAAAGAAGACATTATTGTCGCATTTTCTTTCTCTTGACTTATTTAAGCAGATTGACTTTTAGTAAAATTTTGGTTCTTAGGATTTATCACAATGTTGTCTATTGCAGAGGGTTATCAATTTTCTCGTAAATCTATATTGTAGGTTTTATAAAATTGACGATATTTTACTGTAGGATTTTTCATTTTTGTATAATATAATTTATATTGCAAATACTTACAACCATTAATTTGTAATGGCAGGTTATATATCGGGGGTTTCATGTCAATACTTAAAGTTGCCAGATTGGGAAATCCAGTGTTAAGGCAGAAGGCATCTACATTAACTGTAGAAGAGATAAAAAGCCCGTCTGTGCAGAAATTGATGGATGATATGGTTGTAACCATGAGGGAATATGAAGGGGTGGGGCTTGCCGCCCCGCAGGTTCACGAATCAAAACAGATTATCGTGATAGAATCTGCCGCCAGCATCAGATATTCTGAGGCACCAAATATACCCCTTACAATTTTAATAAACCCTGTTATCTCATACTATTCAGAGGAGAAGGCAGACGGCTGGGAGGGATGTCTTAGTGTGGGTGATTTCAGAGGTGTCGTCCCCCGCTCAACATCTATAAAAGTAGATGCACTTGACAGAAACGGCAGGAGGGTATCAATTGATGCAAATGGTTTTCTTGCAGTAGTGCTCCAGCATGAGATAGACCATCTGAACGGAGTTATATTCGTAGACAAGATAAAAGATTTAAAGACCCTCTCTTTTCTTAAAGAATATGAGAGATACTGGGCAAAGGAATAAAAGACAGAAAACAGAAGACAGAAGACAGAAGTCAGAAGTCAGATTTTCTGTTCTCTGTCCTCTCTTCTCTGTTCTCTGTCTTCTGTTTTCTGTCCTCTTCCTATCAGGCTGTGCTGGTGTTGTCCCTCCTCAGGAGAAGAAACTTATCCACCCTAAAAAAGCTGAAGAAGAAAAATCTCCTCAACCGGAAGTAATAGTGCTGAAAGATAAAGAGAAAAAATCAGAGGACTATGTAGTAATCATTGCAAGCCCTTCAGATACTTACGAATCACTATCAGAAAAATATTATGGCAGTAAAAACCTCTTTTATATCATCTCAGAATTTAATCAGAATCAGCCGATTACACCAAATAAGGAAATCATAGTCCCCCTCAAATCATTAAACCCCGGTGGTCTTTACCATGAAGGCTATCTGACAATCCCCATCCTCTGTTATCACCAGTTCGGCAAGACAAAAGGTAAAGATAAGATGGTTGTAAGTGAAGAGATGTTTGATAAGCAGATGGCATACCTGAAGGAAAATAATTATAATGTCATAACCCTCCGTGAATTCTTTGATTTTGTAAGTTATAAGAGACGTCCCCCGAAAAATTCTATTGTAATAACAATTGATGACGGCTGGAAGAATGCAAAGATTATAGCGGCTCCTATTTTGAAAAAATATGGCTTTAAGGCTACACTCTTTGTCTATACGGATTTAATTAAGCCAAGTAAAATAACCCTTACATGGGATGATATAAAGGAGATGCTTAATGATGGGGTTATTGAAGTTCAATCACATACACGATTTCACACAGACCTGTCTAAAACTAAGGATAGTGAATCTGAAACAGCTTATAATCAGAGGCTTGAAAAAGAAATAGGGGAATCTCAGAAGATTATTGAACAGAAGCTTGGAGTCAGGCCGACATTCCTTGCATATCCATTCGGCACTTTTAATGATACAGCAATTGAAATACTGAAGAAATATCAATATGAGGGTGCATTTACGGTGATAAGGGGTGGCAATCCGTTTTTTTATAATAACTTTTCTCTGAACCGCTCAATGGTATTTAATAGTGAAAAGATTGAAGATTTTATAAAACTATTAGAAACATTTAAGAAAGAGCAATTATGAGACAGAAGACAGAAGACAGCGGTCAGCAGTCAGCGGTCAGCAGTCAGAAAATAAAAGTCTATCTTCTGTCTTCTGTCTTCTGTCTTCTGTTGTTTGCCTGTGTCCCTCCACCTGTAAAACCTAAACCTGCAGTAGATGTAGTAAAACCACCACCTGTCGTAATAGACCCATTTAAACCATTTATAGATGAGCATCTTAAAAAGGCATTAAGCCTTGAACAGCAAGGGGATATACGAGGTGCAATAGAGGAATTTAAGATAGCACTTACAATAGACCCAACGAATGATGAAGCTAAAGCGGGATTAAAGAGACTATCAGAAATGGCAGATATAGAGGCAGAAAAGCATTATCAAAAGGGGCTATCTCTAAAAAAAACTGACCCATCAAAGGCACGAACAGAGTTTTTAATTGCACTAAGGTTAAAACCAGACTATCAATTAGCAATAGAGGAGCTTAAGGGATGGCACATATTCGTCGCAAAGTCACGATTACTTGCCCCGCCAGGTGAGACAGATACAGGGGTAGAAGATTATCTTAGTGTTGCCCTCTCGTTATATGAGGATGGAGATTATGCAGGGGCTATTCAGGAGTTTTTAAAGGCTAAAGAAAAATATCCGAAAAATCCTGAGATAATAAAACATTTAAACCTCTCATATTACAAGCAGGGTGTAGCACATTTTGAGAAAGGGGAGTATAAAAACGCATTACAGATGTTCTCAAGCCTCAAGCCCGATTTTGAAAAGGTTGGAGATTATATAAAGAAAGTCAGGGCGGGTTTAAAGAAAACGGCTGAAGACAGCTATAAAAACGGGCTTAAACTCTTTAGAGAGCAGAAATTAACTCAGGCAATTGAACAGTGGAATATCGTTCTTGAAATAGAGCCTGACCACAAAAAGGCAAGGGAATACATCGAAAAGGCAAAAAATCTGTTGAAGTCGCTGGAACAGCTAAAATAAGTATCAGAGTGTCAATGTGTCAGAGAGTCATAGTAAATTTTACTTTGATACTTTGATACTCTGACACTTTGGTTATACAGCATCATCTCCTCTTTCGCCTGTCCTTATCCTTACCGCATCCTCTAACCTCATAATAAATATCTTCCCATCACCAATCCTCCCTGTCTGTGCTGATTTCATGAGTGTATCAACAACCTTTTCTGTCATATCGTCGGGAACCACTATTTCAAGTTTTACCTTCGGGAGGAAATCAACTACATACTCCGCACCCCTGTATAATTCCGTATGCCCCTTCTGTCTTCCAAACCCTTTTACCTCACTCACCGTTATCCCATGAATACCTATCTCATTTAACTTATCCTTGACTTCATCCAATTTAAACGGTTTAATAATTGCCTCTATCTTTTTCATGAATATCCTCCCTCTTCAATTTTAAAATTCACTACAGGTTACCATTTATTAGATAAAAAATCAATAATACCTGAGCGGCTATTACTTCTTATCGCTCAATAACTCTTCTATCTTCCTTGTCACCTTCTCAACACCAAGACACCCTGCACACTCGGATGGGCCAGGTGCCTTTGCCAACAAATAAAAGGAAAATACAAGGATAAAAACAATCCCGGTGTTCACACCAAGGTCTATCATGCTTCTTGTAAACATTTCCCCGGTAATCATCTCTTCCACTGATAGATGTGCCTCTACGGTAAGTATCTTTCTTATGGATGCGATGATACCCACAACAAGAAAGGGCTGAAATGTAACCCTATGCTCACGGAGATATGTAATAACGGTGATAAATATCTCCATGACGATTAAGACAAAAAGTATCTCATTGATTAAATGGGATACTGAGTCGCTGGCAAATGACTTAAAGTGTGTAAAGGCATTTACTAAAATCATAGCCGCCGAGATTAGAAGGGATATGGCTATAACTATATGAAACAGGTCTGATAATTTTCTTAGCCAATCCGTTAGCTGCACAATGCGATTTTTTTCCATAAATCCTCCATAAAAAGTTAAGGAGTTTTAGAGTTATGGAGTTAACGCCTAAACCCCTTGACTCTTCAACTCCTTAACTCTATATATCTGAATAGGTTTACTCTTTCCTTTTACCATAACTGGTTCAAGCTTATCAACATTGGCAATATCTGCCACTTTTTCATAAACTGAATCGCTTATAATTATATCATCTGCCTTTGCCTCTCTTGTCAATCGGGAGGCAAGGTTTACATTATCCCCTATGACAGTATATTCCATCTTTTTACTTGAGCCAAGATTTCCTGCAACTACATCCCCTGAATTTATTCCTGTGCCTATTCTTATCGCCTCTCTCCCTTCACCTGCCTTCTTCAGATTAAAATCCCTTAATTCATTCTGAAGGGATACCGCAGCCCTTACAGCCCTAACAGAATGGTCTTCATATGCTATAGGGGCACCAAACACTACCATTATCTCGTCCCCTGCAAACTTATCTATATGTCCACCGTGCCGCTGTATAACCTCCGTTGCCATGCTGAAATACTCGTTTAAAACATTTACAACCTCCTCAGGCTCCTTTTTCTCCGAGAATGCTGTAAATCCCCTTATATCAGCAAACATGACAGTAACATTTAACTTTTTACCCTTTAGCCATTTCTCATCAGGGTTCTGGAGTATCATATCAACAATCTCAGGTGTTACATATCTGCCGAATGACTCCTGGATAACCTCCTTCTTCCTTAAACCATCAGCCATGTCATTGAATGCCAATGTCAGGTCGCCAAGCTCATCATTACTAAACAAATCAATTCGGTAGTTAAAATTACCGTTTTTAATCTCTCTCGTTCCATCCACAAGGTTATAAACAGGCTTTGAAAAGAGTGTGCTCATAAATAGTGATATTCCTATTCCGATTAGTATGAGCAAAATTGTAAGCACTATAACAAAAATCTTTGCCTCTGATATATTATTTTCAAGTGTCTCAAGGGATAGCCCCATGTGGATAGTCCCTATAGCCACCTTTTGATACTTTACAGGTATGGAGAAGTTAAGAATCTCCCTCTCATCTTCTCTATACTTCAAAATCTCTATACTCTCATCCTTCTTCACTTCTATTGTATCTTTCAAAGGCTCATATTTTTTATCAACTTTACTAATGTCCGTATGAACCTTGATAACCCCTTTTTTATCTATAACCATTGCATAGACTATCTCCTTATTTTTAGATACCTGCTCTATCAGAATATTTAATGATGCCTCATCATCTTCAAGTAGGGAGATTGAGCTGTTATTTGACAGGTTGCCGACAATAGTCGTGCCAAAGGCTATCATCTGTTTTGTAAACTGTTCCCTCTGCCTGCTGAGTATGAGGTAGCTTGATAAAAACATTATTACAACTATAATTGCCGTTATAAGAATGGACAGCTTTACCCTTATTGGTATCCTCTTTCTCTTAATACGGTCAATGATTGAAAGGGGTAGTGATGTGGCAATTTGGGCAGGCGTCTTACCTTTAGTCTGGAGGGCAAGTGCATAAATTATATCCCTCATGGAGGCAAGCCCTTTATCCACAAGGATATTGCCAAGCTTCTTACCTGAAGACTTCTGCTCGGCAAGAGCCTCCTTAAGGGCTTCTTCCTTAACTATATTTTCTTCCTTGAGAATTTCACCTAACGGTTTCTTTTTTTTCTCGGACATAGAACCTTGATAATATTACAATATTTTTCTATAATTAAATGCAGCCATTAACGAATTTTCACAACTGGCTGCATTTACCCTGAGTGTAGCGAAGGGTCTCTAAAAATGTATAAATTCAAAGCCATAAAAATCAAAATATGCCTTTTCATTATAACCCTCTCTCTTGTTTACTGCAATATAATATACGGAGAGGAGGCTGCTTTATCTCTACAGTTACCAGAGATCTCTAAGGAAAATCTACTTAACCCATATCACCTATCTGGCATCAAAAGAGACTGATGGGAGGCTGATGGGAAGTCCCGGCAGTCAAAAGGCAGGGGAATATATTAAGGATGTTTTTTCTGAATATGGGCTTGAGCCTGTTAATAAATATTCAGGCTATTCTCAGCCATTTGAGATAAAAGTAAGACATCTGAATAACTACAGTCGTTTATCCATAGGCAGTAAAATATTTAAATTGAAGTGGAGTTTCATACCCATGTATTTTTCAGCAGAAGGGGAGATGTCTGGAATTTCTTGCTTTGCAAAATTTGGGCTTAATATAGATGATTATAAAGGATGTCGGGGAAAGATTGCTTCTGTGCTGTATGGAGGAGAAGATAAAAATAAGGAAAGTGAAAAGAATGAACTAATATTTAAAAAGATTGAAGTTGCACAGGAGAGTGGTGCAAAGGGATTGATAATCATTACAAACTCAGTTAATGCTATTTACAATGACCTGACTACCTTTCCTGAATTCATCCCTCCAGCATATTTAAAAAGATGGCAGTCCCAGCATCCATCAATGTCAGATACGCTATTGGAAATTAAGACCACCTCTACGATTTCAAGATTAAAGATGCCATCTATCAGCATGCCTGTAGTTATGGCTATATTAGACGGGGAAAGTTCAATGGAAGGTCTTTCTGTAAATATAAAAGTAAAATTTAAGGTAATTATAAACGATTTGGCACCAAATTACACAGATTATGAACCATGAGATTAAAGATATTACCATGTCTATTATTATACCTAAACTCCATCTCTTTCAAGTAGAGAGGAAATTTTTCTCCTGAGACACCATGAAACTTAATAAGTCTTTCTTTAGCATAACTCCAGAATCCTTCAAGGCCATTAATGTAGACCTTTCCAGAAGCAAATTGCTTGCTGTGGTTAATCTTGATATGTCTATACCCACAGAACATGAGGGCGTCATAGCTTCTAAATTTATCCGTATAAACAATAGAACCCCTTCTCACAGTCCTGACAGTCATATTAAGAAGGGACTCAGCAGTAACATCAGAAACAATATTAACCTTGACCACCCCATTTCTCTCAAGAATACCGAATACTGGAACTTTTCTGGCTGCTCCTCTACCTCTTTTACCTTTTTTCCTTCCACCAAAGTAGCTTTCATCTATCTCAATCTCTCCACCAAGAAAGATTTCAGTCTCCTTGCTTGCCAAAATAGCAAGCCTTATTATCGTAACAGCCCTAAGAACTGTAGGATAACTAAGACCTACCTGCTGGGCAATTTTACTTGCAGAAAGCTCAAGCTCAAAGAGCTTGATAATCCAAAGCCATCTTTTAGAAAAATCATGGAAAGTATATCTACACCTTTTGCACCTGTATCTTTTACCGATAATTCTGTAGACTTTTCTACTGTTGCAGCGTGTACAAAAAATAAGGGCATTTTTCCAACACGCTTTTTTGAGGAAAAGTCTTGCTCTGTTTTCAGATTTGGTAATAAATTCAAAGGATTCAAGTTTCATTGACACCAGTTCTTATTATAATACTGGTGTCAAATCTTTTATAATTAACTTTATTAAAAATAACACGGATATTTGATTGGGTCAACAAAGGCAAGACTTTAAGAATGGTATTATTTCTTTTTCAGATATGGAATAAGATATCTCATCAACTCATTTAATTCTTTATCAGTCATTTCAGGAAATGAAGGCATATCCTCCCCTCCACCTTCTTTGATTATCCTTTTTACACTATCTTCTGAGACAGGGAGAGTACTTTCTTTGAATTTATCACTATATAAAAGTCCAACCAATTGTGTAGCAGAGTCATCTTGATTTTTACCGCTTAGCGAGTGGCACTTCGTACACTTTTCATTAAATGCTTTTTCACCGTCAGAAATGGCTTTTCTCTCTTCATTTACAGATTTTTTAATAAGTAATTCTGCAGCTATTCCCTCCATCTTTTTTTCAGATGTCTCTTCCATCTTTTGAATTTTTATCTGATGACGGTATTCATGAGGAATGGATAGATAATTATCTGTAAAATGAACTGTTCCTTTTTTGTCTGTCCACTTATAAAACTCTCCTGCAATCAAAGTTACAGGAGAGGATATGAGATAGATTGTAACAAATAAAAGTAAAATAAATCCCTCTTTCGTATTTAAGTTGAAAACTTAGGGTCAAGCAGTCCACAATGCTGATGTATCTTGAGTAAGAAGTATTTAACATCTCTATAGCCGTAGGCCATATGCTTTAGCCTCTTTATCTTGTTGTTAATCCCTTCTGAT
>JACQBS010000066.1 GCA_016194325.1 Nitrospinota bacterium | reverse complement strand
CTTTTTCTTTTCCAATTGATGGTCATATTATTAATCCTTTGGTTATCTATAAAAAGAGAAAAACTTAATTTAAGTATACGATGTTATTAGATTTCTGAGCATTAAGAATTAGTATACGATGTTATTAGTGCAACCATTTAGCCTTTATCTTCTTTTGCTTCCAAATTTTATAAACCCGACATAAATACTGTAGCCAATTACTAAATAGGCGAGGCCTTTTAACACAAGTTCTACAACAGTTCCTACCATTGCTCCCCTATCTATAGGGTTAGCGGTGAGAAAAAGTATCAACACAAAAACTACTGCTATGGCAATTATTGATTTTCTTACTTCTTTAACATTTTCATTTTTTTCAACGCTCTAAAATGCCTCGTCCTTTTTCATGCCTAACCTTTTATGGAGGGGTCTTTGACTATATCTTTTTAGGATAATTTGATATTTATAGTGCATATGAATGATAGGAAATTGCTTTTCATGGCATAGAATATAGGACTAAAGAAAAGGGTTGTCAATTGAAATTTAGGGTAATTTACGGTAACTTGGAGAAAATTGCCTGTTAAAATATTTGTAGTGTCTAAAAATCTTTGCTGATATAATTAAGCGTGTTGATAAGAGGCGTAAAATGTAGATAACCCTAAATATGAGGTATAAATATGAAAGAAAGAATTGAAGTAAATCCAGAAATTCATTTTGGAAAACCCTGTATTGCCGGCACCAGAATTACTGTTCAGAGTGTCCTTGAACTGCTGAGAGAGGGACTATCTTTTGCAGAAATAATTCGGGATTACTATCCTGAATTACAGATAGAGGACATTCAGGCGTGTATTGAATATGCTATTGATGTGGTAGCTTCTGAAGAAATCCATATATCAGTTCCGGCATGAAATTCTTAACAGATCAAGACGTGTATGCTAAAACCATTCAACTTTTAAGGGGATTGGGGCACGATGTTGTTACTGCCGGTGAAATAGGGTGTTCTCAAGCTCCTGATTCTGATTTGCTTCGGTTAGCACATGAACAAGGAAGGATATTTGTTACGAGAGATAGAGATTTTGGTGGTCTTGTTTTTGTAAAAGGATTAGGCACAGGAGTTCTTTATTTGAGGATTCTTCCTTCTACTTTAAATTCGGTACACAAGGAGATTGAAACAGTTTTGAGGTCTTATTCAGAAGATGAGTTGAAAAATACGTTTGTTGTAATTGAACATGGAAGGCATAGATTTAGGAGGCTTTAACATTTATCCATGATTCGTTTTGACCGTTTTACTTTAAAGGCACAGGAGGCTGTGCAAGAGTCGCAGAGTATTGCAGAGAAGCATGAGCATCAGGCGGTTGATGTGGAGCATCTCCTCTATGCCCTCATTTCCCAGAGTGATGGGATAGTCCAGCCGATTATCAAAAAACTCGGTGCAAATCCTGCAGAACTACTCAAAAAAATTGAAGAAGAACTAAAGAAAATCCCAAAGGTTAGTGGCGGTGCGATGGGGCAGGCGTTTATTACACCGAGGCTCAATCAGATTTTTACAAATGCCTTTAAGGAGGCGGAGAGATTAAAGGATGAGTATGTAAGCACGGAGCATATACTTATAGCTATTACAGATGAAAAGGATGGTGTACCTTCAAGACTCCTTTCAGGAGTAGGTATTACAAAGGACAATATTTTTAAGGTATTGATAGATATTCGGGGAACGCAGAGGGTGACTGACCAAACCCCTGAAGAAAAATATCAGGCTCTTTCAAGATACAGCAGGGATTTGACTGATTTGGCAAGGAAGGGGAAGCTTGACCCTGTTATTGGAAGGGATGATGAAATAAGGAGGGTGGTTCAGGTTCTTTCAAGAAGGACAAAGAATAATCCTGTTCTCATCGGCGAACCGGGTGTTGGAAAGACTGCAATTGTAGAAGGGCTTGCTCAGAGGATAATAAGCGGTGATGTGCCTGAGACACTGAAAAATAAGAGGCTTGTGGCGCTGGATATTGCAGCACTTATTGCAGGCTCAAAATACAGGGGTGAATTTGAAGACAGACTCAAGGCAGTGCTTAAAGAGATAGCCGAATCAGACGGCGCTGTGATGCTCTTTATTGACGAGCTTCATACACTGGTGGGAGCCGGTGCGGCAGAGGGTGCAATGGATGCCTCAAATATGCTTAAGCCCGCACTCGCAAGAGGAGAGTTACGCTGTGTAGGTGCTACAACACTAAATGAATATAGAAAACATATAGAAAAGGATGCAGCACTGGAGAGGAGATTCCAGCCTGTATATGTTGGACAGCCTACAGTTGAGGATACAATAGCTATTCTAAGAGGGCTCAAGGAAAAATATGAAGTCCATCACGGTGTAAGGATACAGGATTCCGCAATTGTAGCGGCGGCAACACTATCACATAGATATATAACAGACAGATTCCTTCCTGATAAGGCGATTGATTTGATTGATGAGTCTGCATCACGTTTGAGGATAGAGATTGACTCACTCCCAACAGAGATTGATGAGATTGAGAGGAAGATTATGCAGCTATCAATAGAGAAGGAGGCACTCAAAAAAGAGTCTGATGCTGCATCAAGAGATAGATTAGGGAAAATTGAAAAGGAGTTGTCAGGGTTTAAAGAGAATATCGGTCAGATGAAACTCCACTGGAAAGGTGAAAAGGAGACTATACAAAAGATAAGGTCAATTAAGGAGCAGATTGAGAGGGCAAAATTGGAAGAACAGACTGCAGAAAGGAAAGGGGAGTTGGGGAGGGTAGCTGAGATTAGATACGGAACTCTTTTGCAGTTACAGAAAGAGCTTGAGGCTGAAAATAAGAAACTATCAGAGCTTCAGATGGACAAGAAGATGCTCAAAGAAGAAGTTGATGCAGAGGATATAGCTGAGGTGGTGGCAAAGTGGACAGGCATCCCAGTTGCAAAGATGATGGAGGGTGAGGTTCAGAAGCTGGTTAAGATGGAGGAGAGATTAAAACAGAGGGTGGTCGGGCAGGATGAGGCTATAAGGGCTGTCTCTGATGCAGTGAGAAGGGCGAGGGCAGGATTGCAGGATTTGAATCGTCCCATAGGCTCTTTCATCTTTATGGGTCCTACAGGGGTAGGAAAGACAGAACTTGCAAGGGCTCTTGCAGAGTTTCTTTTTGACAATGAACAGCACATGGTGAGGATAGATATGTCAGAGTATATGGAGAAACATACAGTATCCCGTCTTATCGGCGCACCTCCGGGATATGTGGGTTATGAAGAAGGAGGACAATTAACAGAAGCAGTGAGGAGAAGACCATATTCTGTCATACTCTTTGATGAAATAGAAAAGGCACATCAGGATGTATTTAATATACTGCTTCAGATACTTGATGACGGAAGGCTGACAGACGGGCATGGAAGGACTGTGGACTTTAAAAATACTGTTGTTATAATGACATCAAATATAGCAAGCAATCTTGTTCAGGAGATGGGTGAGAGGAGACTAACGATAGAAAAAATAGAAGGAATTGACCCCGACACGGAGGAGTATGTTGCTAAACTGAGAGAGGACAGGGGATATCAGGAGATGCAGCAGAGGGTTATGGATGAGCTGCGCAGGCAGTTTAGACCTGAGTTTTTAAACCGTATTGATGATATAATAATTTTTCATAATCTAAACATTGGACAAATAAAAAAGATTATTGATATACAGCTTGCAAGATTCAAAAAGAGGCTGGGGGAGAGGAATATTGATATTGAGCTGACAGATAAGGCAAAGGAACTTCTGTCAAAACTTGGTTATGACCCTGTTTACGGTGCAAGACCGTTAAAAAGGGCTTTACAGAAAAATATTCAAGACCATCTCGCACTTAAAATACTTCAGGGTGAATTTAAAGAGGGTGATAAGATTACGGTGGATGCAGATGTGGAGAGGGGAGAGATGGTGTTTGTTGGAATTGATAAATAAGCATGCCCAAAATCCGATTTAGGATTTTGGGTAGTTTATATTCCCTTTAAAATTATTTTTAGAGGAGGTGCATTATGAAAAGGATATTTGGATATTTTTTAATTTTGAGCATGTTTATTTTGCTTGCAGGGTGTGCAACTTCATCACTAATAAAAGCGGCAAGTAATGGTGATATTAAAACAGTCACTGCCTTACTTGATAGGGGTGCTGATGTGAATGCAATGAACGATCAGGGCTATACTGCTTTAACGTGGGCATCATATATGGGCAATACAGAACTTGTAAAACTCTTAATAAAAAAAGGTGCTGATGTTAATGTACAAAATCCTTTGGAGTCGGCGGCACGGGGAGCTGGCAAAACAGAGGTTATTAAACTCCTGATAGATAAAGGCGCGGACATTGACACTGCTCTTGCATCGCTGGAGCGTATGGCTATCGGGGACCAATATGCTGAGAACAGGGCATCGGCAAATGTAGGCTTTAAGTTGCTTGAGAAATTTAAGCCGAAACAACAAATAGTTAGCCCGACTCCCTCTCAAGGCATCTCAAAAGAAGACCTCAAGACAATCGTGCAGGCCGCTGTTGAAGGTGCTAAGACGCAAAAAGAGGAGAAAAAAACAATCATACAATCAGACATAGACAAGCCCAATATTGCTAACACAGAAAGAATCATGACTGACAATGACCTTGCAATTATCATAGGCATTGAAAACTATCAGGGGCTTCCAAAATCAGACTTTTCAAAGAGCGACGCAGGGATTGTAAAGGATTATTTAAAGGCATTGGGTTTTCAGGAGAGAAATATAGAATTTATCACAGATGAGAGAGCCACAAAGTCCAGTATTGAAAAGTCTTTGGAAGCATGGCTTCCCAACAAGGTGAAAAAAGACAGCAGGGTGATTGTCTATTATTCAGGACACGGCGCCCCTGAACCAAAAACAGGAGACGCCTATATTGTCCCATTTGACGGCGACCCGAATTATCTTGAGGTTACAGGTTATCCGTTAAAGAGGCTTTACGACAAACTTGGCAAACTGCAAGTTGCAGAGGTTGTTGTGCTTCTTGATTCATGTTTTTCAGGCGCAGGCGGCAGGAGCGTTCTTGCAAAGGGCGCAAGACCATTGGTGATGATGACAGAGGGTGTAGTCATATCGCAAAATATGGCGGTTCTATCGGCAACACAAGGCACACAGATTTCCACATCATCACCTGAGAAAGGGCACGGAATTTTTACATATTATGTTCTGAAGGCAATCAAGGATGGCAAGAAAAATATTGTGGAGATTTATGAATACATTAAGCCGTTGGTTGAAGACGAGGCAAAGACATTGAATGTCCAGCAAAGCCCAAGCATAAGCCCCGATGCGGAGAAGATAAGGGGAAGGTTTGGGTTGAGGAAATGAAGATATATTTTAGCAGGCATGCAAGAAGGCAGATGAAGTGGAGGGACAATGAAGATTGAATACGATAAAGAGGTTGATGCACTTTACATCAGAATTCAAGAAAAAAAAGTTTCGCATACCAAAGAAATAGAGGAAGGCATAAATCTTGATATTGATGAAGATGGAAAGGTTATTGGTCTTGAGATTATAGGGGCGGCAGAGAGATATAAACTGGAAGACATCTTCAACCTTTCTACTGAAAATTTGATATTGGAAAAGGCAACCTAAAAACATTGAGTGTAAAATGAATAAAATTGCAATAACGATATTTAAATTTAGTATAATTAAATAAAGGGGGATAGATATGCAGACAGCTAAACAAGAGGTAAGTAATCTGCTCAACCGCTTACCCGATGACTGTTCTTTGGAGGATATTCAATATCATCTTTATGTTATCCAGAAAATTGAGCGTGGACTGAAAGATGTAGAAGAAGGGCGGATTTATACACAGGAAGAAGTTGAGAAGATGATGGCAAAATGGACAAAGTCAATTTGATATTATTAGAAAGGCAGAAAGAGAAAAGTGGGAAATTGGATGAAATATAAAGCATGAACCAATACATTGACCAGTTCAAAAAATATCTTCATGCGGAGAAGAATGTATCAGTACATACATTAAGAAATTATTCCATTGATATGGAGCAGTTTGAGAAGTTTTTAACAACGACAAATCTATGCCCTGATGAAAGTGGAAGTGATATTGATATAAAAAAGATAGATAATGTGGTTATTAGAACATTCTTAGGCAGTCTCCATAAGGAAGGGAATTGCAATAATTCAATGGCGAGGAAGCTGTCAACATTGAGGACATTTTTTAAATACCTCTGCCGCGAGGGTTATATACAAAAAAATCCTGCTCGGTTGGTAGCAACTCCTAAGGTGCCAAAAAAGATACCTTCATTTCTGCCGATAGACGAGGCTTTTAGGTTAATGGATATACCTGACAGCAAGACCCTCTCCGGTTTAAGGGATAAGGCAATACTTGAGACCCTTTACGGTGCTGGTATAAGAATAAGCGAACTTGTCTCCCTAAATGTGACTAATGTGGATTTGGAGAGGGGGTATATAAGGGTATTTGGTAAAGGGAGGAAGGAGAGAATAGTTCCGCTTGGGGGTAAGGCTTGTGAATCAATTAGGGAATACTTGAACAAGATGCAAGATGCAAGAAGCAAGCGGCAAGAGGAATGTCATTGCGAGCCGAAGGCGAAGCAATCCTATGCACTTTTTTTAAATCTGCGCGGAGGAAGGTTGACATCGAGGAGTGGATGGAATATTGTAGATAAGTATGCAAGGAGGGGGGCGATTAAGAGGCATATAAGTCCTCACTCTCTGAGACATACATTTGCGACCCATCTTTTGGAGGGTGGGGCTGATTTGAGGGTGATTCAAGAACTCCTGGGGCATTCAAGTTTATCAACGACGCAGAAATATACCCATGTGAATCTTGACCAGTTGATGAAGGTGTATGATAAATCGCATCCGAAGGCATGAGAAAGTGTCAGAGTGTCAGAGTGTCAGAGACTCAGAGACTCAAATTCTATGCTTTGATACTATGACACTATGACTCTTTGACACTATAAAAATTATGTTTCACGCAACTACAATATTACTTATAAGACATAACGGCAAGGTGGTCGTTGCCGGTGACGGGCAGGTGACCTTCGGCAACACTGTCATGAAGCACAAGGCAAGGAAGGTAAGAAGGCTCTATAATGACAAGATAATTGCCGGTTTTGCAGGGGCTGCAGCGGATGCCTTTACACTCTTTACGAAATTTGAAGAGAAGCTGGAAAAATTTAACGGTAATATAACAAGGGCAGCAGTTGAGCTTGCGAAGGACTGGAGGACTGACAGGGTGTTGAGGAGACTTGAGGCACTTCTTGCTGTTGCCGATAAGGATTCTTCCTTTATTATATCAGGGACAGGGGATGTTATAGAGCCTGATGATGGTGTTGTCGGTATAGGCTCAGGAGGTGCGTATGCACAGGCTGCTGCCAAGGCATTATCAATGCACTCAAATCTGGACGCAAAGATGATTGCTGAAGAGGCAATGAAGATAGCGGCTTCACTCTGTATCTATACAAATGAGAATATAGTTATTGAGGAACTATAAAGAGGAGAACACGAATTACACGAATATACGAATGACACAAATTAAAGAATTTAAGAGTCAAAATTAGAATAAAATACTATTCTGACTTCTAATGCTTTTAATATTCGTGAAATTCGTCCATTCGTGAGATTCGTGTTCCAGATTTAATATGGAAATGCTTGCTAAAAAAATAGAAGAAAAGCCTGTTGAAAAGGTGCTTGACAAAGAGGCGCAACTGACCCCTAAGAGAATAGTTGGGGAATTGGATAAATACATTATAGGGCAGAAGAATGCAAAGAGGTCTGTTGCCATTGCATTGAGAAACCGCTGGAGGAGACAGCAACTCTCTCCTGAACTAAAGGAAGAGGTAGCACCTAAGAATATAATAATGATAGGGCCTACAGGTGTTGGAAAGACAGAGATAGCAAGAAGGCTTGCGAGACTTACCAACTCTCCATTTATTAAGGTAGAGGCATCTAAATATACAGAGGTAGGCTATGTTGGAAGGGATGTGGAATCCATGGTCAGAGACCTGACAGAGGTCTCAAAGAATATGGTGAGGGAGGAGAGGGCAGCGGAAGTCAGCGAAATGGCAAAGGTTAATGCAGAGGAGAGGCTCCTTGACCTCCTTTTGCCTCCGCCGCCATCAGTCAAAAGAGGGGCAGACGAGAAGATGGAGATGGATGAATTAGGGCAGAGACATTATCAGGAGACAAGGGAAAAGTTCAGAAAATATTTGAGGGAAGGAAAACTGGATGAGAGGTCTGTTGAACTGGAGATAGAACAGAGAATGATGCCAATGGTTGAGATAGTTTCAAATGCCGGCATTGAAGACCTTGATATAAATATAAAGGATATGCTTGGGAGCATCATGCCTCAGAAAAAGAAGAGGAGAAAGGTAAAAGTATTGGAGGCACTTACAATACTGACTCAGGAAGAGGCACAGAAGCTCATAGATATGGATAAGGTTATAAAAGAGGCGGTAAACAGGGTTGAGCAGTCAGGGATAATATTTATTGATGAGATAGATAAAGTCGCCGGGAGAGAATCAGGGCATGGTCCTGATGTATCAAGAGAAGGGGTTCAGAGAGACCTCCTTCCAATAGTAGAAGGCTCTACAGTAAGTACTAAATACGGTGCAGTTAGAACTGACCATATCCTTTTTATTGCAGCGGGTGCATTCCATGTATCAAAGCCGTCTGATTTAATTCCTGAACTTCAGGGACGATTTCCTATAAGGGTAGAGCTTGATTCACTCGGTAAGGAAGAATTTATAAGGATACTCACAGAGCCGCAGAATGCTCTTATTAAGCAGTATGTGGAGCTTTTAAAAACAGAGGGCGTGGAGATAAAATTTGTTGAAGATGCGATTGCAGAAATATCATCAATAGCGGCGATGGTAAATAATAGGATGGAGAACATAGGTGCGAGGAGGCTCCATACAATAATGGAGAGGCTTCTTGATGATATATCCTTCAGCGCCCCTGACCAGAAGGAGAAAAAATTTGTAATAGATGCCAAATATGTAAGAGAGAGGCTTCAGGATGTGATTAAGGATGAGGATTTGAGCAGGTATATACTATAGTTAAGAGTTGAGAGTTAAGACCCACATTCAACCTTGAAGTGCAACAAAAGAAGAAGCCACTTCAAGTGGTGTTTTAAAGCCCAGACACTTTCTGGGACGGTTATTAATAAGAGATTCGATATGAGCAATCTCATGTTCAGTGATTTTACTAAAGTCAGT
>JACQBS010000065.1 GCA_016194325.1 Nitrospinota bacterium | reverse complement strand
TCACCTCCGGTAAGTTTCGTCATCAGCAAAACTATACCAGATACGGCTGAAATTCGATGCACCCTTTTATCTCATTGTAATTCCTAAACTTTATTAAGCTTAATTTCTTGACTTCAACTTTATTACGAAAGAACCACAATTATTGTGGATTAATGAAAGGTTATGTCATTTATATAACCTATCTTTCCGTTTTGTCCAAGACGATAGAAATGCCTTATATTCTTTAACAAAGAGGGAATATCATTTTTTCTTAGATAATTTGATTCCAGGTAGTGGCAGTAGTTCATTGCCATTCTGTTTGCATCCCTGTATCTTTCCCTTTCTTCTGATAATAAGTCTGGATTTAAGACAGAATCTTCAAATAGCTGTCTCTTTATGTTTTTCGCAGGGACTCTGCCGGAATTAATACTGCTGTTGTAGAAAATGGCTGTAATATATTTATCCACCTCTGCCTGAAGCTCCATCTCAAAGATGCTTATCTGTCTATTATTCATGGCATTCCATACTGCATATATAAAATGGCTTATCTCTTCTGTTGCAAGGAAAAAATCTGAAAGATTTGAACTTCTGAAATCTTTCTGCAGATGAATATTTTTTAGATTAGATACTGTCTCTCTGCCAAGATAGAGAGCCAGCTTAAGTTCTTCTCCATCCTGAGATATAAACAGATAACCTTTTGACGATTGGCTTTTAATATTACAGGAGTTTTGATTAGTTAGAGTATTAGAAAGCGGTTCGTGTATAAGGTAGTTCTCCACATCAAGGAATGTCTCTACCTTATATATTTTTTCTATAATCTTCTGTATGCAGGATAACATAAAAATTACAGCCTCACTCCCTCTTTGGGAGGGAGTGGGTTGGGGATGAGAGGGAATAAAATATGCCTACTGTATATACTTGCTGCCTTTGGATATTATAGGAATAACCCCTTTTTCTTTCAGGAGTTGGGCATCCCTGTCACTGTTTGTCTTGAGCCACCTTTCATATATCCTCAACAAATCGCTATTTGTGCTGATTGATGTCTTATCGCTGACCTCGGCAATTATATCTATGAATTCTTTAAACCTATCTGACAGCTCACCAAAAAGGTCACTGAAAAGCTCACCATTTTGTTGTCCTTTAGTTATATATGACAGGTTGCTGTAAGCACTCCCTCCGATGATGATATAATAATCAATATCAATCAGTTTTCTCTTAAGGCTGTCTGAGAAAAAGCCGGAGACAAACAGAGAAAAATCTCCTACCTGTTTAAACTTCCGTATCCTTTCGTTGTATTCTGAATTCATGGCACTGTTTAAAAGCATTATAAGAGGCTCATCAGATGCCTCCTCAGGAAATGATTTATCGGTTTCAACATATTCAGAGAGTAGATTCACTATATAGAAAGCCACCGTCTCATCAGTTTCTATATCCTGATGGTCCATAGCCATATCCACCAATTCCTTGAAATATTCAGCAGTATTATTATGTGTCGTTATTTTACTTGCCATAACAACCTCTTAATTTAAAATTATACCATATTTTTTCAACCACTCTGTCTCGTCAAATTTATCCGAAAGATACTCCTCAAATGCAGCCTCATTTTTTGTGAGAATTCTGCCGTCAATGTGATCTGTCTTTGATATAAGCCCACTTGAATTATCCGGCAGTGATTTCTCCGCTGAATTTATGAGGTCGTTAACCTTGATTATCAGTGCGAGCATTGCAGTAGGCTCTATCATATTTCGTTTTTTAAGGTCAAAGAGAATCCCAAGCACATCTTTAGATTTAAGGAGTGCCTTTGTAATTGCCCTTGAGAGGTCATCAAGCTCCTTATTGTCCTTTTCATTATCGCTCATTATATCCTCCTGATTATTTATCGGTATTATTTTTAATAATATAATTAAGCAAAAAATATACCATGATTACATTTAATTTTAATTCATTGAAAAAGAATGGGTTCGCTGATATATTGAAATAAATAAAGGTGGAAATTATGTCTTAAGCGTGTCAAAATTACCCAGATTTAAGAAAAAACTGTTATGATATGTGACAATGAGAAAATACGGTGAAAGGGCTATTAAGGATATAAAGTTAGAGGCATGGGACAATCCATATTCAGAGAGGGACTATAAGATTGAAATAAGTTTCCCTGAGTTTACATGCCTCTGTCCACGTTCAGGTTACCCGGATTTTGCTACATTTATAATAAATTATATCCCTCATAAGCACATCATAGAGCTAAAGTCGCTGAAACTATATTTAAACAGCTACAGGAGCCAGTATATCTCTCATGAGGCAGTGACAAATAAAATCTATGATGACTTAAATAAGATATTGAAACCGCGTTTTATGGAAGTAATAGGGGATTTTAATGAAAGGGGGAATGTAAAAACAGTTATAAAAGTTACATCTGATGGCAGTCGTCAGTCAAAAAAGATTAAGAAATGACCTGAGAGTTACTGATTATTTTGTTGATTCCTCAAGGTCTAACATCATTGTATTGCCGACATATTGTTTGCTGATTACCCTCTTTATCTTTTGAAGCTTATTGGTGACCTCTTTGATTCTCATCGCACTTTGAATGGCATTTTTAAGCATCTCTTTTACAACCTCATTATTTGTACTCATAAGGGCTAATTCTATACTGCCGACAATGCCTGTGAGAGGATTGTTTATTTCGTGATTTAAGGTTACCGCTAATTGAGAAAGGAGAGATTCTTTATCCTTAGAAAGTGCTATCATTGGATTTATGGAATCTGATGTTACTAAATTTAATTTATTTGCTAATTGATTTGACATAAATTAATCATCCTTCAAAAAGTTACTAATTTATATTGCACTTACCATGCCATTACTTAAGTATGATATAACATATTGATATATAAGCAATTATATTTTTGAATGGCAAAAACCTGTATTGTAAATATGTCAAAGTTATGACTTAATGGGAAAAATATTCCGATTAAATCTATCATGCCTTAATATCTTATCGGATTTATCTAAGTTTTTATAAAGTCCTTTTTTAGGCGGGCTATTCTATATAGAGATTCCTCAATCCTATCTTCTTTTATCTCACCACTCTCTAATGCCATTAATATAGAATTGAACATCTCTATCTGTTTATCACGGCTATTGCAGATTAAAAGTATATCAACCCCTGCTTTAACAGACTGAATCGCAGAAATTTTTTCGCTGTAATTATTCGTAATTGCCTTCATTTCTAAATCATCTGTAATTACTACACCATTAAATCCAAGTTTTTTTCTTAATATATCTGTGATTATTCTTTCCGACATAGTAGCAGGATAATCAGGGTCTAAAGCAGGGTAAAGGACATGGGCTGTCATAATAGCCCTTAAGCCCGTTTTAAATGTATTAATAAAGGGTTTAAGCTCTATCTCCTCTAATCTTCCTATTTTGTGATTTACTACAGGGAGTTCAAGGTGGGAATCAGAGAATGTATCCCCATGTCCGGGGAAATGCTTGCCAACCGCAATTATTTCCTTTTCATGAAATGCATTTATAACATATGCACTAAGTCTGGATACAACATCAGGGTCGGCACTGAAAGACCTGTCGCCAATTATAGGATTTTTGGGATTTGTATTTATATCAAGTACAGGAGCCATATTCATATTTACACCTATTTCTATTAGCTCATCTGCCATCAAAAGGGCATTTGACCTTACTGCATCTTCTGAACCTGTTCTTCCAAGTTCGCCATAAGAAGGATACTGTCTGAAAGGGGGTTTGAGCCTGAACACCCTCCCCCCTTCCTGGTCAATTGCGATTAATAGAGGGATTTTATAGCTTCTAATTGATAATTCCTGAAGGGAGTTGCATAAATCTTTAACCTGTGACATGGACTCTATATTTCTTGAAAATAAAATTATCCCCCCGACTCCATAATCAGCTATCATTTCTTTCAATTCATCAGACAGGGTTGTGCCATTAAAGCCAATCATTAACATCTGCCCTAAATTTTCTTTTAAAGATATTTTTGACATAGTATCAATCTAAAATAACAAGGGGTGATTTTGCAATCATAATCTTACAGGATTTATAGGATTTATAGATTGACAAAAAAGTATATTCACCTATAATTAAAGTGAAACTAATATGTTGAGGTGAAAATATGAATAAAAAGATACTCAAGGTGTCCAGCAAGGGACATATAATCCTGCCTAAAAAGGTTAGAGACGACCTTTTTATAAAAGAGGGTAGTTATGTAGAGATACAGGTTGAGGGTAATCTGCTAAAGGTTCTCCCTGCAAGGAGCACAGCAGAGGAATTGGCTGGGATATTGAAGGGAGTGGTAAAAAACCCTATGGATTTAAAATCTGTCAGGAAAAGAGTTGCTGAGGAGGTGGCAAAGGATATTGCAAAAGGACTTAAATCTCATAGACGCTAATATATTTCTCCGATACCTTACATGGGATGTCCCTCCTATGGCTGAGAGGTGTAAAGGGCTTTTCAAAAGGCTTGAATTTGGACAGGAAGAGGCAAGGGTTTTGGATATTACCATCGCCGAAGTTGTCTGGACGCTTCAGAAATTCTTTAGTTTAGAAAAGAAACGAATAGGTGAAATATTAAAACCTATCATTAATTTTAAGGGGCTTAAGACAGAAAATAAAGAGGCACTGATAAATGCACTTACCGTTTATGCAGACAGTGATGTGGATTTCCCTGATGCCTACCTATCTGAGATATCTAAAAGAGTTAAAACAAAGGTCTATTCTTATGACAGGGATATAGATTCGCTTGGGGCTGAAAGAATTGAACCTTGAAAATTTCACAATGAAAACAATAATTGCAATTACAGGTGCAAGTGGTGCTGTATATGCAAAACACCTTTTTGATTGCCTTTGCAAAAATGGGGCAGAGCTACATCTTATTATTACAGAAAATGCAAAAGGAATATTAAAGGATGAGACAGGGATAGATGAAGGCTATTTTAAAAGAAAGAATGTATCAATATATGAAAATTCAAATCTGAATGTTAAGATAGCCAGCGGCTCTTTTAGATTTGATGGTATGGTCGTCATCCCTGCAAGTATGGGGACTCTTGGGAGAATTGCAAATGGTTATTCCAATAATCTAATAAGCAGGGTTGCAGATGTTGCATTAAAAGAGAGAAGGAAGCTGATAATAGTCCCCCGCGAGACACCCTTAAATTATATTCATCTTAAAAATATGCTGACCTTGAGCCGTGCTGGTGCAGTGATACTCCCTGCATCCCCTGCCTTCTACCATAAGCCGAAGGATATTGATGATATAGCGAGATTCATTACAGCAAGGATTCTCAATCAGCTTGATATAGATAATGACCTTATTCCTCCATATGCTGAAAAAGATTAAAATCCTCCTTGAAGATATAAAGATTCAGCATACTGTATTTGCACTTCCCTTTGCCCTCATGAGTGCCTTCATTGCCTCTGATGGAGTTCCACCTTTAGACAAATTATTATGGATACTTCTGGCAATGGTGGGGGCAAGGAGTGCGGCGATGTCTTTCAACAGGATTGCGGATGTGGACTATGACAGGGAAAATCCAAGGACAAAAGAGAGGGCACTCCCAAAGGGTAAAATAAAAAAATCCCACTATCTGATATTTCTTTTAATCTCAATAGCTATATTTATATTTTCATGTTTTATGCTTAACAGACTGGCACTTATCCTATCGCCTGCAGCATTACTAATTGTCTTCTTTTACTCATACACAAAGAGGTTTACAATCTTTTCCCATTTTTTTCTGGGTCTTTCATTAAGCCTTGCACCAATAGGGGCATGGGTCGCAATCAGGGAAGAAATTTCAATTGTATCTATAGTCCTTGGGCTTGCCGTTATATTCTGGCTTGCAGGTCTTGATATTATATATTCCTGTCAGGATGTTGAGTTTGACAAAAGTCATGGACTCTTTTCATTTCCTGTAAAGCTTGGCATTGAAAGGGCGCTGAGGCTGTCGGCACTATTCCATGTGATAATGACACTGTTTCTGTTTTCACTTTTCTTTATCGGAAATCTCGGTTTGCTGTATGTAGGCGGTATTATCTTGATTGCAGGACTCCTCTATTATGAGCACTCCATTGTGAAACCCGATGACCTTACAAAGGTCAATGTGGCATTCTTCAATGTGAACGGAATAATAAGTATCGGTCTAATGCTCATGACTATACTGGACATAATCTATTAAAGAAAAAACGGAGCGAATTTTTTACTACCCCAAAAACTGCATAAATTGGTTCTGTAAAATTCAGAAGTTTTTTATTGACAAATAATCTATCTTTAAAATAAAATGAACACAAGTTCACATGAACATAGATTCACCATATTAATGTCTAAAAATGAACAAAAACCTAATTTTAGACAGGATATACAGGATAAAACAGGATTACTTTTAGCTTTTTTAAATCCTGTTAATCCTGTCAAGTTTTTATAATTTCCTATATATGAACAGAAGGACTGCTAAAGAGTCAAAAGAGAGTATTTTAGAAGCTGCAATTGAGGTGTTTTCAGAAAAGGGCTACTCGCAGACCACCATCAGAGAGGTTGCGGAAAGGGCAGGGATAAGTGTCGGCGGGGTGTATATATATTTTAAGAATAAAGAAGAGATATATTTTACACTTTTAAAATACCTTCTGGACGAGTTTAGAGAGAGGTCAGGAGGGTCCATTGAAGGTATTGAAGACCCTGCAGAGGCTGTCAAAAAATATATAGCCATAAATCTTAATTATGCACAAAAATTTAAAGGGCTTATTCTGATTGAGGGGAGGGAGCATGGCTTTACATCCTGTATTGATATAAAAAAGAAGTTCTTTAGAGGACAAAGAAAATTGATAGAAGAAATAATCAGGAAGGGTGTAAGTTCGGGAAGGTTTGAGAGATGTAATGTGGAAGGGACAGCAAGGGTAATCATAGGCACATTGAGAGGTTTTATCCTGTCGCTTGTAATGGATTCAGATGCCCTGTTTTCACAAAAAGAGTGCAGCAATCTTATACTCGGTGGACTTTTAAAGAGAGGTGTAAAATGAAAAAATATGCTTTATTGGTAATGTCTTTGTGTTTGCTGATTTTTACTTTTACCGCCTGTGAGAAAAAAGAGGTAAAGGCTATTACAGAAAAGGTCATCAGTGTTCAGGTTCAGCCTGTTAAGAAGAAGTCCTTGAGGCCGTTTATTAATAATGTCGGGACATTAAATCCGTTTGAAGAGGTTACAGTCAGTTCCGAAGTGGATGGCATTCTGAGGGATGTAAATGTTGATAATGGTTCAGAGGTATCAAAGGGGATGGTTCTTGCAGCCATAGACGATACCGATTATAACCTTGAGGTTGAAAGGGGAATGGCGGCGCTGAAACAGGCAGAGGCAAGTCTATCAAATATAAAACTGGAATATCATCGGAAAGAGGAGCTTTACAAAAAGGAACTTTTAACAAAACAGCAGTATGATGATGTAACGGCAAGGCTGTCAATTGCAGAGGCTGAGCTTGAGAGGGCAAAATCTTCCCTTTCTACAGCGAGGCAAAAATTATCAAAGACAAAAATTTATTCTACCCTATCAGGGGTTCTTAAGGAAAAGAAGGTATCGTCTGGAAATTATGTGAAGAACGGTACACCGCTTTTCGTAATTATACAGACAAATCCTGCAAAGCTTGATTTTACTATTAATGAGAAGGACTTAGAAAAAATCAAGAAAGGGCAGGATGTATTCCTTTCAGTGTATGCCTTCCCTGATAAAGAGTTTAAGGGGAAGTTAAATATTATCTACCCAAGTGTTGACGAAAGGACAAGGACACTCAAGGTAGAGGCACTCGTTCCCAACGATGCTCAGCTTTTAAAGCCGGGTTTTTTTGCCAAGGTCATGCTTTATACCGGCGCTGCAAAAGACATATTCCTTGTGCCGGTAACATCCCTTCTTTATGAGGAAGAAAAGATAAAGGTATTTGTTGTGGAAGGTGATAAGGCAAGGGATAGGTTTGTTAAAATCGGACAGAAATATAGATTACAGTCAGAGGTCGGGGGTCGCGAGATTGAAGTTGGGAGTCAAGAGTCAGAAATAACAGAATTTGTCGAAGTTGTCAAAGGGCTTAAAGAAGGCGAGCAGGTTGTTGTCGTGGGACAGCAGAATCTGTTTGAAGGGGCAAAAATAAAGATAGTCGGGGGTAAGGACTAAATTATATGTGGCTTGCTGATACATCTATAAGAAGGCCGGTTTTTGCAACAATGCTCATCATGGGGCTTGTTGTCCTTGGGATTGTAAGTTATCCGAGAATTGGTGTTGACCTCTTCCCAAAGGTTGAGTTTCCGATGGTGAATATAACCACCACCCTCAGGGGTGCAAGCCCTGAGATAATGGATATTGATGTAACAGACAAGATTGAGGAGGCGGTAAATACCATAAACGGTGTGAAGACCATTGCCTCAACAAGCACTGAGGGTGTATCTACAGTCATGGTGGAGTTTGTCCTTGAGAGAAATATTGACCTTGCCGTTCAGGATGTAAGAGAAAAGCTCTCCGTCATAAGGTCAAAACTCCCGATAGATATTGATGAACCTATAATTGAAAAGGTTGACCCTGATGCAAACCCTGTCATATGGCTTTCACTTATTGGAGAAAAGAGTGTAAGAGAGCTTTCTATCTATGCCGATGAGATATTAAAGGAACAGGTTCAGAGGATAAACGGTGTCGGTGCTATAAGGCTGGCAGGCTTAAGGACAAGACAGGTGAGGGTCTGGCTTGATTCTGATAAGCTTAAGGCATATACGATTACTGCACAGGATGTTTTAAATGCAATACGCAGGGAGAATGTTGAGCTTCCCGGCGGCAGGATAGAGAGCTACACCAAAGAGTATTCTATTAAAGTGAAAGGGGAGTTTCCGGGTGTTCAGGACTTCAATGAACTTGTCGTGGCATACAGTAACGGTGCAGTTGTCAGACTGAAGGATATCGGCAGGGTAGAGGATGGGATGGAGGAGAAGCGTTCGGTAGCACGGTTTAACGGGACAACTGCAGTTGGTATGGGTGTCCAGAAACAGTCAGGGACAAATACGGTAGAGGTTATTGAGAGGGTAAAGAAGGAGCTTGACAATATCAGAAAGACGCTCCCGCCGGGGATGAGGCTTGAGATAAGCTTTGACCAGTCAACATTTATTAAACGCTCTATCAATGAGGTTCAGCATCACCTGATATATGGAGGCTTGTTTGCTGTATTTGCAGTATTCCTCTTTCTTAAAAATATCAGGACTACAATTATAAGCGCCCTTGCGATACCGACCTCTATCGTTTCCACATTTACCATTATGAATATGTTTGACTTCACCTTCAATAATATGTCCATGCTTGCCCTCTCTCTTTCGGTTGGAATACTTATAGACGATGCCATTATTGTTATTGAAAATATATACCGCCATATTGAAGAGGGAATGAAGCCGATGGAGGCTGCCGCCGCAGCAACCTCTGAGATAGGGCTTGCAGTCATGGCTACTACTATTGCGATTGTGGCAATATTTCTTCCCGTTGCATTTATGAAGGGCATTATCGGGAGGTTTTTTATGCAATTTTCACTCACTGTGGTATTTGCAGTGCTGGTGTCATTATTTGTATCTTTTACTCTGACTCCAATGCTGGCATCAAGGTATCTGAAAGGCAGAGGGGCTGGAGTTGTGAAGCACCAATCGGGCAGGTGGTATAAGGTAATTGAAGAGTTTTACAGGTGGTTATTACAAATTGCCCTTAACCACAGGGCTGTTGTAGTAATTCTGGCAACAGGTATATTTATATTCAGCCTCTACATGACAAAATTTATTGGAAAGGAGTTTGTCCCTCCGGAGGACCAGGGGAGGTTTATTGTGAGGCTGCAGTCTCCCACCGATTATTCCATTAATGAAGTGGATAAGATGTTTAAGAGGGCGGAGGATAATTTAAGGGGCATCCCTGAGATAATGACTGTTTTTTATGCACAGGGATTCGGGATGACACGGGAGATAAACAAGGGCTCAATGTTTATCGGGCTTAAACCGAAGGCGGAAAGGGAAAAAAAACAGCAGCAGATAATGGCAGAGGTGAGAAAAAAGCTGAGGCAGATACCAGGACTTAAGGCTTCTGCAGAGGAGATATCTCTTATAGGCGGCGGGCAGAGGATGGTGCCTATCCAGTACAGTATAAGGGGGAGGGATTTGAAGATACTCGGAGATTATACAAAGGATATTGTCGGGCAATTTTCAAAACTCCCCGGGATAGTTGATATTGACACATCCCTTGAGACAGGGAAGCCTGAGGTAAGGGTTTACATAGACAGGGATAAGGCGGCAGACCTTAATGTTGACATAAAGGCTATTGCAGAAACCATAAATGTTCTTATTGGGGGAGAGGTGGATGTAACTAAGTTCAAGGATGAGGCAAAGGGGAGAAGATATGATGTGAGGGTAAGACTCAATCCCGGGGATAGGGCAAATCCCGATGATATTGGAAGATTGTATGTCAGGTCAAGGGATGGTAGGCTTGTTGAGTTATCCAATATAGTTATGATTCAGGAGGCGGGAGGCCCGAGTGTCATAAACAGGGTGGACAGGCAGAGGGCTATAACACTGTTTGCAAATCTTGAAGGGAAGCCCCTCGGCGAGGCTAAGGGGGAGCTTGATAATATATCAGCGAAGGTATTGCCTCCCGATTATTCAGGGAGATATAAAGGGATAGCAGATATCATGGGTGAATCGTTTAAATATTTAATATTCGCATTGGTGCTTGGAGTTATTCTTGCCTATATGATACTGGCTGCCCAGTTTGAGAGTTTTATACATCCAATTACAGTTCTGCTTTCCATGCCTTTTTCTTTTATAGGTGCATTTACCGCACTCTTATTGACAGGCAAGACACTCAATGTCTTCAGTTTCATAGGGCTTGTCCTTTTGATGGGGCTTGTGAAAAAGAATGCAATCCTCCTTGTTGATTATACAAATACATTAAGGGGGAGGGGAATGGAGAGGAGAGAGGCAATCCTTAAGGCAGGACCTGTCAGGCTGAGGCCGATACTGATGACCACAATTGCAATGGTTTTTGGTATGATACCTGTAGCGATTGGTTTTGGAGAGGGTTCTGAAACCCGTGCCCCGATGGCAATTGCAACAATAGGCGGACTTCTCACATCACTTTTTCTGACACTTATCGTTGTCCCTGTCGCCTATGATATATTTGATGTGGTGCAGGAAAGATTCAAAAGGAAAAAACTTAATGAGAAACCACAGATAGACACGGATAGACACAGACACACAGATGGCAGCTTTACTGTCATTCTGAGGGCGGAGCCCGAAGAATCTAAAAACAGAGATTCCTCACTTCGTTCGGAATGACATTTCTGTGGTAATCTGCGAATATATAATTTTCTATAAAGGAGGGAGATTTATGACCAAAAAATTAACATTTATTATTTTACTTCTTACTTCTTACTTCTTACTTCTTACTTCCGAGACTTGGGCTACAACCCGTGAGGAGAAGATTGAGAGTAAAAATGCCCTATTTCTTTCATTAAAGGAGACTGTTGCCCTTGCACTGAAAAATAACATTGAGATATCCATTGAGGGGATAAATCCAAAGATTACAGAGACAGAGATAACAAGAAATGAGGCAGAGTTTGATTATAATTTTAATGCCTCAACATCTCTCGGAAAGAACAGGATTCCCAGCGCCTCAGCCTTTGCAAACCCCCCTGAGGCAGAGAATGAAGCATTCTCAGTTAGTGCAGGCATAAAAAAGAGGGCGGCTGCAGGGACAAATTATCAGGTTTCTGTGGATATGCAGAGGGCAATGTCAAATTCAAAATTTCAGGGACTCCAACCGCAGTATACAACAAACTTAAATCTCAGTGTTACACAGAATCTCCTTAAAGATTTCGGTGTTGATGTAAATACTGCAAAGATTAAGATTGCAAGTAATAACAGGGATATATCAATTAACCAATTAAAGGGCAAGGGAATCACAATTATATCTCAGGTTGAGGAGATATACTGGGATTTGGTCTTTGCTGTAGAGGACTTAAAGGTGAAGAGAGAGTCCCTCAAACTTGCACAGGATTTGGAGAGGAGGATCAGGATACAGGTAGAGGTGGGAACTATGGCTCTTATTGAGATTACACAGGCGCAGGCGGAGGTAGCGGTGAGGGATGAGGATGTAATTATTTCACAGAACAGGGTGGAGAGTACAGAGGATAGGCTAAAAAAGATTATAAATATAGAATCGGTTCGACAGGCTGACGATGGAAAAAACTGGGATTTGGCAATTGTCCCTATAGATACCCCAAAAATGTTGGCTGAGGAGGTTTTACTGGAGGAGAGTATGAAGACAGCCCTTGAGAATAGGCCCGAATATGCCCAGTCAAAGATAGATTTAAAGAATAAAAATATTCAAGTTGAGTATAAAAAGAATCAGTTATATCCGACACTGGATTTAATCGGAAGCCTCAAGCTCAATGGTATCAGTGGTGAGGCGGTTGATGTCGCATTCTCAGGGGGTACATCAAGGAGTGGATTCGGAGGGGATTATTTTAAAAGTTATGACAGGCTGACCTCAGGAAATTATTACGACTTGAGTGTTGGGCTTTCACTCCAGATTCCACTTGGAAACAGGGCGGCAAACAGCAATTATACTGCTGCAAAATTGGATGTTGAAAAGGGTATAAAATCTCTTAAAAATTTAGAGCATCAGATATCGGTGGAGGTGCGGGAGGCAGTAAGGGGAATAGATACAAATAAAAAGAGGGTGAATACCACTGCTGTTTCAAGGAGACTTGCAGAAGAGAAGTTGTCAGCAGAGGAGAAGAAGTTTGATGTAGGTATGTCAACAAGCTTTAATGTCCTTGAATACCAGAGGGATTTGATTGCTGCGAGGACGAGGGAGATTTCAGCAATAATTGATTATAATAAATCTCTTCTCAATCTTGAGAAAGTTAAAGGGACAATTCTGGAGAAGAATAATATTGAGCTATAGGGGAGATTTATTATGCCTTTAAGTCCACCCTCTTGGCAGCCTGTACTCCCTTACTTAAGGCACCTCTGACCATACTTTGAATAACATTTGAACTCTGCTTTATATTTGTAGCTAAAACCTTTGATTTCCCTGCTATAGTCCCAGTCCTCAGATTTGACATCCCGTTAAATGGTGTAACCCCTGTATTCATCAGGGGAAGGTTGACCATCATATCTTTTCTCCCTTCGTAATATTATCTCTTGTTTAGTTTATCGGAATTTCTTTAATAAAACTTTAATTCTAGAATAATTTAGGTTAAGGTTTAGGTTGAGTTTTAGTTCTCTTAACCTTGACCTCAACCTTAACCTTCAGGTTATGTTCTCAGTTTCGGATTCAGGGTATCCCTGAGACCCTCTCCAAAAAGGTTGAATGCAAGGACTGTAAAAAGGATTGTTATACCTGGAATATAGGTAAGCCACGGTGCATCAAATATATATTTTTTCCCATCAGAGAGTATGTTTCCCCATGTAGCATTTGGGGGTGGGACGCCAAAACCAAGAAAACTCAATGCCGATTCAGTAAGTATAGCTGTGGCAATGCCAATAGTGGCCGAGACAAGAACAGGTGCAATAGAATTCGGCAGTAGATGTAAAAGGATAATCCTTAAATCGAGGGCACCGATTGACTTTGCAGCAAGGATAAACTCCTGCTCCCTTAGAGAGAGTATATCAGCCCGGACAAATCTTGCCGGCCCAACCCATCCTGTTATGCCTATTATTGCCATGATATTCCAGATGCTCGGCGGCAGGAGTGCAACAACAGTCAGGATAAGAAAGAAAGTGGGGAAGCTAAGCTGAATATCAATAAGTGCGACAATCAGTGTATCAATAGTCATGATATTGTATTTGCCAATCTTTATCATATTTTCGCCGTAAAAACCGGCAATGCCTCCAACCAATATACCGAGAATTATGGATATACCTACAGCCACGAAACCCACCGAGAGGGATACAATAGCACCCTGAAGCATACGGGTAAAGGTATCTCTACCAAGTTCATCTGTACCGAGTAGATATATCCCAAGGTAGGGGAGATTCTCTTTTGGGACAGAGTCTATTGTTGGTTTTGATAACGGGGGTTTGAGTTTGTCCGGGAGCCTCACTGTATGAGGGTCAAGGAGTGGTTTCTCTCCGCTGGTTGTAATAATCCCTATAATGGCTAAGGCAAAGAATATTAAAAGTATGAACAGCCCAGCCATTGCCATTCCATTCTTTTTGAACACCATCCAGAAATCCTGAAAAGGTGTCCTCTCAGGGGGCATGAAGTCTAAGTCTCTCGTCTCTCGTCCCTCGTCCCTCGTCATAATTTAATCCTCGGGTCAACAAACATATAAAGCAAATCAGAGACAAATGTCCCTGCAAGGACCAATACTGCCGAGAAAAAGTTCAGTGTGATAATAATGGGAAAGTCCCTTGCGAGGATAGCCTCATACCCCATCCTCCCCATGCCGGGCCATGCAAATATAGATTCAATAATTACTGAACCGCCTATAAGTCCCGGTAAAAGCATACCGAACATTGTAACAAATGGGAGAAGGGCATTCTTTAGTGCATGATTGTAATTCACCTCATCATCAGTAAGCCCCTTTGCCTTTGCAGTCCTTATATAATCCTGTCCGATGACCTCAAGCATCTGTGACCTTACATATCTGGAGAGTATGGCAATACCTGCAGTCGCCTCAAGGATGGACGGCAATACGAGATGCCACAGCTTATCCATTGGTGTAAACGGGAAGCCGATCCCCTCCCTTCCAAATGTCCTCATGCCGAGGACAGGGACATTGAATACCTCTACCACAAATATAATCATCACATAGGCGAGAAAGAAGCCGGGGAGCGATATAAGGGCATACGATAAAAATGTTGTCCATCTGTCAAATGTAAAACCTCTTTTGATTGCCGCATGTATCCCAACAGGGAATGCCAGACACCATGTGAGTATTGTTCCTACAATAAAGAGCATGAGGCTATTGTAAAACCTCTCTGTTATCTTCCCCATAACAGGCTGGTTGTCTTTAAATGATTTTAAGTTTCCTGTGAATAGCTTTTTAAAAAAGAGGAGATACTGTGTATGTAGCGGCTTATCAAGGTCAAATGCCGCCCTGTATCTCTCCAGATCATCCTTTGTAAAACGGGGGTTAAGCGGATTTATCTGGCTCGGCTCACCCGGTGCAAGATGGATGATTAAAAATGAAATGACCGATACAAAGAATAGTGTAATAAGTTTTTTATAAAGACTTTTTACAGTAAATACGAACATATTCTGATTGAAAATTGAAGATTGATGATTGATGACTGAAGATTGACGATTTATGATTTAAAGAAAATATTTATCAATCTTCATTTGTCATCGTGAAGGTTTATCCCCCATATTTCTTTTGCATATTCCCTTATAGTGCGGTCACTGGAAAATTTACCCATATTTGCAACATTTAAAATGGATTTCTTTGCCCATTCATGCCTGTCTTCATAGAGTTTACTCACCCTTTCCTGACATTTTATATATGATTCATAGTCGCATAGGAGCATATATGTATCACCATTATGCAGAAGAGAGTCAATTATCGGTTTGAAAAGTGTGGTATTTTCAGGGGAAAAATAACCCTTCTCTATCATATTTAATGCCTCTTTTAGTTCCTGATTTCTTTCGTAATAGCCGTAAGGGTTATACCCTGAACTTTTGATTTTTGAAACCTCCTCTGTGGTAAGCCCGAAAATAAAGATGTTATCCTTTCCCACCTCTTCCATTATCTCTATGTTTGCACCATCAAGTGTGCCTATTGTCAATGCCCCGTTTAAGGAGAGCTTCATATTGCCTGTGCCTGAAGCCTCTGTCCCTGCAGTTGAAATCTGCTCTGATAAATCTGCAGCAGGTATTATCCTTTCAGCCAGCGAGACATTGTAATTGTTAAGAAAAACCACCTTTAATCTATCATCTACTATTTTACTGTGATTAACAACTTCTGCCACAGAGTGGATAAGCTTGATGATAAGTTTTGCCATCCAGTATGCAGGGGCTGCCTTTCCGGCAAATATTACAGTGCGGGGAACCACATCCTTTTTGTTTTTAATTCTGTTATAGAGGGTTATCACATGGAGGATATTCAAAAGTTGTCTCTTATATTCGTGCATCCTCTTAATCTGGACATCAAACATAGATTCTGCGTCAACCGTGATATTGTGTCTTTTGAGTATATAAGCTGCAAGCATCTTCTTGTTTTCCTTCTTGACCTCCATCCATTTTTCCCTGAATTTTTTGTCCTCTGATAGTGCTGCAATCTTTTTTAATTCATCAAGGTTTGTAATCCATCCTTCTCCGATTTTTCCAGTGATAAGGTCGGATAAAAGAGGATTTGCCTTTTTTAGCCATCTTCGGGGGGTTATGCCGTTTGTTTTATTATTGAATCTTTCAGGGAATATTTCATAAAAATCTCTGAATGTCTGACTTTTTATTATCTCTGTGTGAAGCGATGAAACGCCATTTGTTGAATGACTTCCCACAATGGCAAGGTTTGCCATCCTTATCATTTTTTCATTGCCATCCTCAATTAATGACATTTTCTTTCTCTTTTCTAAGTCACCTGGAAAACGCCAGTTGACCTCCTCTAAAAATCTCCTGTTAATCTCGTAGATTATCTGGATATGTCTTGGGAGGAGGTTTTCAAACATGGAGACAGGCCATTTTTCAAGTGCCTCAGGCATTATGGTATGATTTGTATAGGCAAATGTTCCTACTGTAATCTCCCACGCCTTTTCCCACGGAAGCCCTTCAAAATCAAGTAAGATTCTCATGAATTCAGGTATGGCAATAGCAGGGTGTGTATCATTCAGCTGAACAGCTACTCTCTTTGTGAAATTGTCAAATGTGGACTCCTCTTTTTTATACCTTCTTAAAATATCCTGAAAGGTCGCAGAGACAAAGAAGTACTGTTGTTTCAGCCTTAAGAGCCTTCCTTCCTTGATATGGTCTGCCGGATAGAGGACCTTTGAAATACTTTCCGATTTTGCCTTGGTTTCAACTGCCTGAATATAATTGCCGCTGTTAAAAAAGGTCAGGTCAAAATCCCTTGAAGACTTTGCAGTCCATAATCTCATATTGATTACATTATCATTTTTATATCCGGGGACTGGCGTATCGCAAGCCATCGCCATGACCTCCTCGGTGTCAACCCATTCGTTTTTCAATGTTCCCTTTGAGTCTATATACTGATTTACCCTTCCATAGAAGTGGACAGGGAAGAGATGACCGTGGCGATCTATCTCCCAGGGGTTTCCGTATCTGAGCCAGTTATCAGGTGTCTCAACCTGATAACCGTCCTTGATTCTCTGATAAAACAACCCATACTCATACCTTATGCCGTATCCATAAGAAGGAATCCCGAGGGTAGCAAGAGAATCCAGAAAACAGGCGGCAAGTCTGCCAAGACCGCCGTTGCCCAACCCGGCATCCCATTCTGACTCTCTTATATCTTCCATTTTATAGCCCATATTCTCCAGAGCTTTTGTGCAATCGTCTTCAATACCGAGGTTTACCATACTGTTACCAAGTGTTCTACCAACTAAAAATTCAAGAGAAAGGTAATAGACCCTCTTAACACTTCTCTTGTAATAGGAACGTTGGGTTGAAAGCCACCTCTCTATAAGCCTGTCTCTGAGGGCATAGGCAAGCCCGATGTAATTATCAAAGATGCCAGCCCGTTCACAGTCCTTGCCAAGATGGTGTTCAATATAGCCCTTGACAGTTGCTTTCAACTTCTCAATTTTCTGAGTATCCTTTTTCATGTCTTCCATATAGCCTCGTATTAGGACGCAGATAACCGCAGATTTTCAGGATTTAGAATTTAGTTAAATCCTTCATTTCTGCGAAAATCTGAGTCCCATTCATTCTTTTTTATCCTTGAGGATTATACTACTATACAAGCCATGTTTCTATATATTTTTTTCCTCTCCCTTTATGAGAGAGGGTAGGGTGAGGGTGGGTAAAATGGGGCTTGACTTAACCTTTCCTTCGTTATTAAATATAGGATATTATTATTGTTTTTTCTATATAGACAGAAACAGGATAACAACTTGTTAGCTTTAAGTATATTTCGCATAGCAGGGGAGAAATAAATTTGAAATATGAAATAAAAATTATATCACTTATTGATATTCTCGGTTTTAGAAATATTATTTCTGAAACAACCGATGGCAAAGGGAATGATAGTGAGGAAGATATTGAAAATACATATCATATTTTTTCGACTATCAGAAAATCTTTAGGATTGGATAATCCTAAATGTTATTTTGAAAAATCAAAGGTTATAACGCAATTTTCAGATTCCATAGTAATATCTTTTCTTTATAGCGAAGAAAGTGGAATATTTCACAACTTATTTAATATTCAGTTACTTATTATGGAGTTATTAAAATACAAAATACTATGTAGGGGTGCAGTTACTCTCGGCAAAATAATCCATACTAATGACATGCTTTTTGGACCAGGATTTATTAAAGCGTATGACACAGAGTCGAAGGCAGCCTTATTCCCTAGGGTTATACTTGATGAAACAATATTAACTATCGGGAAACAATTTCATTCTTCTCATCATGCTCCAGAGCATGAACTTAATAGCATAAACAGCATCATATCAAAAGATACAGACGATATGTACTATATTGATTATTTTGGAAAAGCACTTGAAAACTTAGATTCTGCTGAAGATGAACCACTATATATTGAAAATCTCAGAAAAATTATTAGCCCCTATATTAATACAGACAAACCAGACTTAAAAGTAAAATATGGTTGGTTGATAAATAAATTCAACCGGATGATTAACGAAATAAAGGGAAAAAGAAGTTCTAAAGATTTTTTTGAATCTGATTATGATTTAGGTCAATATTATAAACAATTATCTTTGATTGAAAACTAACCATTGGGTGCACATGAACGAGTGCCACAGGTCACTTTTTTAGGTAGCATTGTGCTACGGTGTGCAAATTTGTTTTAGGGCAGATAGACAAAATCTGGCTTTTTCTGCAGACTGGTTATGTGCTAAAATATGCAAAGGAGCTATAATGCCAACTATTTCAATGTTTTTTGGAATAATTATACGGATGTATTGTTCTCCGGGCGAGCACAATCCACCCCATTTTCATGCTTATTATCAAGACTACAGGGCAACTATAGATATTCAGTCTTGTGAAATATCAGAGGGCTCGTTGCCATCAAGACAAAGGAAGCTTGTATTAGCATGGGCAGAAATTCACAGAGAAGAACTAATGGCAGATTGGGATTTGGCGTCAAAAGGTGAACTCCCTTTCCCCATTGAACCTTTGAAATAATTGGAGGAGGCAAAATGTATTTATCAGTAAAGAAAGTAGAACCAGTAGGAGATTATAAATTACATCTTACCTTTGAGAATGGAGAAGAAAAAATATTTGATGTTTCTCCATATCTAAATATTGGCAAATTTGCGGAGTTGAGAGATTTATCTCTGTTTAACTCTGTCACTATTAGATTTGATACCATAGAATGGGCAAATCATTTAGACATGGACCCAGAATATTTATATGAAAAAAGCATAAAAATTGAAAATGTACATAACAAATCACTTCAGCAGACGGCATGAAACGCCTCCGCAGATTTAGGTCGTTACCACCTTGCCAGTGAATTCAAGCGGTCTGTCAGATTTAGTCCTCACCAGTATATTCTCAGCCTCAAGTTCGTGTAATTCGCCCATTCGTGCAATTCGTGTTCAGGTTCGTGTTCAGGTCTTTTCCAATTTATTTGGTTAGGCTATAATGAAAATCTATGTTCGATATAATTAAGCTCTTAACAATTCTCACTTTTATTGTCATATTGCTGAGGCGGAAGTATAGAATCGGTATAGTTCTCCTTTCTGCATCCGCACTGCTGGCAATTCTATACCTGATGCCACCTAAAGAGATAATCTTGAATATAAGTGCCGCCGTATCAAATCCAATAACCATAAAGCTGGGTCTCTCACTTATAATGATAAGAGTCATTGAAATGATTCTGAGGGAAAATAATGTCCTCGCCGAGATGATGGAGGCGTCAAAATCCCTGTTCAGGAACAGAAAACTTGTGATTATTTCCATGCCGATGTTAATAGGGATGCTGCCATCTCTGGGTGGTGCATATTTCTCTGCCCCCATGGTCAATGAATCCACAAAGGGGCTGAAGATGTCTCAGGAGGAGAAGGGGTTCATAAACTTCTGGTTCCGCCACCCTTGGGAATATATCCTGCCTCTCTACCCGGGGATACTCCTCGCATCTGCTGTATCAGGAGTGGAACTGAGGACACTAATCCTTATAAATCTTCCCTATGCACTAACTATGCTTTTAACAGGTTTTTTCCTGAGCATGAGGGATGTAAAAGGGAATATTGAATATACTTCGGTCTCCCGCCGAGGGCTATACAGCTTCATGCCAATAGTATTGATAGTTCTTCTTGTTATGGTTTTTAAGGTGGAACTTCACATATCACTAATCATTCTTATTATTGGACTTATTATCTTTTACAGATATGGGGTTATAAAAATTTTAAAGGCATTGAGATACGGCTTTGCCTTTGAAGTAATACTTTTAGTGTTTGGTGTGATGCTTTTCAAAGAATTGATGGAGAGGACAGGGGCGGTCAGGAATCTTGGAGAGTTCTTTATATTAAAGGGGATACCCCTTATGCCTCTATTGTTTATTCTTCCATTTATTAGTGGATTTCTCACAGGTATCACTGTCGGTTCTGTAGGCAGCACATTTCCCTTGCTACTGCATATACTGCACGGCTCCCCTCTTGGGGCTGTTTCTTTCGCCTTTGCTTCAGCTATTTTAGGGGTACTCCTCTCACCTGTCCATGTCTGCCTTATCCTCACAAAGGAATACTTCAATGCAGATATATGGATGATTTATAAAAAGATGCTTCCTGCATGTACGGCTATATTTCTTGTTGCGGCTATTGAATACCTTATATTGCCTTAGTTGTCTTTTTAAATTATTCCACTTTTATATAAAAACCACTACTTCATAACTATGGTTTTATAAATCCTCAATAAATTTTGATAAAAGGTCTATTCTTAAAAAATGTGCATCAACTTTTTTTGGTGGGAATCGCGTCCACCAATAAGATAAGCGAGTCAAATATATTGTAACAATTTTTGGTAATCGTTGGGCATCAAGAGACCATTTTAAAGTAGTAGCAATACTCAACAGATTCGATAATAAATATTCTCGTCTTTTATTAATTTGCCTAAAATGGCCCTCATCTACTCCATCTTTCCCAAAAATCATTTTTCTTAATCTTTTTGCATCCTTCAAGCAATGAACTGGCGAGATGTCTTTACACTCAATATTAAGAACAACATTTTTATCTGGGCAAAATGCAAGAATATCATAATCACCTATATTAGCAGGATGACAACTCAAAGGATCTCGTGAATGTAATTCACAATTTTTTTCAACAAAGATAGTAAATCTCTTAACAATTTCATATGCCTTAACTACCAAGGCATCTTCAATAAGCTTTTTTTCATGTCTTAACTCTCTTTTTATAGCTGGAGATTGTAAATCAAATGGTAATGTCCCATCTGCAATATTTCCAGACCAAATTAATCCTGACTTCATTGTTGAATAAGGACCCCAACAATACTTACCATTAATAATGATAAGGGGTCTAATACTGTATCGAGAAAATCTTTTATTATGTTCCCAGGTTGGTAAATCATTACAAGGAGTTTCCTGATTAAGAATACATATTACATCCTCTTTTCTTAGTGTGAGAAAATTAATAATTGAAATGATTTCTTCATGGCAAATACCGTTAATGGTTTGTAAACAGGCTTTTTCAATTTCCTCTGTGTTTGCAGAATAGAAGGGCTTTATTTCAACATTAGACATAAAGGCTGGCCACTGGGTTAGCACATGAAGCACATTAGCCATATGCCTAAAGCTAAACCCAAGGTCTTGATTAGCTGCTGTGTCTAATGCATTCAGAAAATCATCGAGAGGTCTTGGGGAGGAAACCCTATCATCGGGATTGCCTATAAGACCGAGTTCCAGTTTTGCTTTTTCTTCAGCAAATTCCTTTTCCTGCGTGGAAATATTTTTATCATGAACAACTTCGACTAAAAAACCCTTATGGACTCTCATTCCAACTGGATGAATTCCGTAGTGAAGCGAATCGCTTGAATAATAAAAAACATGCAGCCAGTCAATTAAAGCTATCAGATACTGAAAACTTTCCTTATCCAAACTCTTTGTCCCTTGCGGCTCGATTTGAACAAACTTCTCTATTAAGTATCTGTAGTTTTTATGCATAGTAATATATTTATCGTGTTCATTTGCATAGTCCTTTTCTCTGTTATAGTCCACTTCATGCTCAAGGGAACCTTTTATTCTGAATGTTTCTCGTTCATATTTATCACTAAGTGCATCAATCCGTGTCAGCAGATAAGGAATGGCTCTTCTAAAGTCAAATTTTTCAACTTCTGAGTTTATTTCTTTAACCACCGCATTTCTCAAAGAGTTTAATTTGATTTTAGCATCATCAAGTTCATAGTACCCTTCAGACAGACTGCATTTCTTTGCAAGCTCAGCAATCCTTTTTCTTGCTCGTTTAAAATGACTTGGCTCAGGTTTATATGGATTAATGAATTCTGGAAATGCCACTTCTTTTTTTACTATTTGCATTTTAAAACTGGGTTTGCCTTTTTTCTCTAATTCTAAGGAATTCCTAATAGAGTCTATAGATGGATCAGGTTCTATTTTGTTTAGTTGATTCAGTAATTCAAGTAAAAGCTCGATTTCAAGGGAACGATCTTTTACTTTCATAAAAGCTTCAGCTATTGACTTATCATCAAATACTATTCTTATGCCATAGATAGAAGATTTCATTAATCCATAATCGCCACACCAATATCTTCCACTGGGAACAAGGTGTTTTAAGTGCTTAAAAGTATCGTTATTATAGGTAAGGGAAAAGGGGGAAAAGAGAACCTGAAACTGGTCATAAGTCTGGAAGAATTTATGTTTTTCAATAAGTGCTTGATTCCTTGAAATTGTGTCTTCAAGACATTCCATCAAGATGTTTGACAATTGAGCCTGTTCAAAGGACATTTTATCAAAGGGTGCATTTAAAAATATATCCACTGAACCAAACTTACAATAAAGTGCAGAGCCAAAGTATCCTCTCGCCTCTAATCTCACTCTCGTTCCGGTTTCCTTTTTTACTTTCCAGCTACGTGGATGGTCAAAAAAGTTTTTCTCCGGGTATAATTTCCAAAACTCGGATAGAGTTTTGTATCTCATAGTTGTTCCCCAGTGTGGGTCAAGCGAGATTAGATCATAATTAAGCGCACCTTCAATGAGGATACCGTAGGAGTCCTTGAAAGATGCAAATTTATCCAGAGTCCCTATCATAGGCGATTTTATACGCTCATCATATTCATCCAGATATTCTAAGAAAGATGCCAGCATATCTTCATCTTCTAATTCATCTATAATACCTAAGTGGTTGCACTAATAACATCGTATACTAATTCTTAATGCTCAGAAATCTAATAACATCGTATACTTAAATTAAGTTTTTCTCTTTTTATAGATAACCAAAGGATTAATAATATGACCATCAATTGGAAAAGAAAAAGATT
>JACQBS010000067.1 GCA_016194325.1 Nitrospinota bacterium | reverse complement strand
CCTACGGCTATAGAGATGTTAAATACTTCTTACTCAAGATACATCAGCATTGTGGACTGCTTGACCCTAAGTTTTCAACTTAAATACGAAAGAGGGATGTTTTTTGATGACCACAATCCTCCTCATTTTCATGCAAGATACGGAAGTTATTCTATAACGATAAAGATTGAGGACTTCGCAATACTGGAAGGGCATTTGCCTCCAAAGGCGTTAGGTCTTGTTATAGAATGGGCAGATATTCATAAAGAAGAACTATTTAAAGATTGGGAATTGGCAAAAGATCAGAAGCCCCTGTTTCCAATTGAACCTTTAATGTAAGGAGGTCTCATGTATTATGATGTTTCAGAAGCACGGCATATTGAAGGGTATAAAATTGAACTTGTCTTTAAAAATGGTAAGAAGGGGATTATTGATTTGAAGGAGTATCTTTATAAGGGAGGTGTTTTTAACCGATTCTCCGAGATTGAATATTTCGAGCAGTTTTATGTGAACAAAGAAATCGGGACATTATGCTGGCCCGATGGACTGGATATTGCTCCCGAGACACTTTACCACGAGGCAACAGGCGAGCCTCTGCCCGCATGGATGAGACCTGAAAAAACAGCAGCTTAATGCAAAATATTGCAATGTCAATAGACAGAATTTATGCCAAGAATAAACGAAGCCACAGATACGGATTTAAAGGTAATTTACCCCGTTAGAAAATCCTTTTCTAATGGGGTTGAAAGGTTACAGCAACCCGGCTGGAAGCGGGGGAAAATAAATCTGCCCCATTTTTAGTCATTATGTATGCCACCCGAAATAAGAATTCAATAAAAGGTACGTTATGAGAGTTACCGCATTTATAGGGGCTGGAGCTATCATTGACATAGGCGGACCCACAACACACGATATAACTAACAAAGTTAGGTCCGTCCAACAAGACATATTCGACACATCTGCAAAATGCATGGTTCCACGACCATTTATCGAAGAAGTAGCGCAACATCTAAGCTCATTTTGGGGCATAGAACCTAACTTTGAAGATATTTTCCATGCTCTTGAAATGCTCGATTCTTGCCGTGTTGGTTGGGATATAAAGGCAGCCAAAGAATTTAGACCCGCTTTGTCCGGTTTCGTTGATTCAATTGATGACAGGTTTTTCGATCAAATGGCATTGATGATTGCCAAGAATGACCTTATAAAGACTGTTGCTGAACAAATAGACTCCTATGATGCTGCTTTTAACCCCAATGTCACTCATTCTTGGTACGCTGACTTTTGGCGACAGGCAACGAATAAGCTTCCATGGGATATCGCGACTATTAATTATGATACATGCATTGATAAATCCTTGCATGGCTATACCAGTTATGAGGATGGTTTTGAATATATCGAGGCAGGGCTTCATAAATTCTGCCCCAATAAAGTTTGCAATTCTGATAAAACAAAAATTATTCATCTTCATGGATGCATTTACTATGGATATCCGCCGCCTTATCCAGACCCTAACAGATTTATTTTTGAATACCAGCATGAGGATCTTTTCAAATTTAGCTCATATCTGGAAGCGCGTAAAAGCTGGTTCCATAGGTCACGTGCCCTTTCTCAGGCTGGGGAGCAAACAACTGTTGGGCCAATAGTGACGGGACTTAGAAAAACCGACAAACTTCTTCCTTACCCATACAATGCTTACAATACTTGCTTTACCAACTCAATAATGGGGAATAACAGACTTTTAATAGTTGGTTATTCGTTTGGTGATCTACATTTTAATAACTGGTTTGAAAGGATTGTAAACATACATGGTGACAATCGTAAGATTGTTATTATTTATTTAGATAATCCAAAATACTTATATTCAGACATTGGGGATAAAATGTGTAGATTCCTTCTTACGGTATTCAAGAAGAAACGTGTATCTGAATTCATTCCATTTGGCTCTGATAACCCAGTAGTTTCTGGCAATGGATGTGTAAGGCTTTATCTCCGAGGGTTCAACGATGCGGTTAAAAATCATGGGAGCGAAATTATCGATTTTCTCGGCAATTAAGATGTATTCCGAGGATATGCTACCGAATTCCCTAAGATTGAATAGAAAAATCGGACATGGCAGCATTGAAAAGCGGGTGGCTCTTGCGGCAGGCAGTGAAGATGCGGATTGAGAGGATTATTGTGGAGATGTGGGGAAGAGGGAATATATCCAGTATCTTTTGGGAAATCAATTATGAAAAAAGATAATCTGCAAAAGGGCAAAATAATAATTTACAAAACCTCAAAAAACGAGGTTGAACTTAAAGTGCGTTTTGAAAAAGAATCGGTTTGGCTAAGACAAAATGAAATAGCCCTGCTTTTTGGAAAAGAAAGGTCTGTTATTACCAAACATATCAATAAAATCTTTACTGATGAAGAAGTTGCCAGAAAAAGCAATGTGCAAAAAATACACATTGCAAATTCGGACAAGCCCGTTGAATTTTATAGTTTAGATGTAATTTTGGCGGTTGGATACAAAGTAAACTCACCTCGCGCAATACATTTTAGAAAATGGGCGACAAAAATTATCAAGCAATACCTTATTAAAGGCTATGCTATAAACGAGAAAAGGGTGTTAGAAACTCAGAGCAGATTTAATGAACTTCAAGAGGCGGTTTTATTTTTGCAAAAGCAGTCGCAAAAAGAACTTCTAAAGGGTCAAGAACCTGAAATTTTAAACCTGCTTGCCGATTATTCCAAGACCCTATACCTTCTTGAACAATATGACAGGGGGAGACTACAATCGCAAAAGGGTAAAAAAACCGCATTTATTTTGCAATATAATGACTGCATCAAAATAATTGCAGAGCTTAAAAAAGAGCTGATTGCCAGAAAAGAAGCCGGAGCTTTGTTCGGCGCGGAAAGAGACGGAAGTTTTACCGGCGTCATCAAAGGGCTGTATCAACCATTTGATAAAAAAGAACTTTATCCGACTATTGAAGACAAAGCGTCGCATTTGTTGTACTTGATTATTAAAGATCACCCCTTTACTGACGGCAACAAAAGAATCGCCTCATTTTTGTTTGTCTTTTTTCTGGATAGGTCAAGTTATCTTTTTAAAAAATCAGGCGAAAGAAAGATCAACGACAACGCATTGACTGCGATAGCCTTACTGATTGCCGAAAGCGACCCGAAGGATAAAGAGGTAATGATTAAGATTGTCAAAAATTTAATCTCTGAATAAATAATTATGCAATTTGCGATTGTGAATTACAGTAACTTGTGAAGTGAATAAACAACGGTTTTCTTTATGTGCGATTATGTCAACCTACGGGACAGACATTAAAAACCATTCGGCTCTTGCGGTAGGAGGTGGAAAGGCAGATTGGAATCTTTGGGATGTTTTAACCGCACACGATTAAAAGGAAAGCAAATATAAACAATTTTTAGCCTCTATTTCTAAAGGGATGAAAGTCTGTGGCTATATATGTATAGGAAATTCAATGTTAGAGATTGCTTCGCCTTTGGCTCGCAATGACAAGCGAGTCGGAGTGTTATTGCGAGGGGCAAAGCCCCGAAGCAATCTAATTTATTTTTTGGAGGTATTATGATTATCACAAAACAAAAAGATTTTGATGAGTTGCTTGGAATGATGGATGGGCAGGATTCTGTGTTTATTGTGGGGTGTGGAGAATGTGCTACTACATGCAGGACAGGCGGGGAAAAAGAGGTTGGCGAGATGTCTGTAAAATTGACTGAGAAGGGGAAGACCGTCACCGGCACTGTTGTAATCAATGCACCATGCCTTGAGCTTGATACTCGTCGGGTATTGAGACAGAATAAGGATGCAGTTGAAAAGACAGAGGCAATATTGGTTCTCGCCTGCGGTGCGGGAGTTCAGGCAGTTGCAGAGGCTGTGGATTGCAGTGTATATCCGGGATTGGATAGCCTTTTTCTTGGGAATGTATTCAGGCATCAGCATTTCTATGAGAAGTGTTCTACCTGCGGGGAGTGTGTTATAGGAAGCTACGGCGGCATCTGCCCTGTTACGAGGTGTTCAAAGAGTCTGCTGAACGGCCCATGCGGCGGCAGTGTAAAGGGGATGTGCGAGGTGGATAACAAAAAAGAATGTGTATGGATTGCAATATATGATAGGATGAAAAAATCTAACACGATTGACAGATTATCAAAGATACTTCCGGCAAAGAGGCACTCGGCAGGGACGATTCCGGGAAGAGTGATAAATGGGGCTTAGAGAACTATTTGTTCAAAAAGATTTTGTAGTTACCACTGAAATTCCGCCTCCAAAGGGTGTCAATGCTGCATCAAGCCTTGATATTGCAAAAAAGATTTTAAGAAGGGTTGATGGAATCAATGTGACTGATAACCAGAGGGGCATTATGAGGATGTGCTCTCTTGCATTCAGTCATCTTTTAAAAGAGATTGGCCATAATCCTATAATGCAGGTCTGCACAAGGGATAGAAACAGGCTCGCACTTCAGTCTGATATCCTTGGGGCAGGTGCACTCGGGATTGAAAATATATGCATCATGACAGGTGACCATCCGAAATTGGGCGACCACCCTGATGCGAAGCCTGTTTTTGATTTAGATTCTATTCAGCTTATAAAGGTAATCAAAGAACTGGAAACAGGTGTCTGTATGTCTGGCAAGAGGTTAGAGAGTTCTGCAAAGTTTTTTGTAGGGGGGGTTGTTAATCCGTTTTTTGAGCCGTTTGAGCTTGAGCTGATAAAAATCAAAAAGAAAATTGATGCAGGTGCTGAATTTTTTCAGACCCAGCCCTTTTTTGACAAGGAATCTCTGGAAAAATTTCTTGAAGAGGTGAGGGGATTGAATACAAAGTTTCTTATTGGGATTTCTCCGATTAAGTCTGTAAAGATGATTAACTTTTTGAACGAAAAGGTATTGACTAAAAAAATTCCTGAGAATATTTCAAAAAGGATAGAAACGGCAGAGAATCAGACAGAAGAGGGGATAAGGATTGCTGCTGAATTTATCAGAGAGATAAAAGGGATGGTCAGGAGTATTCATATTATGCCTATTGGCATAGAATCTTATCTGCCATATCTTTTAGATGAGGCAGGTTTATAGCACACCATTTCTTGACTTTTTAAAAACTGTAGTGCAGAATTTAATAATTGACTTCAGTATTTGCCGGGGTGGCGGAATAGGTAGACGCAAGGGACTTAAAATAGGTTGCTATATGTATATAATTCAATAGGTTATAAGTAAACTGATTGCATTTTGATTGCAGAATCGTATTTCAATATGGCAATTTTTGAATTGACTGTTTCTTAGTTTTGTTTAGAACATGAGCATAAATCTGAGTTGCCTGTATTGAGCTATGACCGAGCAATTTCTGCACTGTAGAGAGATCAACCCCTTCGTTTAAGAGATGTGTAGCAAATGTATGTCGTAGGTCATGAGGCCTTAAATGCCCTAAGCCCGCCTTCCGTAGATAATGTTTTATCATTTTACCCATGTGATCTATATTTCCTATATAAACCCGTCCGATAGTTTGAGGATATTCGTCTAATATTGCACTCAATTGTGAAACAATCGGCACCTCTAACTCCTCATAATTTTTTCTCTCTTTGAAAATTATTTTATCACCTTTAATGTCTTTCCACTCAAGTTTCCAAATCTCCTCTCTCCTTGCACCGGTATAAATGTATAGGGCAAAAACAAGACGATATTTTTTATTATCTCCAATTTCACTAAAAATTTTGTCTACATTGGAGATGTCTTCAATAATTTTAGGTGGTGCCTTGTGGTATTTGAGTTGTTTATAATCTTTGAAAGGATTTTCTTTGAGGTGTTGTCTGCTGACAGCCCAAGAGAATACAGACTTAATATGTCGTATCTCAATATTAATTGTGGTAGGTTTATTGCCTTTTTGTTTGCAGATTGAAACATAACTATCAAGGTCTTTATATTGAAGGATTCCAATATTTTTTTGAGATCCTATAATAGCCTTGAATTTTTCAAGGATTCTATCAAGTCTTGCAATAGTATTTTGTGATAAATTATCTTTCGCCCATTTTTGATATTCTTTAAACAATTCATCTATTGTTAAGTTAGGCTTTCTTTCAAGGAATGCTAATTTACCCCGCAGGGCTTCACGCTGAATTTTTTTGAATAATGCCTTTGCTTCTCTTTCATCTTTTGTCTTGAGTGATTTGCAATTAAGGCGGGAAAAGCGAACATAAAAGACACGATTATATCTTCTGAACAATCGCATTCGCTGATTATAGACAAATTCAGTATTCATAGTCAAGATTTTAGATTTTTTACAAATGCCCTTACCTTGAGCTCTTTTTGTCTGATGAAATTATCTAGTGTTTCTTTTGAAAAGAATATTCTATCCCCTATATTTGTTGTTAAAATTTCTCCTTCATTTACTAATTTTTTAAGGGTGTTCCAGCAAACACCCATATACTTGCAAGCCTCTTGCCTTGAGAGAATAGTTTTATTGTTAAGGATAACTGTATCAAGTAATTTATAGATATTATCCAGTTTTTCGGATATCGAATTTATTTCTTTTTCTATTGATTCCATATAAATTATATATAGGTATATATTTAAAAGTGGTTACAGTTGTTACATACCCATTTCACCTGTATTTAAAGGCATCTCAGCGTAATCATAATGTGGTTACTTCTGGTTACAAAACCTTTAAAAAATGCCCCTTCGCTTCATCTCCATTACAGAGATTTCAACACTACTATAGGCATATCCAAATAGCCTTATATCCTGGCTTACTCATACAGAGATGATATGAGCCCTCCTTTGGTTACCTAATAAGCTTTTCTTCCATCTCGACCCTAACCCACCAATATGTAATACGCACAGTATTTAGACTTCCACGCATTACTGGCATGTCCTCCATTGTTGATGCCACCACTGGTTTGCTTTCGCTTCGGGCTGGAAATTTGTCTTAACCTCTTCAGATTCCATCTCACAATAGACTCCATGGTCTTGACTACAGCACCTCCCTAAGCAGAATACCAACAGAACTTTCACCTGTTAGTTTATTAGGCTACAAAGCATACCCCCTTCTGCTTTAAATCAGCCCCATCTTTTACAAAAACACTAACGATTTCAGACTTAATTATTGTCATATGAACTCCTGTTTATATATTACTTATTTTTTAAAAGACTCATGCTACAAGTTAAAATAAATGAGGATAATATTGCCTAAAACAGATTTAGAAGTATCAGAAAAATAGAAACCCCACTTGCTAAAGGTTTGTGGTGATATAAAATATCACCCAAGAGGTTAACCAAATGAAAGAAGGGGGTAAATAAATGAAACAGCAAACGATATTTCCATTCAAGATGTCATTAACAAAAAAATATTAATGGCGTGGAGCGGCTTATCATTATTTGCAGAATATAACCATGTTATAGGCTTAAGGTAATTGGCGGACAAATATTTACCTGCACCCGGTAGCAACAGAGGATTCAAGCCATAAGTATTTGTAAACAGTTTAGTGTTGATTCTGCAAGGCGGGGGGGGGGTTAAGGATTTTCGGGAGTTGAAAAACGAAGAGGGTTTGATAAAGTCTCATTTGGACGAGGGGAATGGGAGGCATAAAGAGATAGGATATTTATAGAGCGGACAGCGCCTCGTATCAGAGGGAATTGATAAACGAAAAAATGGGTAGAAGACGGAAAAGAAAGAATTTTAACTGATTGATATTAAACGATTTATATACACAAAGGACGGCACCTAAGGACATCTACGACGGTGCTCTATCAGTAACCCGTGTCACGCCCCCTGTCATAACCACCACCTAATTATCGGTAATTCGGGCAGATGATTAATAATACAAAATCTTCCATTGGACCACTACTCAACGCTTTGGCGATCTTGGCGACCGTCTGCACGCTTGGCTTGACGACAGCATCACTCTCAATCTTGGTAAGAGTAGTATCTTAGTAAACTAAAAAGACTATTAAAACCAAAATTGTTCATTTATGCCCATATCCTTATTTCAAAACCTGCCAAATATGGGTATGGTATAAGTAATATAATATTAGAGCCATGTATACACAAAAGGGCGATTGATGTGGAAATATATAAATAATATATGTCTACAAAAAAGAAACTTTTTAAAAAATATAGCCGTAAGGGTTTAATAATAACCCCGAGGGATTTAAAGCTGCTTAAAGAATTAAGTTACGGGTGGACAACACCTGAGGAACTTGTCAAATTTTTAGTTGAAATTATAAAGTGGCGTTCCATTAGTTTTACCATCAAGCCGCAGCCTTTAGTGTGGAATTCTCTGCATCTTCTCTGTCTATAACTGCCATCACCTCTCCGATTGAGGCATACCCTT
>JACQBS010000007.1 GCA_016194325.1 Nitrospinota bacterium | reverse complement strand
GTTTCAAGAGTTCCGAGAATATAGTTCCAACCTTGTGCATGGTTTGTTCCTCCTTATTGGTATTGGGTTTTGTCAACTTCAATTATCCAATAAAAGAGGCTTACAAGCCATGCTTTTTTAATTTTTAGCGGACACTACTGGGTTCTTACACAAATTCTTTGTTTACGGAATTTTTTAGCCTTATCCACAAGCTCATAAGCGTTTTCTTCTAACACCTGTTCCGCATATTTAGCTTTGCCTCTCCAGAAGAACCATGCCTTTTTAATCCGCTCGCAATACATATATCCACCGTGATTGTGTTCATCTGTTACAGCAACGACAAATCCATTGTGAACATCTGTGCCTGATATGCCATTCTCTGAGTTGGCATCGAGCTGCATGAATCCTATGTAGGTTCTCGGCATAAACATATTTTCATGTACTTCATCAGCTCTCATATCGTAAACGAGTTGAATTGCTTTTTTCGATACCCACACCTTGTTTGATTGCCAATCTCCCCGTTTTATTAGTGAGACATTTTTTTCATCGTAATAAAAACAGTGGGCACGAGACACAGTGATTTCGTTAGGTTTATGGTCAACATAAAAGTAGCCCACAATTGGTTTGGCGCCTTCTTCACTATTATTAACAGTGGTTTCTTCATCATCTACAAGACCATAGACCCACCATCCATTGCGATTATATCCGCCAAAGTATTTCCAAAGTATCCCCTCAATAAATAAAAATATTAAGGCCATCACGGCTATAGCAAAGGAAACCAAAAGATTGCGCAAGCCAATGTGTTGGTCAAACTTATGATTCACCATAAACTTATGAATTAGATTGTCCAGATCGGTTTGCAATGTGAGCCACGCCGACAAAATCAAGAATCCTGCTTTGATAAGATTATATCTGTTTTTGTCTTTTAACATTTTCAATGACTCCCAACAATAACTAATGTGTATACAAAAATATCTACTAAGCCAGTTCTACTTTGAAGTTAATCACCCCTGCCTTACCCGTAATGTATATCTCCTCACGGTCAAGTGATACAATAGATGTAGAGAGTGTGATTAAGCGGCTTTCCTTATCAATATCTTCCACCTTCACAAGAGCGAGGTATCTCTTTTTAGGCAGAACCGCCTTCCTGAATTTCAGAGACTGTGACCTGTATACAGTGCCGTGCCCTGGAAATTTGGTGCCAAGGATACATGAAAACTTCAAGCCAGCCGCGAGCATGCCGGGCACTGCGATAAATCCGATAGGGCTCGCCACTGCCTCAGTTTTGTCGTAGTGAATCTTGTTCCAATCACCGCTAACAACCATGAAGGCTATGACTTGAAGAAGACCGAAGCTACAGGGTTCTGCATACTCGTCTCCAACTCTTAAAATCATAACTAAATCTGCTCGTTGTATTTGAGATCGGCTCTTAAGCCATCACGTAAGATCAGAGTCATAACAATTGCAAGTGTTGAACATGTTCCGCCCACCACTGCAGCCGCTGACACAATTCCTAGTTCCGGCTTTAGAGCGATGAAGGCTGCTGAGATAGGGAAAAGAAGAAATCGCACTAAGTTTGGAACGGTAATTGTCACAGTAGCGCGTACATTAGTACCGAATTGCTCCGCTGCATTTGTGACCATATTGGTCCAGAACCCAATCCCAGTACCTGCAATAATACATCGCAGATAAAATTCGACCGGAGTTTGTGGTGGTAATACCAAAAAGGAAGCTATGCCCATCCCAGTGATAAAATGGAACGTTAGTAAAGCATACTTCCGTGATAGAATAATCTTGCTTAACAGACCGCAAAGTATGTCACCAATGGCAATGCTGGTATATGTGTAGATTAGGGCGGTAGTTGGCTTTGGAAGCTCGGTCATCCCAAATTCCCGCGCAAACTCGGGTGCGCCAGGAACTAATAAGCCAGTAACAAAGAAGGTTGGGGCACCTACGAGTATGCAAGCAATATATTTGAGCACATGAGGCCATGAAAATAGGAAACGCAGAATATCTATTTGTCGTGCCGTTTGATTCGTCGCCTTATTTTGTACAAATAACCTTGAGTCATGGATACCTGCCCTCAGCATGAGTATCCCTATCCCCATAACGCCACCAATGATGTAGATAATTCGCCAGTGTAAACCCGTTTGTGCAAGCGCAGCGGCTGTAACTACACCGAACATGCCGAAGAAGCCAATGATCATCGTGGCAATACCTCTATCTTTACCTTGTTCTTTGGCAGGCATTGCCTCTGTAACCAGCGTCACACCAGCACCTAGTTCACCGCCAAGCCCTATTCCTGCGAAGAATCTGATAATCGCGTACGAGAAAGAATCATAGACTCCAGCAGTTAAGAGGTTAGCCACAGAATAAACTATAATAGACCATAATAATATATACTTGCGCCCTCGTGTATCCGCCACCGGCCCCCATAGAAAAAATGCCCCAACTACCATTCCGGCCAATTGAGAGTTCATTATCATGGTGTATACAGCGAAGGATTCAGAATCAGGAACCCCGAGATCCTTGAGACTATTGACCCGAAGAGCAGGCAATAGGAATGTGTCGAACAGGTCAACAAAATATCCGACAGCAGAAAATATAACTAATAACCATGGGATTTTATTTTCAGTATCTTGTGTAACTGTCGTTTCCATTATTTTCATAATCCTTACCTCATAATTATTTGAGATTTTTTGTCGCTCAAATGTAAATTTCAATAAAAATCATTATATTGCTTTAACATTTGTAAATACTTTTTCATCCCCGCTCTTTTATATCTTTGAAGCGCCAGCCTGAAGCCGTCGCCATATATTTTATCGGGGTCATTCATTAATGAGTCTATGAAAAGTTTTGCATAATTATCTTTGATTTGTATGAGAGTTAAATAACTTGCAAGGTTTGCTGTCCCTTCGCATAAACGGGAATTCATATCTTTTATGTTAGGGCAATTTCGGTATGTCCATACATGCATAAGCTCGTGGGCAAGGACTTTAATAAATAAAACTATGGGCATTCCGGTTAAAATATATACCTCATCGCCGCTTGCCAGTCCTAATACATCGTTAGACTTGCGTTTTTGCTGTAAATCTTTTAGTTCCTGTTTATTGGAAAGCTTAATCGGGATATTCTTATCAAGGGTTATACCGTAATATCCAAAGATATTACTGACAATTTCATAGCACTGTTGTATTGACCTTGCGTTTATCGTGTTAATGGTTAAAGCAAGGCAGATGCTGCATATATCCCTGCCATCATCATATTTTTTACTTCCTTTTGTCATGCTTTTTGAGATTATTCTTCCACAGTATTCGCACTTCGGGTATTCTTTAGAGTGCTCTGTATGGAAACAGTTGCCCCAATAATCCACACTATATGTCCCTGTAATCTCTTTCTGACAGATATTGCAGGTTATGCTGTAGCCTATCCCACAGCATTCTCCATGTAGTGGAAGACCATTGGAGATTATCATCTCCTCCTGTATGGGCTTCCTGCATCTTGAGCATAGGATATTATTTTTAGTCAGAAAGCATCTGTGATGATAGTAAAGGTTATTGGCTGTGATTTTAACCCACTTATCGGTTATTCTTTCGCCGCAGCTACTGCAAATGATTTTCACCTGAAAATCCCCTTGTAAAACCGCCCCTCACCTTTCTCCTCTCCCCTGAGGGAGAGGGAGGGATGAGGGGTTTTGTTCTTTACAGAACCGTTTCTAAGTTCTGTAAATTAAATGCTGCACTGTCCCTGTAAATAATAATGTTTTCATTAAGGATATTTTTCCAGAACTCCTCTGTGGATATTCTAATCTCATTGTTTTGCTCTGGATTTATTATTAGATAAAGTATTCCTTCATCTTTAAGCCTTGCAGGGTAAACATTCCCGGTTTCTGTTTTAATACTTTTGAGATATTTTTCAATTAAGGATTTATCGGCGTTAATTAACTTAAATCCTCCGTCCTCATGCCTCAAATCGGAAAATAATATGAGGGTTATATGAATATGAGATAAATTCAATTGCAATTTCAAATCGTTACAGCAATAATCAAAAACCTTTATGATTGAGTTCAGGATATCGCTCGATGACTGCTCTATTACATCTTTGTTAATCTGTTCCATAAAACGACCTGACACAGCAGCCACATCTGATGATTTAATAGAGGCATTTAATACCCTGTCTGGCTGTATTAATTTAGAAACTAAAATGTGGTTAAAATTATGTAAAATTTTAGCTATATTTTCACAGCAATCAAGTAAAAGTTTTTTACTGTCGTCAGCCTGAGAGCTGGAGGTATCGAGCAAGACAGCAAGTATTTTGTACATTTTCTTATCTTCTCTTATATCCCCTGTCTCAATACCCTGCAAGGTAATACCAGTTATACCGGACGATATTATTTTTTCTTCTGGTTTTTGCGGCGGATATTCTATTCCTTCCGTACAATTTTCGTCTATTGTAAACTCACTTTCGGGCCAAGAAATTTCTGGATATTTTGTAAAGCTAATAGGCCTTTGATTATCTGTCCTGTATCTTAAATTTGCCTTTCTATATATGGAGATTTCTTCCTCTGCCCAGTTCTTAATTACCTTGCAATCATGTTTTTGTGAATCAAGCAGATTTTTCCTCTTTTCCCTGATACGGTTTAACCTTTTTTGTGCCTTTTTGTATCTCTTTTCAATTGCTTCAAGCCTGGGGTTTGAATGATGAAAATATGAGCACAGGATTATCGCAACAAAGGTAATTATGCTCAGAAGAAGAAAGAGTGAAATAGCCACTAATGGTGATAATATCGCATCATTTTTTCCTTCTATTGCCAATATGTAACTATGTCTGGCAATAGCAAAAGCCATCATCAATAGTAATGTAACTGACATTAAGGCTATCGAGGAGATATATTTCCAGTTGTAAAGTCTGATTAACTTTCCTTCAAAATGACCTAATAGAGGCAATGCCAGACAAATAGCAGAAGCAAGGAGATAAGAGCCTTTTATCTCTATTCCGGATATAGTGATGTTATTACCCTCAAATACATCGAATACCAATGAATACATATAAAAATCGAAAACTGCCAATGCTATAACAATACAGGTATATAGCCATGTCGGCATCTCATAATCATGCCTTTTTGGAAAGGTAAGGAGTCCATCTTCATATTCGTATTTTGTCCTCTTATATTCCTCGTTAGCAGTGCAATACTTGTGCTTTAGTTGAATATCATCCCTTTCCCAGTCTCCTAATATGTCATGGAATCTCTGCTCAGCAGCATTCTTTACCTCCATTTCAAAGTCTGCTTGCTCAGTCTGATTCGGAAAGGGAATATTTTTTTGTCCGTCAATCTTCCCGTTATATCCCGGGAAAAACCACCAAAAATAATGTTTAGCCATAAGAATCAATCCCCCATCACTCTATCCTCTCCTGCAAAGGGAGAAGGAATAAATAAGGTTAATAATTAAGCAATGTATTAGAATACCCCTTTTCAACGGCATGATACTTTTTTAAAAAGTCCTTCCAAAAACCTTGTATATTTCCATAGGCTTTTCCACTAACATCGGATATGCCTGTAACAATATATACATCCACATTACTGAGGTCTGGCTCGAGATTATTCTTTTTTAAATGAGCTTCAACATCCATAACAGATGGCAGGTTTGTCTTAAAATTATATGGATTGGTTGCATGAATCATATCCGATAAGATAATCAACCGTTTTGATTGAAAATTACTAAACTGCTTAAAAAAATCTCCGGCATATTTTAATGCAGAAAAGATGTCTGTTTTCTTTGCTGACTTTTTCATATCGTCATTAATCTTTTTAATACTCTCAGTTTTTGTAGTTCTTAAATAATCTTCATAGGCCGTCTTATATCTTTTTTCCTTTATTGTGTTGGAGATACTTTTAGGCTTGGGAATCTCTATGTTCACAATAGGGACCGCTTTACTGATTGAGTCTTCTCTGATTGCAATTGCTGTTAAATGGTCGCATTGGGTTAAGCTGTTGACAATCTGCTGTGCAGAGTTTCTATATATTTCTGCAGATTCTTTTGTACTTGAGGATTCGTCAATTAACAATAAAATCAAGCTATTGCCGGATTTACATCTTTCAAGCCCTTCTGGTAATTGTGCATAGCCTGTTTTATCTAAGAAAAAGGGGAAAACAAAAAATATAATAACCTGTATGAGTTTAAAAAGTGTCCTGAATTTCATGATTATCAGACTCCTATATTATAGAAATTTCAAAATCCACTCACCCTATCCCTCTCCCCTGTGGAGAGGGGGGAGAGAGGCTAACTTAATTCCCGAACAGCCTCAATCTGTTCATGCATTTTTTCTATTTCGTTTTCCCGCCATAAGCTTTCAAATGATGATGAAAACAATTGAAACAGTTTTGGATTTTCTTTTTTTTCTACCAAGATCGCAGCCCGTTCATCTGGGTTTGAATGATAGGTAAGTAATTCAACTAATGCATATTTGCCTTCTACCACAAAACCCTGCATCGTTGGAATTGAATAGTATTCTCTGAGTAGTATCTTCTCTGGTTTGATATTATCGCTAAGTTCTTTCCATTTATTCCAGGCTGTGTTAATTTGTGATGCAACAGCCGATGCAGGTTCATTTATATGCAGTGATATCGCTTTTGAAATTTGGTCTTCTTGCTTTCTGCGCTTGAAAGTAAGCACTCTCAATTCCTTGACTTTAAGCTTCTTGTCCGTGTCCATTGATTTTATCTTATTTACGGTGTGTATTGACATTATTGTGATAAAAAGAATTTTTTTCTCTGGTTGTTGAAGGGCATTAAAAAGGAATTCATCCCCAAAAAATCGTCGATGTTTTAAAAGAATCCCTGGCTGTTCAATATTCTTTTTTACTTCTGGACTCCAAAATTTCTTAACAATATAAGGAGCGATGCTCATTAGGATTTCCAAAATATCGACATACATATTATCAACCTCCCATATTATAGAAATTTCAAAATCCCCTCACCCTATCACTCTCCATACAATGAAGGGGCGGGGAGAGAGGCTAACTTAATTCCTGAACAGCCTCAATCTGCTCCTGCACTTTCTTGCGGAACTCAAAGGGTGCATCAATCTTTTGAAACTGCTCCTTACTGCCGCCAAAATTATTGATACTCTTTCACAATCACATTTTTAATGGCAGGAACAACCTTTTCAAGCCATTCTTCATATTGTATATGTTGCAATTGATTTAATTTGCCTTCACATTTAAGGTTTAATTCCTCAAACTTTTCCTTTTCTTCAATTAATATCTCCATTAATTCGTCAACCTGTTTTTGAGAAAGTTCTGGAAGGTATTTTATATGTTGTATCTTTTCTTCCCAAGTTTGGGACATGCTTCCTGCAAGAAACATCAAAAAATTTTCTCTATCGAACTTTATGTGAGGCAACTCAGGCAGCTCTATTTTGTATCTTGAGACAAGTATTCTATTTTTCTCCTCTTTTAATTTTTCTGCTTCATCAACCTTCACATCTCCTTCATATAACCGAATAAGTTTATTTGCATACTTAATATAAAAACTAACTTCCCATAAATGAGAAGGAGAGGATATTTTCGGAATATTTAAAATTCCTTTGTATAAATCAAGTATGTCCTTGTCAAGCCCACATTTTTTCATGACGGCGCTCAGCCTGTCAACAAAATAGGATAAATCATCCAGATATACTGGTATGGTTTCGTACTTCTTTACTATGCGCCTGCTTATTTCCAAAGCCTCTTTATACTTTTCAAGTGCATCATCCATGCGGCCCTGGTTTTCATCTATATAGCCGACACTTTCAAGGGCGTTGGATAAATCCCTCAAGTTGTCTGGTGTCTCTCCATATTCGTTGACTATGTCCCTGCATATTTTCACACTCTCTTTATACTTTTCAAGTGCATCATCCATGCGACCTTGGTTTTCATCTATATCGCCGACATCTTCAAGGGCGTTGGATAAATCCCTCAAGTTGTCTGGTGTCTTTCCGTATTCCTCTACTATTCGCCTGTATATCCCCATAATCTCTTTAAGTTCAATGTCCATACGACCATCCTGTATTTTGTCTATTCCCCATCCTTCCCATTCTTTTTTCAAAAGACCCGAAAGTTTTTTGAAATAAATTTCCGCGGCGTTAAAATTGCGACAAGAGAGAAGCCTAAAAACTATACTCAATTGCATATCTAATGAAACGATACCAAAAGAAAGACCATCTTCCGGATAGTTATTTGCAAATTTGAGAGCCATATCGTAAGCCTGCCTGAACAGATACCGTCTATCATAGAGTTCAAAAAGTTTAGTGGTAGCTTTAAGTCGGTAGATATTCAATCTATCTGTTTCTTTAGATTTGGATATAGCGCTCTCTATCAGGGATAAAAGGAGGGTTAGAAAGGTTTCCTCTTCTGCCGGTTTGAGGTCTTTTGTCTTTCCATCGTCCAGATACTCAATCATAATTTTCATTAACTCATTCTCAAGTTTTTCAAAATCGTGTAAATCGGAAGTTCTTTTTCTAATAATCTCGTAAAAAATGTGCTGACGGAATTCCTTAAGCCGCAATCCTTCCAGACTGCTTATTATTGAATGCGGATTTTCTGCCTCCTTAAAGAGCTCATTCTCGTTTTTTGTGAGACTTATGCCGACTTCTTTAATGAGGTCTGCCGTAATCTCATGGGAAAACCTCATGCCCTGGACGCTTCCGAAAGAAAGGACTTCTTTTATATCGTCCTCAATCTTTAAGAACCTCTCTTCAAAGATGTTGTGGAGATTGAATTCTTTATTTTTTATTATCTTCAAGGCGGTTTCCGTAAGCTGATTTTCCAAATTCTTATCTTTAAAATATTTCCGTTCAGAGGAAAGCCATAAGATTATTTGCGCCAATAAAAGCGGATTTCCACCGGCTTTTTTTAAAATGAGAGAAGATTGCCCTTCTGTAATGCCCGGGAAAGCCGCCTTTATTACTCCGGAAAGGTCTTTTACCACGCCTATTTGATATGGTTTCCAGTCCTCACCTATATGACTATTTATGTTCTTAATAATATCTGTAAAGGGAGCAGGGTTGTCTTTTCTTTCCACCGAGTAATTAGATATGTTTAAGTTCCACTCTCTCTCCCAGTGGGTAATAAGAAAAAGACATGGCCACTTATTTTTAAACGCCCTTATATAAAATTCCTGCGTAAATTTTAGTGTGTATTTGTCAGCATATTGGGCATCGTCCAATATAAATACAACTGGAACTGTTGCCGCATCTATATTGGAAGGGTCGCAAACCGCATCAAAGGCGGAGAGCAATTCTTCCGATAAATCTTTTATCCTTCCCTCCTTTTCCTCTCCCAAACTCATGCGCTGGCTGGTTTTGATATATTTTTTGCCCGTTGTATATATCCCCAACAGATTTTTAATTTTAGAAACTGCGCCAAGGGAAAATATGTCTACTGCTACCTCCGCTACTGTCTCAGCCGTTTTTTTAATCAACTCATTCCGAATATCTCTTTTTTGCCTTGCAATATACAGAGGTTTAAGATGAGGGGTCAAAAATTGCTGAAATTCCAAAAGCCCGCAGCCGTATGTTTCTTGACCGCCATGTGTAATAGGTCTTTTGAAACTAACACCGCACCAAAGCCACGGAATCTGTACCCTACATGCGTCTTCCCTGAACTTTTCTTCCTTCGGGTTTAATATAAGGGTATTGTCTGTTTCTTCAAGGAGGTCGGGCCAATAGTTTTTCGGGTCTTCGTTCTTGTTAAGCCATGAATAAAACTCCTGTATTAAACGGGTCTTACCAAGACCGCTTTCACCCAGCAGCACAATAAGTTGAGGATTGCCTTCTTTGGCTTTTTTCCATGCTTCTATCAGATGGGTAAGCTCTTTTTCCCTGCCTACGAATTTTTTTCTCCAATTTTCCATATTTTTATCCACTATGGCTGAAGTCCTATTATTCCTGAACTGCCTCAATCTGCTCCTGCACCTTTTTGCGAAACTCAAAGGGTGCATCAATCTTTTGAAACTCCTCCTTACTACCTCCAGTCCCTGTTATGATAATTGTTCCGTAGCCTAAAATCCTGCCGGGAATATCTTGATTTACCGCGATTCCTTCAACCTTTCTTAAAAGCATTTCTATGGAGTTCCTGCGAATTAAGCCAACCTTAATGAGAACACGCTTGTTGGTAACGCCGAATTCAGATGTATAGAAGGTTATTAATGATGAGGAGACTGTCAAAACTGCTATCAGGAGAAAAAACACTCCCGCAGATACATAACCATTCAGAAACACTACGAGGGCAACAAATAAGAAAACCGATGGGAAGAGGAAGACAATCCAATGGAGTTTTGCCCTATAGATAATCCTTTCGCCAGTCATCAGGTTCTGGTCAATGTAAGCCATTATCTGCCTCCATTGTCAGCATGTATTTGGGATGAAAGGATGTCGGAAATCTTGTCAGTTCTGCCAAAGATTGAGAAGCCAAAGGAAATGTTATTATAGAAAAGGATTGCAATAATTGCGAGAGAAAAGAAAAAAACTTTTAAGGATTTCTTAAGAGTGAGTTTTGTCTGTCTGTCTGTCTGTCTGTCTGTCTGTCTGCAAAAACTGTGCGGAGTCAGGGGTATGCCTCTTTATGGCTTGCATACTGTTATAGGAAAAATCAGTTATCGGTTCCATAGGGTGAGCCTCCCTATAATATTGTCAGATTACTTAATTTTATCTATAAATGTCTTTGCAGATTTGAAAACTGCCTTGACCACATCCGTATGCGTAAGGTTGCCTCTGTAGTATCCTGCTATATGCAACTCTTCATATAATGCCTCAAATTCTTTTGATAGTTTTCCATTGTGTATAGATAAATACTTTTTTAGCATATCCCTATAGCCGTCAACCGATTTAGGCAGTTCTTTTTTAGTCAATCCTTTATTAATAAGATATTCGTCAATAGCCTTCAGGATTGCAAAATAGGCAGTCCCGCAAGCCTCCTGAACATATTTAATGTCCGCATATCTGTTATCTTCGATTTGAGTCTTGCTCAAAATCTCCTTTGCATTTTGTAAATATCTTAAAGCCTCTTTTGGCATTATCTATTCCTCTAATCATCGGTTAGATTTTTAGCTATTATTATACTATTTTATCGGTGCTGTCAAGAAATTTTACTAAAGAGAACTCAAACCTTGAATACTCCGATGAGATTGTATTAGAATGATTTTATGAATAGGGATTATGCAAAGAGGCTTGATGATTTAAGGGAAAAACTGAGCGGGTTCGGGAAGGAGAATCTGCATGACATACTCCACTTCATAGGTGTCGGCCTTGAGGAGATATTCGGATTTAAAAGATGCAGGATATATCTTGAGGATTTAACAGAGGGGCTATTAATCTGTGCCTATGCAATGGGGGAGATGAAGATCGAACTCCAGGGAACATCTATCTTTATCCTGCCCCAGACATCTTTGGTTGCAAGGGCATTTGTTGACAGGAGATTATACTGGACATGGAGAAATCCAGAGGCAAAAAAGATGTTCAACAAAGAGCTGGCATCAAAGTTTAATATAAAGGAGATGGCTGCAATCCCTATTATATATAATGGAAAGTCCATAGGCGTCATAACAGTTGACAGCAGTAAAGAAGGGGAGATAGCAGATGAAGAGACATTTGAGACTATAAAGGATTTTATTTTTAGTGTATCTCACAGTGTTGACAGGGCGAAGAGGTTTCATCAGCATCTCAAGTTTTCAAAAAAGGTGGATGAGGCAAAGATTGGCGAGGCTGCATCACAAATGATGAGGTCTGCAGTAAAGATTGTGGGTAAGCTTACACTCGCTTCAGTCCTCATACCAAATGAGGAAAAATCCCCCCTTCCCCCCTTTAATAAAGGGGGAGATAACAGGGGGGATTATATGAAGATTCTCGCTACATACTCTTCAAGATTTGAGGATAAAGATATCTATGAAGACAGACACCGTGTTGACATAATAAAGGGTGAGAGCCTTATAGAGCGAATTGTTTATGATGACCCTGAGAGGGGGATAATCTATAAATATGATACAGTTAATCCCCTTTATATCCCCGATGTAAAGACAGAGAGTTTCAAGAGAAAACCTATTGCAGAAAAAATCGGTCTGACTTCTCTATATATGGTGCCGAGGTTTGACCCTGTTACTAAAAAGATTATTTGTGTGGTGAATTATTATACGAAGGAGAAATATAAATTCACTCAGTTTGAGGAAGAGCTTTTGTGCAGTCATGCAGAGATGGTTGAGAAGGTCATAAGAGATGTAGGCAGAGAACATATAGAGATTGAGGTATTGAGTGAGATTGCTGAACTCTTATCCGAACCCCCCCCTGCCCCCCCTTTGACCTCCTCTTTATCCCCTCCTTCCAAAGGAGGGGAGTGGGGAGGTAGAAAAGGGGGGGATGAAGGGGGGGTGAGTGTATTTGCTACAAAAGTGCTTTCAAAGGCTAATGAATTGATAGATGCAGATACAGGCTCTATTGCTATTGTAAGGAATATAGATGGTGTTAGATGGCTTGTAGTAGAAAATGAAGATGGGACATTAATCGGGGCAAAGTCCAGAGGATGGAGAAAGAAGGCGATACCGCCATTGAAAGTAGGCGGAGAAGATTTAGAGAGGAGAGAGAGGTCTCTGACAGGATATGTAGCACATACAAAAATGCCCTATCTCTGTAATGATGTCAAATTAGAGGCTGCAGGCAAGGGTTTTTACAGAGAGGTATCGGAAGATGTAGGCTCTGAGCTGGCAATCCCTATACTTTACGGAGACGAGGTGATTGGGATTATAAATCTTGACAGCTTTAAAAAAGGGTTCTTTACGGAGGAGCACAAGAGGATACTCACCATTATAACGAGTCTTGTAAGCAGTCATATACATGATTTATTAAAAATTCAGGAATTGCAGAAAGAGGTTCACCAGCTTAAAGAGGATATAGGCTACAGGGCGCCAAATGTATCTTCATACAGCCTTGGCAACATCATTGGCAAAAGCCCAAAAATCAAAGACACAATAGATGTGCTTAATAAGATTGTCACCCCTGTTTTTAACCGCATTGTCTCATGGAGAGAAAAAATCAACAGGGAGGAGAGAATCGGGCTTTCATCACTCCTTATCATGGGAGAAACAGGGTCGGGGAAGGAAATGCTCTTTAACAATATATATTCAAGACTGAATGAGTTGTATAAAAAGGAGCTCAAATCCAACCTACCTGTGCGTAGCACGCAGACAGGTAACGACCTCCCTTTAAAAAAGACAAATATAGCCGCTTACAGCGGAGAGCTCACATACAGTGAGCTTTTCGGGCATAAGAAAGGTTCGTTTACCGGGGCAGATTCTGACAGGAAGGGGATACTTGAAGAGGCAGACGGCGGTGTGGTATTTCTTGATGAGATAGGTGATGCAGACCCTAAGACTCAGGTGCAGTTACTGAGATTCCTTGATAACGGCGGGTTTTACCGCCTCGGTGAGAACAGGATTAGATATTCACGCGTATTCCTTATCGCCGCAACAAATAAGGACTTAAATAATGAGATACGGCATGGGAGATTCAGGGAGGACCTCTATTACAGGCTGAGCGAGCTCTCCATTGTGATACCTCCTTTAAGAGAGAGGAGGGAAGATATACCTGATCTGTCAGTTCATTTCCTAAGCGAGATAAATTCTGTTTACGGGAGGGGGAATGAGATACCCCTGCTGAATAAAAAGGCTGTAGATTTTCTCCTCGGATACGAATTTAAGGGAAATGTCAGAGAATTGAGGAGCATTCTCCTAAGGGCATATTTCCTTAAAAAGGGAAGAGAGATTAATAGAGATGACCTTATCACTGCCATAGGGATTGAATCGACCCGGCTTACAGGGGGCAAGGTGTTTTCAAGTGAAGATACTGTATCGGGGATATATGAAAGTATAGTATCAGATGTTCAAGACTTCTGGAGTGCCCTATACGAGCCGTTCATAAACAGGGAGATTAATAGAGAGACAGTAAAACTTGTGTTGAATAAGGCAAGGCTCAATGGAGACGACTCCCTGCCAAAACTTGCTGTAAGGCTTAAGGCATGTAAAGAAGGCTTCAACAAATTGCCTGCCGAAAAAAAGAAATTCATATCCTTCAGGAATTTCCTCTACAAAACAGTCAAGATAACTGCTTAATAAAAAGCAACCTGTCCCCTTTTCCCATTTATCTTAAGACATTACAATCGATAAGAATGGCGATAGCTATAAGAAAGACAATGCAAATCCATGGGATATATATCCCCATTAATTTTGAAACCCTATATCTCGGTTTATATATCACAAATAACCCGCCAAATCCAAGAATCCAAAGCCTGAGGCTGCTGAGAGAATATCGAACTGCTCAAAAGAGGACGGCGAACTCGGAAAAAGGAAAAAGATTCTTGATAAAGAGTTATTGCAAATCCCATAATCCAAAGCCCCGTCACTGACCCCGTCATTTTTAAATTTACCATCAGTTTTACCATAAGTTCTTGTAAATTTTAAAAATTTAAACTTGATTTTCTTATCCCCCTCCTGTTATCATTTCATTAAGATATGTCCCTGCAAGCTTTAAGCAGGGATTGGAGGGATACAAATATGCCAAAAACCATAGAAGCCATATACGAAGATGGAGTTTTAAAACCGATAGACCATCTTCAGCTTAAAAACCATCAGCAGGTTCATATAATAATAGAACCTTACGAAAAAGATACCCGCATACCAGAAACCATAGAAGAACTCTTAAAGTTACCTGTT
>JACQBS010000071.1 GCA_016194325.1 Nitrospinota bacterium | reverse complement strand
TCCTTTCCAAGGTTTAAAGGCTTGCACTTTATTGTGCTATTTCAGCCTTTATGATATTTAATATCACAAAAGGTTATCGCCTTTTAAGGCTTTTATAACCTCCTTGGAAGGACGCTACTTTTTCATATTACCATTGCGAGGGAGCGAAGCGACCGAAGCAATCTAAAAGGAGGGATTGCTTCGTCGCTTCCCTCCTCGCAATGACATTCTCTTGCATAAGCCCTTCAAACTCTTCAATCCAAAAATCAAGCGGCTTAAAATCCTTCCATCCAAACAAGAATGTATCTACCACAGCAGACCATGATAGGAATATACCTGCCCTGTCATTTTCTCCCATGAATACTTTATAGGCATGTGATAGATAGCTCCTTGCATCAGCAGGATTAATCGGCATACGGCAAAGTCCGACGTAATATAGAGACCACGGCATATTTTCAATTACCCCTTCGGGGATACCTCCTTCCCTCTTTGATAAGTTCAGGTGCATTTTTTATTATCACCCTGTTCAATCCTTTGTAATATCCCGCTTCTTTGAATAATTCTACTGCATTGTCAATATCGCCTGTATCTAAAAGGAGATAGCCTGCCTTAATCCTTAATTCATTGATATGCTCTTTTGTAAAAGACTTTCCTGCAGAGGATAGAAGAAATTCCCTGAAAAGTGGATGATAGTGGTAAGTATCGACAGCGGCACCCCCGCTTTTTTCAGTGAAAAAGTGTCTTTTGCTAAGCTCGGTGAGTATCTCGCCCCCCTTTTCATTTTCACTGAGATTAATTGTCATAGGCAGGGTCATAGCCGGCAGAAAGGAGGTCTTGAGGAGGAAGTCCTTTGTCCTGTCATCCAATTTTTCAAAAATCTCCGACATGAAGTAATTAAAGGAGGATTCACCTGCAATCTTATTAACCCCCTGCCTTTCAATCATATTTTTTTCTGCTCGTTCAAGGAGGAGTAACAGCCCTGCAATCCATCCCCGGCATTTGCAGAACTGCGTATTTAGAGTGTTACAGACAGATTCCTTATATCCTAAAAGCCTTACTATGCCCATTGTCTCATCTTCTGTTAATTGCAAATCATCCCAGCCGATAGTCTTTATATCCTTGTTTGCTATGCTGCGGGAAAAGGCTGATGGAGGAGTAGTGCGGCTGATTATTATAATCTTGCATCCTTCAGGGACTTCGTTCAGTGCAATATTGACTATTTCATGAAATTTTGATTCTGATGAGGCATCCTGAAAGTTGTCAAGGACAAGGGAGAAGGGGCTTTTCATCCTGCTGAACAGTTCTTCAAAATATCTGCGGGCAAAGGTATTGATTCCAAGCTTGTATTCAGGCGTAAGGTTGGGGAGAGGCTTCTTTTTCTTTGGATTGAGCCACTTTTCTGCAAGACTGAGGTAATGGAAAAATGTGGAGAGGTCGGTATCCCCTTCGTCCACACGATACCAGAGAGAGGAAAGAGTGCGGGATTCAATGTAACTGTTAATTAGTGTAGTCTTGCCTGCACCGGGAGGACCACAGACATAGATGCCTTTACTCTTCCGTTCAGTGTCTAATTGCTTGAATAGCCTCTTTCTGAGGTAGATATTTGAGACAATTGGACGGGTGATTTTTGCAGGCAAAATTGTCTTCGCTTTCATTACCGGAGTTTTTTTGCATTTTTTTGTGTGATTTAGGTCATATCTATAACTTTATCTGACTTATAGTCTTCTTTCCTTCCTCTGCCGATTTGTGGAGAGAAGCCATCTCATTATCTGTCAGTTTCAACTGAATAATCTCATCTATCCCCTTGATGCCAAGTTTGAGAGGGACTCCCATGAATACACCCTTCATTCCATATTCGCCGTCAAGATATGCCGCACATGGCAGAACTCTCTTCTTATCTTTGAGGATGGATTCAATCATCTGAACTATTGCAGAGCCCGGGGCATAATAGGCACTTCCTGTTTTAAGAAGGTTTACTATCTCCCCGCCTCCATTTTTTGTCCTTTCAATTATCTTTTCAATCTTTTCCCTGCTCATCAGTTCAGTAATAGAAATACCAGAAACGGTTGAATACCTTGGGAGCGGAACCATTGAATCGCCATGAAGCCCCATAACCATTGCATGGACATCATCCATAGAGACATTGAGCTCCATGGAAATAAACGACCTCATTCTTGCAGAATCAAGCACACCTGATAGACCTATTATCCTGTGTCGGGGGAAGTTTCCAACCTTCATTGCCACATAACACATTGCATCCAGTGGGTTAGATACCACAATAACGAATGCATTTGGAGAATATTTGGCTAATTGTTCTGTTACAGATTTAACGATTTTTACATTTGTATTCAGGAGGTCTTCACGGCTCATACCGGGCTTTCTCGGAACACCGGCAGTAATGACCACTATATCTGAGTTTGCAGTATCCTTATAATCGTTTGTCCCCATGATATTAGAGTCAAAAAGCTCTAATGGAGCGGACTCTTGAAGGTCAAGTCCCTTTCCCTGCGGAACACCTTCAATTATATCAATAAGGACTACATCTCCAAGTTCTTTATATGCCGCAAGCTGAGCAGTTGTTGCACCAACATGACCTACACCGACTATAGTAATCTTTTTCCTCATCCCACCTCCTAAATTAATAAGGAGAAATGGAGAAAATGGAGAGATGGAGAAAAAATTAAATTTAAATTCTTATTTTTGCATTTTGAATCTTATCTTATTCTCCAGTTCTCTACTATTTCCCCCTTTCTCCTTAATCTTTTTATTTTTTTCTCTTTGATTTTTTTACTGGTTTCTTTTTAGTCTTTACTGCCTTCTTTACAACCTTCTTTACCTTAATTGTCTTTGCAGGCTTCTTTTTCTTCGCGGCATTCTTTGCAGGTTTTGCTACTTTTTTCTTTTCTGGCTTTGCCTTCTTAGGAGCAGGTTTCTTTACAACCGCCTTCTTTTCCATATTCTCAATTATGACAGTCCCAAACTCCGAGCATTTTACCTCTTTTGCATCCTTCATAAGTCGGGCAAAGTCATAGGTTACAACCTTGCTGTCAATAGCCCTCTGGATGCCCTGAACCATAAGGTCTGCAGCCTCAGTCCAGCCAAGGTGCCTGAACATCATCTCTCCAGAGAGGATGACAGAGCCTGGGTTTACCTTATCAAGTCCGGCATACTTTGGTGCAGTCCCATGTGTCGCCTCAAATATAGCCTGTCCTGTGGCAAAGTTAATATTACCGCCAGGTGCTATACCAATACCTCCAACCTGTGCAGCAAGTGCATCGGAGATATAGTCTCCATTGAGATTAAGTGTTGCAATAACATCATACTCATTAGCCCTTGTCAGTATCTGTTGAAGAAATGCATCTGCAATAGCATCCTTAATCAATATCTTCCCAGCAGGGACATTCCCCTTGCACTCATCCCACGAAATGGTCTTATCGCCAAACTCATCCTTTGCAAGCTCATATCCCCACTTCATAAATGCACCCTCTGTGAACTTCATGATATTACCTTTATGAACAAGGGTAACGCTCTTTCTGTTATTCTTAATGGCATAATTAATTGCAGCCCTTACCAATCGTTTTGTCCCTTCACTACTGACAGGTTTTATACCTATGCCAGATGTCTCAGGAAATCTTATCTTCTTCACACCCATCTCTGTTTGAAGATAGTTGATTATCTTCTGAACTTCAGGGGTTCCAGCCTCCCATTCAATCCCTGCATATATATCCTCAGTATTTTCCCTGAAAACTACCATGTCAACAAATTCGGGGTGCTTTACAGGAGATGGAGCACCAAACCATCTGACCGGCCTCAGACATACATAAAGGTCAAGTATCTGTCTTAAGGCGACATTCAGGCTCCTGATACCCTTGCCTACCGGGGTTGTAAGGGGACCCTTTATAGCAACTGTGTATTCCTTAACTGCCTCAATAGTATCGTCAGGGAGAAGATTCGGCGGGCAGTCTGCCCCGTAATGTTTCTGCGCACCCTCCCCTGCAAAAATCTCAAACCATTCAATCTTCCTCTCACTTTTATAAGCCTTCTCTACTGCTGCATCCATAACCCTGACAGATGCAGCCCATATATCAGCCCCTGTGCCGTCCCCTCTGATAAAGGGTATAATAGGATTGTTGGGAACATTTAGTGAACCATCAGGATTTGCTGTAATCTTCCCACCACTTGCAGGTGGAACCAATTTCAAATATGCCATAAATTTCCTCCCTAAAAGGTCAAGGTTTAGGTTTAGGCTGAGGCTGAGAAAAATCTTAACCTTAACCTCATCCTTAACCTTTGTTTTTTACCCTCTTGTCTTTACATAACCCAGTGAACCGCCTGCTTTAATTATATCAATATCCCTGCCGACCAACGGATGCTTTACCTCTAAATCCACCCCCTTTGTCTTATTTTTAAGTATCAAACTCTTTCCATCAAGCCCTGTTACATCCAATTCCAAGTCATCTCCCTGCTCTACATTATTGTAATCACCTTCATTTGCGAATGTCAGCGGGAGGATGCCGAAGTTTATCAGGTTTGCCAGATGTATCCTCGCAAAGGATTTTGTAACAACTGCCTTTACGCCGAGATACATAGGTGCAAGTGCTGCATGCTCACGGCTTGAACCCTGCCCATAGTTTGCGCCGCCTATTACAAATCCCCCACCCATCTCCTTTGCCCTCTTCGGAAATGCCGGGTCAATAGGTGAAAAGACATGCTCTGCCATTGCAGGTATATTTGACCTCAATGGAAGTATCTTTGCACCTGCAGGCATTATATGGTCTGTAGTAATATTATCACCTACTTTTATAATAATCTTACCCTGAAGGACATTCGGGAGGGGCTTAAATTCCGGAAGTGGTTTTATATTAGGACCTCTTACTATCTCAACAGTAGCAGCCTTCTTTGGCGGAAGTGGTGAGATTACCATATTATCATCTACAATGAATGTATTTGGCATCTTTATATTTGGAGATTTCTTTCCGAGTTTTCTCGGGTCGGTGATGACACCCTTCAATGCCGCAGCAGCAGCTACTTCAGGGCTTACCAGATAAACCTGCGCATCCTTTGTGCCGCTCCTTCCTTCAAAATTCCTGTTAAATGTCCGTAAAGATATACTCTTTGTTGAAGGAGCCTGTCCCATTCCTATACATGGCCCGCATGCACTCTCAAGAACCCTTGCACCTGCGGCTATCATGCTTGCCAGCCCGCCGTTCTTTGTTATCATCTCAAGCACCTGCTTTGAACCGGGGGCAATTACAAGGCTTACATCAGGATGGACAGTCTTGCCCTTTAATGCAGCAGCAACAGTCATCATATCCCTGTATGACGAATTAGTGCAGCTTCCTATCGCAACCTGCTGGACAGGTGTCCCCTCCAATTCTTTCAGAGGGACAACATTGTCAGGGGAATGAGGTTTTGCAACCATCGGCTCTATCTTGCTTAAATCCAATTCCACAACTTCGTCATAAGCAGCATTTGGGTCAGCCTCCAATCGGGTCCATGACTTCTCCCTCTTCTGTGCCTTTAAAAATGCCTTTGTTACCTCATCACTTGGGAAAATAGAGGTAGTAGCGCCAAGCTCTGCACCCATATTTGTAATAGTCGCCCTCTCAGGAACTGAAAGTGTCTTTACACCTAAACCGCCGTATTCAATAACCTTCCCGACCCCTCCCTTAACAGTAAGCCTTCTCAAAAGCTCAAGTATAATATCCTTTGCAGAAACCCACGGCTGGAGCTTTCCTGTCAGCTTTACAAGGACTACCTTTGGCATGGAGAAGTAAAACGGGTCCCCACCCATTGCAAGGGCAACATCAAGTCCGCCTGCACCAATGGCAATCATTCCAACACCGCCGCATGTAGGCGTATGGCTGTCTGAACCTAATAATGTCTGTCCGGGGGCACCAAATCTCTCAAGATGAACCTGATGGCAGATTCCGTTGCCAGGGCGGGAGAAATAGAGACCATATTTTGCGGCAATACTCTGGAGGAACCTATGGTCATCCATATTCATAAAATCTGTTTGTAGTGTATTATGGTCAACATAACTTACTGATAGCTTTGTCTTAACCCTCGGAACACCCAATGCCTCAAACTGAAGATATGCCATAGTCCCTGTGGCATCCTGTGTTAATGTCTGGTCCATCTTTATTGCAATCTTTTCACCAGCGGTCATGTTTTCTGAAACAAGGTGCTTTTTAATTATCTTCTGAGTAATATTCATTGCCATATTATTTCCCTCCCACAAAAATAACTTTTTATATTTCAATATATTAAATTCAAAACCATTGTTTTGAACATTTGGATTTTGGTCATTGAATATTGTTTAGAATTTAGAATTTAGTGCTTAGAATTTATTTGTTAAGCTATTTCAACTTATTTACGAATGAACCTAATTTATCTGATCCCCCCTTATCATCTTAAAATACCTCTAAAATGAATGTTAAAGATAATTTAAAAAAATAAAAATGTCAAGTCTTAAATTATTTTTCTAAATTGTTTTAAATTACTTTTTAATCAAGCGTTTTGGGACATATTGTGATTATTTTCCTGATGACTTTTCATGTCTTTTTCTGATATTTTAATACCATGCAAAAACAGTGGCTTAAAAAATATCCTGATGATATCCCATCATCCATTGAATATCCCAATAAGACAATAGCAGATTTACTATCGGATACCGCAAAAAGATTTCCGCAAAAAAGAGCCATAATATTCTTTGGCAAAAAGATAAACTACAAAGAACTCCACAACCTAACAATCAAGTTTGCCAATGCCCTAATTGATATGGGAATAAAAAAAGGTGACAGGGTGGCAATAATGCTTCCAAATTGTCCTCACGAAGTGATTTCATATTACGGAGTACTGAGAATCGGAGGAGTGGTTGTGCAGTTCAATCCACTTTATTCAGAGAAGGAGATAGAGCATCAATTAAACGATTCAGGCTCAGAAACAATCATAATCCTTGATGTCCTATATCCAAATATTAAGTATATTATTAGCAAGGGCTTACTAAAGAATATTATTTTATGCAGTATATCCGATTTTCTCCCATTCCCTAAAAATATCATTTACAGATTCAAAGAGAAAAGAGAGATGCTGAAACGAGTTCAGCATGACATGGAAAAGGACACTTTATCTGTCACCCTGAACTTGTTTCAGGGTCAAGTATCACACTACACTTTTTTAAAACTAATAAAGAAAAGTCCTGCCAAACTGTTCAATATGAATGTTTCACCTGACAACATTGCCCTCCTTCAATACACTGGAGGGACAACAGGGATTCCAAAGGGTGCAATTCTCACTCACAGAAATTTAGCTGCAAATACAATCCAGTGCCGTCACTGGTTCTCAAAGGCAGAAGTCGGAAAGGAGACATTTCTCTCTGTCCTCCCATTTTTTCATATCTTCGGCATGACATCATCCATGAACCTTCCTGTATATTTAGCCTCATCAATGATACTCCTGCCAAGATTTAAGCCTTTGGATGTCTTAAAGGCAATAGAACGATACAGGGCAAGTATATTTATAGGTGTCCCTGCAATGTTCTCAGCCATAAATGGTGAGTTAAGGCATGAGAAGAAATATAATCTGTCATCTATGAAATTCTGTGTAAGTGGTGCAGCCCCACTCCCTCATGACATGGCTGTAAGATTTGAGACACTGACAGATGTAAAGGTTATAGAAGGTTACGGACTTACTGAGGCATCCCCTGTAACACACTGCAATCCAATTTACGGGGAAAGAAAATTCAGCAGTATAGGCATCCCATTGCCTGACACTGAATGCAGTATTGTTGACTTGATAACAGGGGCAAAGCTTCAGACAGGTGAAATAGGAGAAATTGCAATAAAGGGACCTCAGATTATGAAGGGATATTGGAAGAATGAGAAGGAAACAGAAATGATTTTAAAAAATGGCTGGCTCTTCACAGGCGATATAGGGAGAATGGATGAGGATGGATATTTCCATATTGTGGACAGGAAAAAGGAGATGATAATCTCAGGCGGATATAACATATACCCAAGAGAGATTGAGGAATTTCTAAACAAGCACCCGAAGATAAAAGAATCAGCAGTAATAGGGATTCATTATAAGTTATTGGGCGAAATACCAAAGGCATTTATTATTTTAAAAGATGGAGAATCTGCAACTGAAGACGAGATTATCAGTTATTGCAAGGCTAATCTGACAAAGTATAAGGTACCTAAAAAGGTTGAATTCAGAAAAGAACTTCCAAAGAGCCTCATAGGAAAAATTCTTAAAAAGGTATTGGTTGAAGAGGAGAAGAGTTAATCTTTGCTATCAATTACCTCTCTCACCTTTCTTAATAAATTGTCAGGAACAACAGGTTTTAATATAAAATTCATCCCGTCTTCATGGAGAGCCTTAGCCTTCAATAAATCCGGGGCATATCCGCTTATAAAAAGGACTTTCATACCAGGGCTTATTTTTTTAATCTCTTCATAAGCCTCTTTCCCGCTCTTCTTGGGCATTATCATATCCGAAATGATTAGCTTAATTCCATCCTTATTCTCAATGAACTTTTTTACCGCATCTTCTCCATCTACAGCCTCAATGACCTTATATCCATATTCTTCAAGTATTGCCTTCGCAGTCTCTCTTACAACTGAATTATCCTCAGCAAGAAGAACTGTCTCACTCCCTCTAATAGGTGTGGAAACTTTTACTGTTTTTCTTATAGAAACACTTTGGCCTGATAACGGCAGATATATTTTAAATTCAGTGCCTTTATTCGGCTCACTAAATACATTTATATAACCGTTGTGCTGTTTAACAATACCATATGACATTGACAACCCAAGCCCTGTCCCCTTCCCTACCCCTTTTGTAGTAAAGAACGGCTCAAAGATCTTTTTCCTCGTCCCCTCATCCATGCCGACTCCATTATCAGAAAAACTGATTAAGGCATATTTCCCTAACTCACCATAACCAAACTCTTTAATATATTCATTATTAATTTCTATTACATTCGTGCTTATAGTTATAGCTCCACCCTTCTGTAAGGCATCCCTTGCATTTGTGGCAAGGTTCATCAAAACCTGGTCTATCTGTATCTCGTCTATATTCACTGTCAAGGTTTTATCTGTAAGATTTACCTTAAGCTCAATATCCTCGCCTATCAGCCTCAGCAATATCTTTTCAATTTTTCTTACAAGCTCATTCATGTCCGCAACCTGCAAATTCATCACCTGTTTCCTGCTGAATGCAAGTATCCCCCTTGTCAGGCTTGCACCTTTCTCTGAGGCTAAAATTATCTGTTCTGCAAATTTTTTTGTAGTTTCATCCCCCCCTTTTTTCATAATCAAAAGGTTTCCGTAATTCATTATTGCAGACAGAATATTGTTAAAGTCATGGGCAAGACCTCCTGCGAGTATGCCTACCGACTCCATTTTCTGGGAATGCCTTAACTGGTCTTCAAGTTTCTTTTTTTCTGTGATTTCCTCAATAATGCCCTCCAAATAGATATTACCCTTATCGCCTTTTTTTAATACAGTTGAAACAGATGTCCAGATTTCATTTCCCTTTATTGTAATAAATGGAATCTCTTCATCAACCACAGATTCACCCTTCAACAACCTGTCAACTATCTCCTTGAGCTTATTTTTATTTTCCAATAAATCAAGGACATTGTGTTTAAGAAGCTCCTCTTTTGAAGCAGCCTCAGCCATCATCACACATGCTTTATTAACCTCAATCATCTTACCATCAGTATCAATCTTGAAAACTCCAGCATTGAGGCTGTTTATCAGTTCTTCATATCTCTGCTGTAGTTCAAGCTGCGACTTTTCCAGTATCTTCCGCTCAGTAATATCCTGAATTGTCCCAACCATACGAACAGGTTCACCGGTGCTATTTAAAGCAACCACACCCTGTTCGTGGATAAACTTCTCTCCTCCTCCTTTAAGAACTATTCTATAGTCAATGGAGTATGGTTTTTTATTGTAAAGTGCATCATTGACAGCACTATTAACAAACTCCCTATCATCAAGATGGACAAACTTTAAAAATCTGCTGTCTTCAAATTCATCTAACTCTACGCCAAAGATATTGTAAATCTCATCTGACCAGTGAAGCTTATCTTTAACTATGTCCCAATCCCAGCTCCCGAGCCTTGCTATATGCTGTGCCTCTTTCAGCTTCTTTCCGCTCTCTTCAAGCTCGTTAGTCCTCCTGCTAATCTCAGAAGCCATCTTATTGAATGACCTTGAAAGTATCCCTATCTCATCCTCTGACTCTATTGGAATTGTGATGTTATAAATGCCATCCGCAATCCTTTCTGATGCAGCTGAAATTTTACGAATCTGTTTTACAACTACTTCATAGAAGACAATAAATAAGACTCCGATAATCCCTGCAACAATGAATGCAGTTATTGAGATATTACTCCCTATTTCTTTTGTATGGGCAAGGATATTATTGGCATTAGCCTCTATAAGTAAGACCCATTTCATTTCTGGCAGACAAACTGATGCACCAGCAACATCTACATTTCTATAGTTTTTATAAAATCCTGCAAATTCTTCATTTGATTTTATACATTTATTAACAGGCAATGTATCAACTCTAAGATTCAATAACTCATCCCTAACAAATACAGGCTTTGTAATAAATCTTTTATTGTAATTTACAAGATAGACCTCAATATTGTCATCCTTTCCTTCAGTCGGTGGTAATACTCCATGTTCTATATCATGTCCTCCTGTCATAACCTTTTCTAAAACTTTATTTAGTTCTGAAATATGCATAGAATTTGCTATAACACCAATAGGCATTCCTGTTGATATATTTGTCAGAGGGGCTGAAGCCACAATTTCGGTCAGTCCTGATGTACCATTTTCACTTGAAGCAACGCTGATACCATTTTTCCCTTTCAGGAAAAACTCTTCACTTGAGAAATCATTTCCTATTGTAGAAATATTTGTAGATGTAAGAACTTTGCCATCCAAAGACATGATGCTAATCATGTTGATTGTCTTATCCAAAATTAATTTATTTCTTGAAATATAATCACTGAGGGTTTCAACTGATGACTTTTGTCCTTCAAGTATTTTTTGTGCCCCATCCCTTATATAGCCATCACTTGAGAAGTCCTGAACACGATTTTCTGCCTTTTCAAGGGACTGATATATCAGTCCCTCATAAACCAATTCAGTATTAGCTAAATCTCTAATGGCATCTTCCTTTATATATTCTGTATTTTTATTGTAGTTATATAGAAAAGTAATTATTAGTGGAAGAGATACAACAATAACAGCAAGAATTGTCTTCTGTAGGAGAGACAAAGAGAGTCTTTTCATTCAAGAAGATTATAAGAGTTTTACTGAAAAAATCAAGATAAAAGACATTGAATTTGCAAAATTGGAGGGACTGTTCCCCGAACAGTCCTGAAAAGGTTCGTTCAGGGAACGAACCCTACATTTTTAAATATCACCTAAACAGATATTTCAAGACAGATTCGGCGGTAATCTGTCCATCCTTTATACACTCGCTTATTCCGCTCCCCCTGTATGAACTGCCTGTAAGAAACATGCCGGGATATTCTGATAACTTCTTATCAAGGATTGACAGCCTCCCTTCATGCCCGATGGTGTATTGCGGCATTGCCCTTTCCCATCTATAGATTCGGGTCAGCAGAGGCTCTAATGTAATACCCATAATATCCCTCAACTCCCCTTTCACCATCTCTATCATATCTTTATCGTTAAGGAAAACCAGCTTCTCATTATGGGAGCCTCCAATAAAGCACCTGATTAAGACAGAGTCATCAGGCGACCTATATGAGAATTTTCTTGATACCCATGTTGCACCTGTTATTCTCCTCTTCTCTTGCCTCGGCACAAGAAATCCAAATCCATTCATTGGATTGGAAATGTTTTCCTTCTTAAAGGCGAGAGATACAGTGGCTGTGGATGTATAAGGAATCTTATTTAAGAGAGCAGATATAGAATCATCAATCCCTGTCAATAGGCTGGCTGTTTCATAGGAGGGGGTGGCAACAACCACAGTATCTGCATCTAAAACCTCTCCATTTTTTAAAGATATTTTATAGTTCGGCAGGCTCACCATACCTTTTTCTGTATCTGGAGTTGAGGTAAGAAATTTCTCTATATTTAACACCTCTCTATTTGTAAGAATCTCTGTTGATTTAAGATTTCGGACAATTGTTGCAGGCATCTCAGAGAGTCCATCTTTAAGTGTCATGAACATCGTGTATTTAGGCTTATTTCCTTTACTTCCAGCCCTCCTCATCTCTCTCCTTTTAGCAATCATCCCTTTAATAAGACTTCCATATTCCTCCTCCATCTGAACAAACCTCGGAAATCTGCTTTTAACACTCATAGTATCAGGGTCTTCAGCGTGGACACCTGCTACAAGAGGGGCTGCAATCTTATCAAGGGCTTCCTGTCCAAGACGGCGGCAGACAAACTGGGAAAGGCTTTCATCATCATTTGATTTATTTTTTTGTATGAACAACTCCATCCCCATCCTTATCTTGCCTGAAAAAGATATTAGATTACTCTTTAATAGGGGAAAGATTTCGGTCGGTACCATCAATATCACACCCTCAGGCAGTTCGTGCAGATGTCCATTCCACAGGATGTAAGTCTTTCTGAATTTATCATTGGTGCAGAGGAGACTATCCCCCATTCCAAGCCGCTCACAGAGTTCAATTGCCCAGGGCTTCTCGGAAAGGAAACAGTCAGGACCTCCTTCAATGAGAAAATCGCCGACTCTTTCAGTCAGGATATTTCCACCAATCTGATTTTTCTTTTCAAGTAAGGTTATGGAAACAGATTTCCCTTCCCTTTTAGCCTTTTCCTCAAGGCTGTATGCAGTGGCAAGCCCTGATATACCACCGCCGATTATTACTATTTTTTTTTGCATAGAACAAAATAAAAAGATTTAGACACAGATGAACACAGATAAACACTGATAAAACAAAAACTTATTATAATTCTTCTTTCACTTAAAAAGTGAAATATATCTTTTTTTTAATTCATTGAATAATCTGTGTTAATCTGTGTTTACCTGTGGTTTCACGCATTTTTTTGGGTTTATTTCAAAATAAAAAAGGGGTTAAGGATTAAGAATTAAAGCTCATTTTTTGCCAACCCCTAATCCCTAACCCCTAACCCCTTTTTATTAATTATACTTCTAAAATCTCTTTATCCTTTTTTGCTGTAATCTCGTCTACTCTATTTATAAATTTATCAGTTATCTTCTGTATCTCATCATGTGCCTTTTTGTGGTCATCCTGAGAAATCTTTTTATCCTTTTCAAGTGCCTTTAGATGCTCCATGCTGTCCCTTCTTATATTTCTTATCGCCACCTTGCAGTCTTCAGCCAATTTCTTTACAACCTTCACAAGCTGTTTTCGCCTCTCCTCTGTAAGAGGCGGGATTGATATACGGATAATTTTACCATCATTAGAAGGTGTTAATCCAAGGTCAGATGAAAGGATTGCCTTTTCTATAACAGGGGTAATAGATATATCCCACGGCTGGATTGTTATTGAGCGGCTTTCAGGCACAGAAAGGTTGGCAACCTGATTGAGAGGAGTCGGATTTCCATAATACTCCACCTTTATCCCGTCCAAAAGGGCTAAGGATGCCCTGCCTGTCCTTATCCCTGCCAGTTCTTTTTGGAAGACAGTTACCGAGGACTCCATTTTTTTGTTTGTATCGTTATAAATATTCTGAATCATAGAATAAAAACCTGATTAACCACAAAGCTCACGAAGGACACAAAGAATAACATAATTTAACCACAGATTAACACAGATTTTTTAATTAAATTTTATTAATCTTGTGTAAATCTCGTGAAATCGTGTGGTTTTTTAATTCATTTTTCTTCTTGCTTTGTGTCTTGGTGGCTAAAGATTTATTTCCCCTTTACAATCGTCCCAATCTTCTCTCCTGACAGAACCCTTTTTATGTTCCCCTTCTGCTTCATGCTGAAGACAATTATAGGAATCTTGTTATCCATAGACAAAGATATAGCGGTTGTGTCCATAACCTTGAGGTCTTTTTGTAATACATCCATATATGTAAGGTCTGTAAACTTTACTGCATTCTTATCTTTTTTAGGGTCGCTGCTGTAAACACCATCAACTTTGGTTGCCTTAAGTATAACATTAGCATTTATTTCTATAGCCCTTAATGAGGCTGTAGTATCGGTTGTAAAATACGGACTCCCTGTCCCTCCTGCAAAAATTACCACCCTCCCCTTCTCCATGTGCCTTATTGCCCTGCGTCTGACATAGGGTTCAGCCACCTGCCTCATATCTATTGAAGTCAGCATCCTTGTATGGACACCTTCTCTTTCAAGGGCATTCTGAAGTGCCAGTCCATTAATCACGGTTGCAAGCATCCCCATGTAATCGGCAGTAACCCTGTCCATTCCGGCATTGGCGGCAATTGAACCTCTGAATATATTCCCTCCGCCTATTACAACCGCAGTCTCAATGCCCATCTCCTGGATTTCTTTAATTTCAAGGGCAATATCCCTGACTATCTTCTGGTCAATACCAAATCCACCTTCTCCACTTACCGCCTCACCGGTAAGTTTCAATAGAACCCTTTTAAATTTTAATTTTGGCAATTATTGTTTCCCCAATTGATATCTGACGAATCTGCTGACCTGAATATTTTCGCCCAATTCGGCAATCTTTCTTGAAATGAATTCTTTGATAGTAATATCAGGGTCTTTTACAAAAGACTGCTCAATAAGACATGCCTCTGTATAATATTTCTCTAACTTCCCCTCCGCAATCTTCTGGACAACATTATCGGGCTTGCCTGACTCCTTAGCCTGATGAATATAAATCTCCTTTTCTTTGCTTATTACCTCAGGCGGAACATCCTCCCTTTTTATATATAATGGATTTGACGCAGCAATATGCATTGCAATATCTTTTACGAGTGACTGAAACTGCTCTGTCCTTGCAACAAAATCAGTTTCGCAATTTACTTCCACTAAAACGCCTATCTTACCGCCTGCATGAATGTATGAAGCTACAAGCCCCTCAGAAGTTGCACGGTCTGCCTTTTTAACTGCCTTTGAAAGCCCCTTCTTTCTCAGATAATCAATTGCGGATTCAATATCCCCCTTTGTCTCCTCCAGGGCATCCTTGCACTCCATTATCCCTACACCTGATCTCTCCCTTAATGTTTTTACCAACTCAGCGCTTACTGCCATTAAATCCTCCCTCTAAAAGTGTCAGAGTGTCAGAGATTTGATACTTTGACTCTTTGATACTTAATTTACTGCCTGTGCCGATTCTCCTTCAACTCTTGCTTCCTTTGTTGGAACGATAGCCGATTCTAATGCAGATTCCATTTCATCTGCAGAAGCCCTCTCTTTAATCGCTATTGCTTCTTTAGCTTCTATAATAATATCTGCCACCTTTGAAGCCATCAACCGTATTGACCTTATTGCATCATCATTTGCAGGCACGACAAAATCTACACCATCAGGGTCGCAATTTGTATCAACAACTGCTATAGATTTAATACCCATCTTCTTAGCCTCATTAATGGCTATTTTCTCTTTGCGGGTATCAATAACAAATATCGCCTTTGGCAATTTATCCATATCCTTAATCCCGCCAAGATATTTATCAAGTTTTTTAATATCTTTTTCTATCATAATACCCTCTTTCTTTGTAATAGCATCAAAGCCACCGCTATCTCTCATCGCTTCAAGGTCTTTCAATCTTCTAATACTCTTCTTAATGGTATCAAAGTTGGTAAGGGTCCCGCCGAGCCACCTCTGATTCATGTAAAACATACCGCACCTCTTAGCCTCTTCAGCAATCATACCCTGTGCCTGTTTTTTTGTTCCGACAAAAAGGATATATTCTCCCTTGGCAACAGTTTCAGTTATGAATTTTGTAACCTCTTTAAACTTCTTTAGAGTCTTCTGCAAATCAATAATATAGATGCCATTCCTTGCCCCGAAGATATACTTCTTCATCTTTGGATTCCACCTTTTGGTCTGGTGCCCAAAATGGGAACCTGCCTCCAATAACTGCTTCATCGTAATAGCTGACGACATGCTTCCTCCTTCAAATTTTGTTAATGTTTATTTTAATAGAATTTTTTATTTATATCACAAAACCTTTTAATTTTGCAATACATTTTTACATAAATATAAAATTATCTAACTCCTGTAGCTGCCATTTATCTTTACATAATCATACGAGAGGTCTGTTGTCCATACCTTTGCATCTTCATGCCCGATTCCAAGGTCAAGCGTTATAGTTATATCCCTTTCCCTCATAACACCCCTCACCTTCCGCTCCCAATCCACTTTAACACCACTGCCGTTTTTAAATACAACCACTTCACCTATTGACACCCTTATTTTATCTGGATCAAACTTCACACCTGAATTCCCCGCCGCTGACACTACCCTTCCCCAGTTTGGGTCTTCTCCAAAGAGGGCTGTCTTGACCAAATTTGAATTCGCAATTGAAAGGGCAATCTTTTTCGCATCTTCAAAATTTTTTGCCTTTTTAACATTTATCTCAACAAATTTTGTAGCCCCTTCCCCATCTTTCACAATCATCTTTGATAGGGCAGTTGTAACATGATTCAACGCCTCTACAAATAGTGCAAACTCCTTTGAGTTTCTATTAGCAATCATTTTGTTACCTGCCAATCCATTTGCCAGAACTAAAACAGTATCATTTGTGCTTGTATCACCATCCACTGTAATCATATTAAATGATTTATCCACTGACTCTTTCAGTGCACTATTTAAAAGTTTAGGTGAAATCGCAATATCTGTTGTAATAAAAGCGAGCATTGTGGCGAGTCTTGGATATATCATCCCTGAGCCTTTTGCAATCCCGCCAATCCTTATAGACTCTCTCCCGTATTTATATTCTACAGCAGTTATCTTTGGAACAATATCGGTAGTCATTATTGCCTCTGCTGCATCTATTCCACCTGCTTTGCTTAACTTTTTAACAAGGACGGGTATTCCTTTTTTAATCTTTTCTATAGGTAAGGGGTCGCCGATTACACCTGTGGATGCAACCAGAATCTTTTCAGGAGATACACCAAGAGATTTAGCCGTCAAGTTCATCATCTCCCCCGCATGTCTGTATCCTGTGTTGCCCGTACACGCATTTGCATTGCCACTGTTTACGATTACACCTCTCGCCCTTCCGTTTTTGATATTTTTCTGGCTCAATATTACAGGTGCTGCCTTTACGCGATTTTCAGTAAATACGCCAGCAGCAGAAGCCTCTGCCTCTGAGACTATCAGGGCAAGGTCTTTCTTACCTGTTTTTTTAATGCCGCAAGATATACCCGAAGCCCGTATACCCCTTACAGCAGTTATTCCCCCTTTTATCTCTTTCATTCAAAAATACCTGTGCCTCAAAGTCACAAAGGCTCAAAGAAAAAATAAAATATCTTTGTGTCTTTGTGTCTTTGTGTCTTGGTGGCAATTTTGGGTTTCATGGAAAAATCCCTACACCCTCCAGTGCCGTATCTTCTTTAAATCCAAGCATAATATTCATATTTTGAACTGCCTGGCCCGACGCACCTTTAACAAGGTTGTCAATCGCAGACACAATAATTATCTTTCCTGTCCTTTTATCAATCTGAAAACCAATATCACAGTAATTTGAGCCAAGGAGATAGTGGGTTTGAGGAGATTTTCCTATTCCAAGAATTCTCACAAACCTCTCCCCTTTATAAAAATCTTCATATATTTTTAAAATGTCTTCTGATGCTAAATTTTTATTCAGAGGAGAGCAATAAATAGTGCTTAAAATCCCCCTGTTTACAGGTAAGAGATGAGGTGTAAAGGTTATTTTAACAGCCTTTTTGGCAACCTCACTTATCTCCTGCTCCATCTCTGGAGTATGCCTGTGAGATGCAATGTTATATGCCTTAAAATTATCATTACACTCAGCGAAAAGCAGCGCCTCCTCAACCTTCCTCCCTGCCCCTGTAACACCCGACTTGGAATCTACAATAATTGAATCTGTATCAATTATATTTTCTTTTAACAGCGGGGCTAATGCAAGTATAACACTTGTCGGATAACATCCGGGATTTGCAACGAGATTTGCACTCTTTATCCTTTCTCTCTTCAACTCTGGAATGCCATAAACTGCCGAATTTAACAGTTCGGGGGTTTTATGCTCCTCTTTATACCAATCTTTATAAGTTGCAGGAGATTTAAGTCTGAAGTCTGCACTGAGGTCAACAACCTTTTTACCTGCTTTCAATAGTGGTGGAACAACAGACATTGATGCCTTATGCGGAAGGGCAGAAAAAACAAAATCGCATTTCTTTGATACTTCTTCGGGAGAGAGGGCTTCGTATTTTAAATCTAAATGTCCTTTAAAGGAAGGAAAGACATCACTGATTTTAGCTCCGGAATATTTTTCAGAGGTAATTACTGCTATTTTGATATGGGGATGATTAAGGAGTATCCTTATCAGTTCTAAACCTGTATAACCGCTTGCACCAAGAATACCTACTTTGACCATAGTATCAAAGTGTCATAGTGTCATAGTGTCAAGGTATTAAATATTAAGGCTTTGACTCTCTGACACTCTGACACTCTTTTTATCTCTTAGAGAACTGGAATCTCTTTCTTGCACCTTTCTGTCCGTATTTCTTTCTCTCTTTTATTCTGGAATCCCTTGTCAGAAAACCTGCCTTTTTCAAGACAAGCCTTAAATTTGGATTTGCATGGAGAAGGGCATTGGCTATGCCGTGCCTTATCGCACCTGCCTGCCCCATTGTTCCACCCCCCTGAACACTTACCTTTACATCAAATTTACTCAGGGTATCAGTTTCTTCCAGAGATTGGGTTGCAAGTGCAACAGCATTCCCTCTTCCAAAAAACTCATTAATAGGCTTTTCATTCACAATAATCTTACCACCGCCAATCTGCATCCAGACTCTTGCGATGGCATTTTTTCTCTTGCCTGTGCCGTAAAATTTTTCTAATTCCATAGTCCTCCTTAACCCTTTAACTCCATTGGCTCTGGCTTCTGGGCAGTATGAGGATGTTCCTTTGAAGGATACACCTTCAGTTTTTTAAACATCTCCCTGCCAAGAGTATTCCTTGGGAGCATACCTTTTACTGCTATCTCTATTAACGAAGCAGATCTCTTTTTTAATAACTTTTCTGCAGTAGTGGATTTCAAACCACCCGGATAATTTGAATGACGGTAATATACCTTGTCCTGAAGCTTTTTTCCTGTCAAGACAATCTTTTCTGCATTTATTACGACTACATGGTCGCCTGTATCCACATGGGGTGTATATATAGGCTTGTTCTTCCCCCTCAATATATTTGCAATTTCACTTGCAAGCCTGCCCAATACCTTGCCATCTGCATCAATCAGACGCCATTTGCTATTTACCTCTTCTTTTTTAGCTGAAAATGTTCTCATAAAAAACCTCTCTATTTTTGATTTGTTAAAATAGATATGATATGAGATAATTTAAATCATGTCAAGTAAAATTTATGAACTACAGCAAGAGATAAGGGAACTCCTGAAGGAAAAGAACGCCATAATGCTCGCCCATAATTATCAAAGGGATGAAATACAGGAGATGGCAGATGTAACGGGAGATTCCCTTGCATTGAGCCAGATAGCGGCAAAGACTGATGCAGAGGTTATTGTATTCTGCGGCGTCCACTTTATGGCTGAGAGTGCCTCCATACTTTCACCTAAAAAGACAGTCATCCTTCCAAGGATTGAGGCAGGATGCCCAATGGCTGACATGGTGACAGTTGAAAAATTAATAGAAAAAAAGAAGGAACTGCCGGGTGTCCCTGTTGTCTGCTATGTAAATTCATCTGCAGATGTAAAGGCAGAGAGTGATATATGCTGCACATCAGCAAATGCAGTAAAGGTTGTTAATTCTGTCAAGGGAGAAAGGGTCTTGATGATTCCTGACATGAATTTATCAATGTATACTGCCAGATTTACAAAAAAAGAGGTTATCCCCTGGAAAGGATTCTGCCCCACCCATCAGTATCTTAAGCCATCCGATGTCCTTGAGATGAAGAAACAATATCCTAATGTAAAATTCGTAGCCCATCCTGAATGCACACCTGAAGTCCTTGACCTTGCTGACCATATATGCAGCACATCAGGTATGTATAAATATGCAAAAGAATCTGATGCAAAAGAGTTTATAATCGGAACTGAAATGGGGATATTGTATAAACTCAAGAAAGAAAACCCTCAAAAAAAATTCTACCTATGCTCTAATAAGCTGATATGCCCTAATATGAAACTCACAACACTTGAGGATGTCTATATTGGCATACGGGGCATGGAAAATATAATCAAAGTTCCAGAGGAGATAAGGATTCCAGCCAAAAAGGCACTTGACAGGATGCTGGAAATATCGAGGGATCAAATTAATTAAGATTACCTTTTTACCTTAAAAAATCCTTGATACTAAAAAAGGCTTATGCCATAATTTGACCAAACAAAATCCCTCCCCAAATAACTAAAATTTATATACCTTATGTAACATGCAAAGTATAGAAAAAAGAGTTTTGGGGATAATCTAAATCAATAAAAAGCGGATGATATATGATAGAATTTAATAATTGGGGGACTAAATGGTTGCACTAATAACATCGTATACTAATTCTTAATGCTCAGAAATCTAATAACATCGTATACTTAAATTAAGTTTTTCTCTTTTTATAGATAACCAAAGGATTAATAATATGACCATCAATTGGAAAAGAAAAAG
>JACQBS010000053.1 GCA_016194325.1 Nitrospinota bacterium | reverse complement strand
TCTTTTTCTTTTCCAATTGATGGTCATATTATTAATCCTTTGGTTATCTATAAAAAGAGAAAAACTTAATTTAAGTATACGATGTTATTAGATTTCTGAGCATTAAGAATTAGTATACGATGTTATTAGTGCAACCAGCTATGATAATAAAAAAGAGTATGTAAAATTAGCAGAGAAACGGATAAGAGAATACGAACAACAACTTACAATTCCTCTGATTGAAGTAAAGGCTGGTAGTCTGAGATGAGTAATGACGGTCTGTTTATACTCCCAAATTTGGTGTAAAAAGCAAAATATCCATTAATGAACTTAACAGCTATGAGTACAGAATATATAGAGAAATTAAGACTCAATTCAAGAATTAAACATCTTATTTTAAACGACTATCTTCCGGTATGGGAGAGTATCCTTGGAAGATGGCATAGAAGGCTTAATTATTTTGATTGTTATGCTGGACCTGGTAAGTATTTGTGGAAAGGTAATTTGGTTGATGGGTCACCAATTATAGCGATAAAAAAATCTATTGAGTTATTAAAATCTGACAGGTCAAACAAACCCAAAGAAGTAAATCTTCTTTTTATTGAAAAAAACGCTGAACAACGGAAAAAACTTGACTCCGAAATTAGCAAAATTTAAAATAAACCAAATGAACTATTTATAAATATTTCAGAAGAAGACTCGGAAAATTTGGTATCTGAATTATTAAAAGATGTAAATAATCTTGCTCCTTCTTTCTTTTTTATAGACCCCTATGAACATCCATTTTCACTTAAACTTATGAATAAGATAATGAAATTGGATAAGACGGAAATCATGGTTAATTTTATGTATTATCAGATTATAAGAGATATTGAAAATCCCATGAAAGAGCAAAGATGTTTAAAGTTATTTGATCCCGATGACCCTCATAATATTGACTTAAAAACTGGTGGAAAATTTGATGAAGATAAAATGCTTGGTTATCTACATCAAAGGATAGGAGCCAAATATTATATTCCTTTTAATGTCTATTTTGGTCCGGATGAAAAAGTTGGCTCCGGCAAACTGAAATATTTATTAATACATTATTCCAATAATTATAAGGCATTTGATTTAATGTTAAATATTATGTGGAAATACAGTGAAGATAATAAACCTCTTATGGTTGGTAATAGAAGACCTATTTTATTTCCAATAAAGGATATTGCAGACCTTAAAACCAAAATATTGTCTAAATATGGTGCAGGGGATAAAATGACATTTGTTCGCCTTGTAGAAGAAAATTGGCGATTGTATTTTCGTGAAACACATTTTAGGTCTGTATTGAAAGAACTTGAAAAAGATAAAATGATACAAGTAAAAATAGTAACAAGCAAGACCCAAAGAGGTCTAAGCGGCGAAGATATTATTGTCTTTAAGGGCAAACAACAGCTATTATGAAAAGGGTATACAGAAAGTCTTTATTATACAGAACAAAGGTTGAGTATGGTGATTATACAATAAATCATATTGAGGGATGCTCTCATGGCTGCAAATATCCTTGCTATGCAATGACGATGGCTAAGAGGTTTGGCAGAATAAAAACATATAGGGAATGGTTACAGCCTAAGATTGTAGCAAATGCAATTGACCTCCTTGATAAAGAAATTCCAAAGATGAAGAAAGATATTAAATCAGTGCATCTCTGTTTTATGAGTGACCCTTTTATGGTAGATTATCCAGAAGTATCAGAATTATCTTTAAAAATAATAAAAAAACTTAACCTTAATAATATAAAAGTAACAACATTGAGTAAAGGTATTTACACAGATGAATTAATAGATAGAGTCAATTTTTCGGATTTAAACGAATATGGCATAACACTTGTCTCGCTTGATGAAAAATATAGAATGGAATATGAACCATACACGGCTAAATATGAAGAAAGAATAGAAGGTTTAGAGAGACTTCATGACGCAGGGTTGAAGACATGGATTAGTATAGAACCGTTTCCTACGCCAAATATAATTAAACAAGATATTCGTAAAATTTTAAATAAAGTTTCATTCGTAGATAAGATAATTTTTGGAAGACTGAATTACAATGCAAGAGTTTCAGAATATAAGTGGCACAAAGGTTTCTATAATTGGTGTACCAATAAAGTAATAGAATTTTGTGATAAAAGAAAAATTGAGTATTATATCAAAAATGGCACTTATACAAAGAATTTAAATGATACATTGGAAATGCCAAGCATTGAATATGAAAAGGTCGCATGCACTTTATAGGTGCATTGCTCTAATTGTTAAGTGATTTCAAAATATTTTTATAGAAAGGAATGTCCTCTTGCAGAAAATATTATTTTTTATAAAATTATTCGTTATTATAATATTTATCACAATAGATTCTAATTCATTTGCGAACCAACAAGATGAGAAACAGACTTTTATTAATGATACACTTCAAAAAGTGAGTATGTTCCATGACTTAAGTGAATCATTAGGAAAGAACTTAAATTTGCGAGAGTTGCCAAATTGCATAGCAGAAAATAGAAAAGATCGGTTCTGTAACATTTTGGAGGCTTACATTGATGGTTTTGATACATCCAAGATATTTCATATTAAACTTTATCGTTATCATTTGAATGACAAATGTATCATTGGTTATTTAACGGCAAATAATATAGTTATGTCTTATTCTCTTGAACTTCCGTGGAAAAATAATAGTAAAGATGTTAGTTCAATTCCTGCTGGAACTTACTATGGTTATTTAAGATATAACCATGAAGATAAGTGGAGAATAGAATTACTTGATGTTCCTAAGAGGGATAATATTCAGATACATACTGGAAATACTGTATATCCTAAGCCTCCTAAAACCAAACCTGATACTATAGGCTGCATCCTTATCGGTAAAAAAGTAGACATTAATTCATGTGAGATAGAGGCAGGAACAAGTCAACCCGCATCTAAGGAACTAAAAACTGCCCTTTATTCAAATGAAAATATGTGTTTGGACGGCTCAAAGAGAACAATAATTTTAACAATAGTAGATAATTATTGTCCTATGTTGGAGTCTAAAAACTAAAACATTATTAGGAGGTAGGTGATTATACAGATTTTAATGAAAACCTTATGATCTTTGAGCCGGATAAGAGTAGAGCAAGAAGAAAATAATTAAGGATTTCTCTGAAAATCTGGACTTCAGTGCCTGAAATGCCTTATTCCTGTAAATACCATTGCAATGTTATGTTCATTAGCGGCAGCGATTACTTCCTCATCCTTCACTGAGCCGCCGGGCTGGATAATCGCTGTTACACCGACCTTCGCCGCCTCATCAACACTGTCCCTGAATGGGAAGAATGCATCTGATGCCATTGCTGTCCCCTGTATAGGTTTATTCGCCTTCATGGCTGCAAGTTTTGATGAATCCACGCGGCTCATCTGCCCTGCACCTATGCCTACAGTCTCATTTTCTGTTGCATAAATAATTGTATTGGACTTTACATGCTTTGCCACCTTCCATGCAAACCTCATTGCAGACCATTCCTTTTCTGTCGGCTGTCTGTTTGTTACAGCCTTGAGATTATCTTCATTTAGTGTAACAGAATCCTTATCCTGTAATAAAAGCCCTCCACCGACACTCCTCAAATCATATTCCTTTTCAGCCTTTTTCTTAAAATTAGGTAATTTAAGGAGTCTTATATTTTTCTTTTCTTTTAATATGGCAAGTGCAGAATCGTCATAATCAGTGGCAATTACAGCCTCAATGAATGTAGAGGCAATCTCCTTTGCAGTCTCTTCATCTACATCCCTGTTCAGCCCGATTATCCCGCCAAAGGCTGACAGTGGGTCTGTCTCTCTCGCCTTTCTATAAGCTTCCGCAAGGTTATTACCTGTTGCCACACCGCAGGGATTTGTATGTTTTATAATTGCTGCTGCAGTCTCATCAAACTCCTTTACCAATTCCAGTGCTGCATTAAGGTCAAGTATATTGTTATATGAAAGCTCTTTCCCGTGAAGCTGTTTTGCCTTTGAAAGAGTCCCCTTATTAATCCCGATATTTTCATAAAACGCTGCCTTCTGATGGGGATTCTCTCCATACCTTAAATCAGTAATCTTTTCAAATTGCAGATTTAAAATTGAAGGGAAGCCCTCACCCTCAACCTTACTCTCCAGATATTTTGAAATGAGGCTGTCATATCTTGCGGTATGCTTGAATGCCTTTACAGAAAGTTTCATCTTTGTATCATAGCTGATTGCACCGTCGTTTTCTTCCATCTCAGCCAATATATCCTCATAATCATCAGAGTCAACTACAACTGCCACATCCTGAAAATTCTTTGCTGACGAACGGAGCATTGAGGGTCCGCCAATATCAATATTCTCTATCGCCTCATCAAGGGCTACTCCATCCTTTGAAATAGTCTCCTCAAAGGGATAGAGATTTACAACCACCATATCTATTGGCTTTATCCCGTGCTTCTTCATCTCCTCAACATGCTTTTCATTATCTCTCTTCCCAAGAAGCCCGCCATGTATCAATGGATGAAGTGTTTTCACCCTGCCGTCCATAATTTCTGGGAAGCCTGTATAGTTAGATACCTGAATTACTGGAATGCCGTTATCCTTTAATAACTTTGCTGTCCCTCCTGTTGAGAGTATCTCTACTCCCATCCCACTCAGACCTTTTGCAAAATCTAAAAGCCCATCCTTCTTTGAAACGCTTACCAAAGCCCTCTGAATCTTACTCACGAACACCTCCTAAAATTGTTGAAATAAGCAATTGGAATGCCTTTGAGCGGTTTCCAGCATCACATAAGCACACCATGGATGGTGATGCGTGATGCTGACCCTCGGAGGCAGGCAGGACGCCTGCCGAGAATGAGCGAAAAGGTATTTCAATTGCTTACAAACCTCCTAAATCTCCATATAAAAATTGCAATATGCTTATTGCACTTAATGCCACTGTTTCTGTCCTTAAAATCCTCTGTCCCAGTCCTGCCGTGATAAATCCGTAAGAATTGGCTATCTCTACCTCTTCACTGCTTAAACCTCCTTCAGGTCCTACAATAACTGATATTGATTTAACCTCGCCTTTCTCATTCAGTAAGTTTCTTAATCCCCTTTTTTCCTCCTCCTCATAGAAGATTATTTTTAAATCTGTATCTTTATATTTATCACAAAATTGCCTTAAATCATATATTGTATTGATTGATGGTATGAATCTTCTCAAAGACTGCTCAGATGACTCCTTTGCAATCCTTTGCCACCTTTTAATTTTTTCTAACCCGCCAGGAGGGGGGATTTTGACAACACACCTTTCTAATTTCAGAGGGATAATCTCACTAACACCAAGCTCTGTTGCCTTCTGGACAATGAAATCCATCTTCTCCCCTTTTGGTATCCCCTGACCAAGTACGATTTTAATTTTTGTGTCTTCTGATTTAAAATCCTTAAATATTATCTCCCCTGTTACATGCCCTTTCTTAATCTCTGTTAACTTAACTTTATATTCCCAGCCAAGTCCATCTAAGACAACTATCTCATCCCCTTCTCTTATCCTTAAAACCTTCCTAATCTGCTCAGCATCATTCCCTGTTATTTTTACATGGTCGGCGATAATTGATTTTCTGTTTACAAAAAAACGGTGCATGATTTAGGGATAACACAGCCTCTAATGTTGTGTCAAATTAAAATAGGGTGTATCCTTTTTAAGATAAAATTCGTCTATATAGGTAAAGGGAGAAATAGTGAAAGATAAAAAAGAGAGATTTTTGAGTCTCTTTAAAGAATACGAATCTAAAATATACAACTTTATTTACAGAATGACCCAGAATGATGCAGATGCAGAGGAATTGACACAGGAGGTCTTTATAAAGGTCTGGGATGGTCTTGACGAATTTCGCTCGGATTCATCTGTAGGCACATGGATACACAGGATTGCATCCAATGTATGCTTTGATTTTTTTAGGAAAAACAAACAGAATGACAGGCATGAGCCTCTTGAGATGAAGGATGAATATTTATATGATGCAAAGCTTCCATCTGTAGAAGATACCGTTTACAAAGAGAATATGGCAGAATGCATAAGAAAATATATCATGGGGCTTCCGGAGGATTACAGGGCAGTTATCCTGCTCCACGATATAGAGGGCTTTAAAAATTCGGATATAGCGGATATGCTCGGTATATCGCTGGACACAGTCAAGATAAGACTTCACAGGGCAAGGGGGAGGCTGCGAGAGGTTTTGAGTAAGGAGTGTCAGGTTCTCTACGATAAAAACGGAGATATTTATTGCGAGCCTAAAAAGGGAACAAAAACCTAATTTTCTTAGGAAATCAGGAATACAGGAATATTTTTTCATGCCTTCCTGAATTCCTTAGAGGTTTTATAATTTACATGAACAAAGACTTAATTATAATTTCTATATATTAAAAAGGGAGGATGAGAATATGAACTGCAAAGACTTTACGGCTTGTATGGAAGGTTTCATAGATGGGGATGTAGAAAAGGATATAAAAGAGAAATGTGAATCTCATATAAAGGAGTGTCAGAGCTGCATGGAAAAGACAATGAATTTTGAGAAGTGCATAGAATTCTTCAAATGCTGTATGCCCGATACAAAACCGCCAGAAGCTATGAAGGGCTGGATGTCCCGATTTATGACACAGTGCTGTGAAAATGAGAAAACAGAAACAAAAGAAGGGAAAACTTCAAGAGGCTGCTGTAATTAAAAAGGAGGCAATATATGCACAATGTAAAAGAAACTGTAAAAAAGGCTTATGGGAGCATAGCGTCTAAAAAGGGAAACTGCTGCGGCACTGATTTGAAGGCAAATGTGTCTGCCTGTGTAGCAGGCTACACGGATGAAGAATTATCATCCATACCGGAGGAGGCAAACCTCGGACTCTCCTGCGGCAATCCTGTCGCAATAGCATCATTAAAAGAGGGCGAAACGGTTCTTGATTTAGGAACTTGTCAAATTTTTAGTTGAAATTATAAAGTGGCGTTCCATTAGTTTTACCATCAAGCCGCAGCCTTTAGTGTGGAATTCTCTGCATCTTCTCTGTCTATAACTGCCATCACCTCTCCGATTGAGGCATACCCTT
>JACQBS010000059.1 GCA_016194325.1 Nitrospinota bacterium | reverse complement strand
CTTTTTTGTTTGAATCTGTTTCATGGCTATACTCCTTTCTTTGTTTTAGGTTTAAACCAACTCATTATTCTAAAACAGAAAGAGTATAGCCTCTTTTTTAGAGCTTAACTACTTTCTATAATATAGCAAGCTTTGTGGTGAACTATTAATTTATGCAAATAGACGCAAAAGGATGTCATTATAGAACACTGAACCAGCAGATAAAGGATGCCGTTAAGAGAGGCGAGAAGCATATTGAGCTTCTCAATGTCAACGGTCAGAGGTATATCGGCGATGGTGTCAGCGGTGATGCGGAGATTACCATAAACGGTGTGCCGGGTAATGATCTCGGTGCATTCATGAGTGGACCTACTATAATTGTTAATTCCTTCTCACAAGACGGTGTAGCAAATACAATGAATGATGGAAAGATAGTTATAAAAGGGCATGCAGGAGATGTCTTAGGTTATGGAATGAGGGGAGGAAAGCTCTTTGTAAAAGGGGATGTTGGCTACAGGGTAGGAATCCACATGAAAGAGTATGAGGATAAAATCCCTGTAATTATAGCAGGTGGCAAGGCAGGTGATTTTTTCGGCGAATACATGGCAGGCGGTGTGCTTATACTTTTAAATCTCAACAATGAAAAACCTGAGAGGGCGGCAGGAAGCTATCTTGCCACAGGGATGCACGGCGGTGTAATTTATATAAGGGGAGAGATAGATAAATATCAGCTTGGTGAAGGGGTGGAAATTGTTGAATTAAAAGAGGCGGATAATATGGTCTTAAACAAACTTATAAGTGAGTTCTGCAAAGACCTCAATATTGATACAAAATCTGTATTTAATAAACCATTTAAAAAACTCATCCCGAGTTCCAAAAGACCTTACGGAAAGCTGTATGCATATTAAAATAGGAATTAGTAATGAAGTTTTCATAACCAGTCCAGTCGTTCCGCCTAACCGCTTAACTGCTGGTTTCAATATGATGACACAGTTTTGTGATGAAGTTATTAACAATGGTAAATTTATATAATCTCCCCGGGTGTTTTCCTTCCTAAGTCGGTTCTGTCAAAATCACTGTCAAAGCTTACAAGGGTTAGATTGTATTTTTGGGCAGCCACATATTGATAGGCATCATCAAAGTCAAAGTTGAATTTGGACATTGCACTTAACAGGTGGAGTATATCCTCTATTTCAAGGTGAACTAAAACAACAGCTCCATCTATAAAGGCATCCTTAACAAATTTTGAAAATGCATCTGTCTGCTTCAATCTACACAAAATTATGCCAATGGAATGAAAGGCAAAGTCTGTTATAAAGAGATTATCTGAAGGTGTACGATCAAAAAACTTTCTAACCTCTTCAGACCTTTCCTGTTCAAGAAGTCGTTCAAGCCAAACATTGGTATCAATAAGATACACTATCAGTCTCCCCGCCATTCCATTGCTTTTTTCTGAAGTTCCAATGAAGTATAACGATCTTTATAATCCTTTAATGCACCAGCCCAGTCCTGACGCAATGGTCTTCCATGTTTCTTTACCTGTTTTTCTATAAGAAATTGTACAAAGTCCTCAACCTCATGATAAAGTTCTGGCGGCAACTCCTTAATCATTTCTTCAAGCATTTTCATCTTACACCTCCTGCCATTTTTATCTCCTAATCTATTAATTTTAGACAGGATTGTCAAGAATCTTCTTGACAAATCATAGACTTTACACAAAATAGATATTTTTCAGCAAAGCTGATATAATTTAACAAAACTTATGATACTTGACTCTCTTAAAACTTACTACGAAAACATTCTTGCCAGTGTTCAGGATGGGATAGTTGTAATATCCAAGGAGCAGATAATTACCACCTTTAACCCTGCCATTGAGGAGATGAGCGGCATATCCTCTTCCCATGTTGTCGGCAAATCTCTTGAAACTGTTTTCCCTTCTGAATCAAGACTGCTGGAATTGACAGGCAAAACTATAAATACTGGAATCACATATTCAGATTCAGATTTTCAGATAATGCGGAGATGGGACAGAAAGATTTTTCCAATCAGTCTGGTAATCTCCCCTTTTTCTGATAGAGAGGGGAATATAGCTGGTGCAGTCCTCGTCCTCAGAGATATGACAAGGACAAAGGAGCTTGAGGAAAACCTAAGAAAGGCTGACAGGCTTGCATCACTTGGCACTCTATCTGCGGGCATGGCTCATGAGATAAAGAATCCCCTCGGAGGATTAAGGGGGGCAGCACAGCTTTTACAGGAAGAGATAAAGGGTGAAAAATACAGGGAGTATACCGGGGTAATAATCAAAGAGACTGACAGAATAAACTCCATTGTTGAAAACCTGCTTACCCTTTCTAATCCTAAACCGCTCAAACTAAAGCCTTTAAATATTCACAAGGTCTTAGAGAACATCCTCCTTCTGGAGGAAAAAATTCTAAAAAAGATTAAAATAACCATCGTCAGGGATTTTGACCCAAGCCTTCCATCATTACTAATTGATGAAGGACAGATTACTCAGGTCTTTTTAAATATTGTAAAGAATGCCGCAGAGACGATGAAGAAGGGGGGAGAGTTGACCCTCATCACAAAGATATTCTATGATTATATTGTAATTGAAGAGGGGGGCAGGCCTCAGACAAAGATGGGTCTTGTTGAAGTAACGGATACAGGTGAAGGATTTGGGGAAGATGCGCTGTCCAATCTATTCACACCCTTTTTCTCCACAAAGAGTAAGGGGACAGGTTTGGGGCTTGCAATATCGCATAAGATAATAGATGAACATAAAGGAAGGATTAAGATTCAGAACAGGACTGACAGGAAAGGTGCATCAGTTCAGGTCTTTCTGCCAATAGCATTAGATACAGTGTAAGTGTCAGTGTTTAGTGTCAGTTCTTTTATTTTACTAACACGCTATGTTGACACTAACACTTCTTAATATGAAAAACATTTTAGTAATAGATGATGAAGATAGTATAAGGTGGGTCTTTAAAAAGGGGCTTGAGAAAAGGGGCTATACTGTCCATACATCGGAAAACGGGAAAAATGCCCTTTCCCTGCTCTCAAAAAACAAGTATCTTATAGTTTTTCTTGATATTTTCCTGCCCGATGAAAATGGCCTTAAGCTCCTTGAAAATATCAAGAAACAGGAACAGGAGATAACAGTTGTAATTATGACTGCCCAGGGGACGATGAAGAATGCGATTGAGGCAATGCAAAAGGGCGCATTTGATTATGTAACTAAGCCATTTGACATGGATGAGATTTATCTCCTGATTGATAAGGTGGAAAATCTTAAGAATCTTGAGAGGAAGGTTCATACATTAGAGGAGGAATTAAAGACCAAATATGATGTTGGTGAGATTGTCGGAAAGAGCAAAAAGATGCAGAAGGTCTTTAAGACAATCGGCAAGGCAGCATCTTCTGACCTGACAGTCCTTATCACAGGAGAGAGCGGGACAGGAAAGGAGCTTGTAGCAAGGGCATTGCATAAGGCATCAAACAGGGCACATGGCCCTTTTGTTGCGGTCAACTGTGCGGCAATTCCAAGGGAACTTCTTGAGAGCGAGCTTTTTGGATATGAGAAGGGAGCCTTTACAGGTGCAACCGAATCAAGGGCAGGTAAATTTGAGCAGGCGGATGGCGGGACAATTTTCCTTGATGAAATCGGTGATATGGATATATCCCTGCAGGCAAAGATTTTAAGGGTAATTCAGGAAAGGGAGTTTTACAGGGTCGGGGGCAAGGCTCAGATAAAGGTAGATGTCCGGATAATTTCAGCAACAAATCAGGACTTGGAGAATGCTGTTAAGGAGAAGATGTTCAGGGAGGACCTATTTCACAGACTAAATGTTATCACAATCCCCTTGCCGCTGCTAAGAGAGAGGAGGGAGGATATACCACTTCTATCAGATTATTTCCTAAAGAGATTCAGCAGCGAACTTGGCAGCAGTGTAAGATATATAACAGATGATGCAATGCACATCTTAAAAGACTATGAGTGGAAAGGAAATGTAAGGGAGCTTGAAAATGTAATACAGAGAGCTATTGTAATGTCAGGCGGGGATTCAATAACTCCAGAGCACCTCCCTATATCTCAATCTCCTGAAAGAGATTTCATCTCCATGCATGAAATCATAAAAGAAAAGGTAAGTAATTATACAGAAAAAGGTGGTCTCTATAACGAGGTTATTGGCGAAGCTGAAAAGGAGCTTTTGCTATCAGTCTTAAAAAAGACAGAATGGAATCAGGTAAAGGCAGCAGATATTCTCGGAATAAATAGAAATACTTTAAGCAGGAAGATAAAGGAGCTTGGAATAAAAGAAAAAGAATAATTTCAATAATTGTCTACTCAACTATCTTCAACTTCATCTCCACTCTCTCATCAGGCAGGTCATTTTCATTTCTTGGAAGATTCACAATCTTGTCAGCAACCTCCATCCCTTTTGTAACCTCACCGAATACAGTATATTGATTATCAAGGAATGTTGAATCTTTAACAACTATAAAAAACTGGGAGCCAGCACTGTCAGGGTCCATTGACCTCGCCATTGAAAGGATGCCTCTCTTGTGGCTCTTATTATTAAACTCTGCCTTTACAGTTTGACCTGGACCACCCATGCCATAATTAGCCTTATCTTTTCCCTTTGTATTCGGGTCCCCGCCCTGTATCATAAATCCCGGTATCACCCTGTGAAATATTGTGCCGTTGTAAAAACCTTCTTTTGCAAGCTTTACAAAATTTTTAACATGATTCGGTGCAACATCCGGAAAAAATTTTATTTCAATATTCCCATATTTTGTTTCAATTACAGCCTTTGTGGTTTTTATATTTTCCAATTCTCCTCCTTTGCCTGAAGCCTTCTTTTCCGCTGAAAATCCAGCATAGGGAATTAAGGCTGTCAAAAAGATTGAAATCAATAATAGATAAAAAGATTTTCTCAGCATAATACCCTCCTATCATTTAAAATTATTTTATAAATATATCATAACCCCATACCCATTTCAATATAGTTACATGGGCAGACCTCGGCACAGATGTGGCAACCGTTGCATCTTGTATAATCTGTAAACATAACTTGTCCGACAGGCATCTTCTTATCCCTGCTGATAGCCTCTCTCGGACAATAGATACGGCACTGGTCACAGGTAAAGCATAAGCCGCAGCTCATGCACCTGTTCGCCTCTGCTATTGCCTCCTCTAAAGTTAGGGGCAGACACACTTCCTTAAAATTATCTATCCGCTCCCCAACATGCAATTCCTTCACATCATTCCGTGGTGATGCAGGATAGTAATCAAGTATCATATCAGTATGTTTTATTGGCCTTGTAGCACTTGGCTCCCTATAATTAATACCATTGAGATATGCCTCTACAGCCTTAGCCGCCCTTCTTCCATGCCCGACAGCAGTTGTTGCATTAGCAAGGCCAAGGACATCCCCGCCTGCATATATACCTGCAACAGATGTTTCCCTGTTAGAAGGATTGATTTCAAGCCACCCGTTTTTATTTTTAAGTTCGTCTAAATTTAAAAGGTCAGGCTCCTGTCCTATTGCTGCAATTATGGTATCAGCCTCAAGTGTAAAATTAGAATTTTCTATCGGGACAGGGCGCTGTCGTCCTGACTTGTCCTTCTCTCCAAGCTTCATTCGTATACAGGTTATATCTACAGAGCCTTTTCCGTTTCTTGATATTAAAAGTGGCGCTGTAAGAAATTCAAATTTTACACCCTCTTCATCTGCACCCATTATCTCGTCCCTTAATGCAGGCATTTCATTCTTTGTCCTTCTGTATAGGATAGTTACCTCTGCACCAAACCTCCTTGAGACCCTTGAAGAATCTATTGCCGTATTACCTCCGCCTACAACCATCACCCTTCTGCCGACATTCACCTTTTCTCCCTTGTTAACCCTGTGGAGAAATTCAACACCAGAAAATACATTTGACAGGCTCTCCCCTTCTATATTAAGCAAACTCCCCCTCTGAGCCCCGACTGCCATATAAATGGCATTATAATTTTTTCTTAATTCCTCAAATGAAACATCTTCGCCAATTTTCGTGCTGCATTTCAATTCAACACCAAGGTCAAGAATCTTCTGTATCTCTGCATCAATTACCTCCCTTGGCAAACGATAAGAAGTAATACCATATCTAAGCATACCGCCAGGCTTTTCCAACTCCTCAAAAACTGTTACAGGATAGCCCCTTCTTGCAAGCTGATATGCACAGGAAAGCCCTGACGGTCCTGCACCGATTACTGCAACCTTTTTATTATGCTTTTTGTCTGTAAGTTTCTTTAGCTTAAGTCCTCTCTTTATTCCGTGGTCACCTACAAATCTCTCAAAATTCTTTATAGCCACAGAGCCATCCTCTTTATCTTTTCTGTTGCATCCATCCTCACAGGGATGGGGGCATATCCTCCCATGAACTGCTGGAAAGGGATTCTTGTCAGTGAGTATATACCATGCCTCATCAAAGGCATCCTCATAATGCCTCTTATAATCCTTTGACTGTGCAATATATGTTAAGTATCCCCTTATATCCTCACTACTCGGACAGTTACTCCGACAGGGGGGCATCTTTTTTACATATACAGGGCACTTCCAGCTTTCACCATTTGTAACAACAATATCAGAGGGTGATGCAACCTTTAGTTTTACAACTTCCCCTTGTTTAATATCGTATCCAACAGTCTGAGTCTCCATTAAAACCTCCATTCAGATAAAGATGCAAGATTCAAGATGTAAGTTTTTACTTGCAACTTGCATCTTGCAACTTTTAAAAGCCTGCGTTCAAAAATGCAGTCATTCCTATAACCGAACCTGTGTTGATGTGTTAAATGTCGTCCTGGCATACCTGTATGTATCAATGTGGTATTTTGTAAACTTAAACCCTGTCACTTCAAAGAAACGTTTCCATCCAATCCTCTCTATCCACTCACCAATTCTCTCTTCCTCTTTTGCACCCTCCTTATAGGCATTCAATATCCTCTTAACTGCATCACTCACCTCAGGCCATCTCGGCGGGTTATTCGGAAGTCCGTATGTTGCCAGCTTCATAAAAGAAGGTCCTCCACGGGTATTTGATGACTTGCCTCCAACCCAGATTGCAAGTGTATCTGTATTTGCATCCCTTATCTCCATGCTCGGACACTGTCCATGACACGCCCCGCAATACATACACTTTTCTTCAACCACCTCAAGTGTATCCTTCCCATCTTTTTTGGCTGGGCGGATTGCTGCAACCGGACAGATTGCAACTACCTTCGGGTGTTCGCAAATCTTCATGTTGTCATGATTGATTTTCGGGGGATGGTGGTGCTGAAGATTGATTGCTATATCAGCCTGCCCGCCGCAGTTAATCTGACAGCATGATGTGGAAATCTTCACACGTTGGGGCAATCTCTCATTTATAAAATCCTCATACAGGACATCCATCATTGCCTTCACCGCACCTGCTGCATCAGTGCCGGGCAGGTTGCAGTGCAGCCATCCCTGAGTGTGGAGGATATTGGATATAGAATGACCCGTCCCGCCGACATGAAATCCAAGCTTATCATTAACCTCTTTTATTAACGGCTCAATCTCCTCTTTTTTCGTAACAAGAAACTCTAAGTTGCTCCTGCTTGTAAAACGGAGATGCCCCTGACAGTATTTATCTGCTATATCACAAACCTTTCTTACTGTATCTACACTCATTGTCCTTGTTGAACCTGCCCTTACTACATAAAGCCTATCCCCGCTTTCAGCGACATACATATTAACTCCGGAGCGAATATTCTCATGATATTTCCATTTCCCGTAATTTTTAGCCATCATCGGATGTAAAAACTTTTTATAATCAGGTGACCCATTATCCCTTGGCGCCATCTTCTTTTTCTCAGCCATATTTAACTCCTCCATAATTAATTTAGCCACGGACTTTCACAGACTCATTGAAAACGGTTCAAACAGTTTAAACGGCTTAACCAGTTTAAAAAGTCTGTGTGAGTCTGTGGCTGATTTTTATTTTTTCATTTCCACAACCATTTCTCTACCCTCAATCTCCTTATCAACTACATTTGGTGCGGCCTTTGGCTCTCCTCCTATCTTCGGTGGTGCCAATTCCTCAAACTTTATATAAGGATTTGTTCGGGGGTGTCTTACCATCTGAGGGTCAGGCTCAAGCCCGATACCATCTAAAAATGTCCCAAGCCCTACACGGTCAATAAACTCTCCGACACGTTCATGGTCCATACCATGCTCAGTCCAGAACTCCCATATCCTTCTTACAAGGTCAATAAGTTTTTCATAATCCTCATCTGTATCAAGCTTCATAAAAGGAACAATTACTGAGCTCATTGTGTCGCCTATTTTTAGAGTCCTCTTTCCACCAAGGAGTATTGTTACTCCCCTGTCCTTACCCGGTGCAAGTGCCTTATGCATTACATTTATACAGTGCATACACTTGACACAGTTTTTATCATCTATTTCAATCTTTTTATTTTTCAGGGTGATGCACTTTGTGGGACATCTTGTTATTACATTATCAACTACATACTCTTCACCCTTCTCATCAATGAACTTCTTAACCTCTTTCTGATTTACCTGAATCTCATCCCTCCATGTTCCAATTATAGGCATATCTGAACGTTGGATTGAGCATGCACAGTCATTTGGACAGCCTGAAAGCTTAAACTTGAATTTATAAGGAAATTCAGGACGGTGTAACTGACTAATGAATGTATCAGTGAGAAATTTTGTAGTCTTAAGCGTATCAAAACATGCCATCTCACAATATGCAGGGCCTATGCAACATGCAAGAGTCCTCATTCCATTTCCTGAGCCGCCTATATCCCACCCCTTTTCCATAAGCTCCTCTGCAGCCTCAAGGGTTTTTTCATTATTTGAGCCGAGCATCAGGATATCCCCTGTCATACCGTGAAACTGAAGGATGCCAGCACTGTATTTTTCACTAATATCACAGAGTTGACGTAATGCATCAGTTGAATAGACCCAGCCTGCAGGCTCAATTACCCTGATAGTATGAAATTGGGCGATATCCGGAAATTTATTGCCGATATCAGAATACCTCGCTATAATACCGCCGCCATAGCCAGGGGTATTTATTACAGTCCCAAGCCAGTGGTCCCATCGCTCTTCATAGGACTGTTCAAGCTGACCCAAAAGCTGCCCAATTGCGGGCTTTTTCTTTGCCAGATTTTTTAAATCAGTAACAAAGCTGGGCCAGGGGCCATCTTCTAATTCATCCAACATTGGAGTCTTTGATTCTTCTTTCTTAGACATTTAAACCTCCCATTTAGTTAAAAGGTTGAGGTTCAGGTTGAGGTTTAGAATTTTCTTAACCTTAGCCTTAACCTGTCCTTATACGCATCCCGTAGGTTTTGGTAATCCTGCAATCTTGCACGCCTGCTTTGCCGGTCCTTCGGGATATAAATCATATAGATATTTTGTATTCCCCTTCTCAGTACCGAGCTTTTTAGCTATTGCCTTAACGAGTATCTTAATCATAGGGGCTATCTTATACTCCTCATAGTATTCCCTCAGAAAATTAATAACCTCCCAGTGCGACTCAGTCATCTCTAACCCCTCCTCCTTTGCAAGATACTCTCCCACCTCCTTACTCCACTCCTCTATGTTGACAAGATACCCGTCTTCATCTGTCTGATATGTCCTGCCACCAAGCTCAAAACTTCCCATAAATTTATCCTCCTTTCTAATTTAGCCACAGAGTTCACAGAGAAATATAAAAACAACAAAAACCTGAACACGAATGACACTAATGAACGAATTACACAAATAATGGAAAAGTAAAAAATAATTTAGTTTTTATTTTATCCTTCATTCGTGCCATTCGTATATTCGTGAAATTCGTGTTCTGTAGTTTTATAATTTCCTTTGTATTTTGTGGCTTATATTCTTTCCTCTTTTATTGAGACAGCTATTTTGTAAAGCACTGTGATAATTAAAAGTCCAGTTGCCCAGACACCAAGTGTAATCAATACCTCCGGCATAGTTGGTGAATATTCTGTTACCGCTTCAAATGGATTTGGAATAAATCCACCTACGACCAAACCCATTCCCTTATCTATCCATGTAGAAATAAATACTGCAATGGCGGATACCATCAAAATATTTTCATTCCTTCGCACAGCAGGGTTAATCAAGAGGGCAATTGCTGTGAATGTCAAGACGGCAGAAGTCCACATCCATGGAATAAGTTTTCCATGCCCTTCAATGCCAAAGAAAAGATATTTAAATGGATGCATATGCCCCGGTATATTGCTGTAGAAGGCAGTAAATATCTCAAGCAAAAAGAAAAACAAATTAATAATAACAGCGTAGGTAACAATCTTTCCAAGTGTCTGTATTGCCTCAATGCCGGGGTCAAATTTGCTGACCCTCTTCACAATAAGACATAGGATAATTAAAAATGCAGGTCCAGATGCAAATGCTGATGCAAGAAACCTCGGTGCCATGATTGCAGTGAGCCAGAGATGTCTTCCGGGTAGTCCTGCGTAAAGAAAAGCGGTAACAGTATGGATGCTTATTGCCCACGGTATAGAAATGTATATGAGGGGCTTCACCCAATCTGGCGGCGGCATATCATTTCTCTCGGCACTCAAGGTCGTCCAGCCAATTATTAAATTAAGAAACAGATAGCCGTTTAAGACAAGCATATCCCAGAACATTATAGAATTTGGCGTAGGATATAAAATCATATTCATAGCCCTCATGGGCTGCCCCATATCTACAAAAACAAACATTAGACACATCACCACAGCAGGGATAGCAAGGAATTCACCAAGGATAATAATCTTTCCAAATTTTTTATAATCATGCAGGTAATAAGGTATAACAAGCATAACCGCCGATGCTGCAACACCTACAAGAAAGGTGAACTGGGCAATATAAAGACCCCATGAAACATCCCTGCTCATCCCTGTAATCCTAAGCCCATAATTTAACTGCTTAAGATAAAATATAAACCCTGTTCCCATAATTGATAGGAGAAAAAATATCCATCCCCAGTATCTTCTATCTCCTGTCAATGCCTTTTCAATCATAGTAAATATCTCATTGGACGCAGATAAACTCAGATTTTCACATCTGACAGTATTGCTGTCATTCAGAGGGCGAAGCCCGAAGAATCTCAAAACCGAGATTCCTCACTTCGTTCGGAATGACAATTCTGCGTTTACCTGTAGTTTTAAACTATATAGTAAACACCTGGCTGTGTTCCAAGCTCAGGTTTTCTCCGAATTGTATAGTTTGACTCTAAAATCTTTCTTACTTCTGAATTAGGGTCATTGATGTCTCCAAAAATAAGAGCCTTATTATCTTTGCATGCCTCCACACATGCTGGCATGAGCCCCTTTGCAAGCCTCTCCTCACAAAAATTACATTTCTCTACAACCCCTTTAGCCCTTGTCGGGTACTCAGTATTTTTCTCTTTAATGAAAGGTCTCGGGTCCCTAAAGTTAAAGCTCCTTGAGCCGTAAGGACATGCAGCCATACAGAACCTGCACCCAATACACCTGTGATAATCCATTTGAACAATCCCATCTGCTCTCTTAAATGTAGCCTTTGTAGGACAAACCCTTACACAGGGAGGATTTTTACAGTGATTACATAGAACCATAAAAGATATTTGCTTCATTTCTCCACTAATATAATCATCTTCCTGTTCAGGAAATGTATTCTTATAAGGCATTTTCCATATCCATTTAACTTCATCCTTTGAATTACCAAAATCAGGGACATTGTGGACACTATGACAGGCGTCAATACACTTTTTATAGTCCTCTTCTGTTTTAAATTTTTTCATATCAACAACCATTGCCCACCTCTTTCCTGAGTTTGGAGTTCCGAGTTCGGAGTTCGGAGTTAATGCCCAGATAGCAGGAATACTTCCAAGCCCTGAAAGGGTAGAAAATCCAAGTATCTTTAAGAACTGCCTCCTATTTGTTTCCATATTCTCTAATACATTAAACACGAATTTCACAAATATACGAATGGCACGAATGAAGAAAATTAAAAATCAAAAATAAAAATGTAAAAATACAAATCAAAATGCAAAAATAATTATCCTTTGCCGATGCATTTTTAATTTTGCTCTGTCATTTTAATTTTTTATCTTTAATCTTTGATTTTTATTCGTGTAATTTGTCCATTCGTGTTATTCGTGTTCAAGTCTTTTGTTTCTCCTCATGTGTTAAATGGCAATCCCAGCAATAAGTCTTTACTGCCATGTAATTATGGCATTTATCACAGAATTCCTTCTTATTAGAATGACACTTAAGACAAGTATTCTGAAGGCTTATCTCATATTTTTCGCCCTTGCTGTTTACATAAACCCTCTCTCCATCCCTGACAGCCATATCCCTCCACTTGTTCAACAATTGCATGTGGTTAGCCTTCATAAAACCTTCAGGCTCAATGCACTCTTTTTTTTCCAATTGCTGTATTATTGGTGTATCTATTTTAGGGTCTGGTCTTGCGTTTACCTTTCCTATGTTATAAAGGAAAGGGAATGTGGCAAGAGCAGCAAATACAATCAAACCAGCAATTATTTTAGAACCGTTATACATAAAAACTTTTTGCCACAGAGGACACAGAGAAAACTGAGATAAAGAACCAACAACTGGTTGCACTAATAACATCGTATACTAATTCTTAATGCTCAGAAATCTAATAACATCGTATACTTAAATTAAGTTTTTCTCTTTTTATAGATAACCAAAGGATTAATAATATGACCATCAATTGGAAAAGAAAAAGATTT
>JACQBS010000073.1 GCA_016194325.1 Nitrospinota bacterium | reverse complement strand
CAATCAGCGGGAGAGGGAATAAAGACGTAATTGAACAATATATAAGGAAACAAGGAAGGGAAAAAGATATTGAGCAATTGAAGCTGTTTGGAATTTGACTTAAACGCCCTGTGCTCTTGGCACAGGGTTCTTTACAAAACTAAATATTTTTGTTCTTGACAAGGTTATTAATTTTGATAATATTATACATTCCTCGGTTAAACCAAAAATTGATTTAGTAAATTTATACCCCTTTTACCTTATGAGGTAGAATCGTTTCAAATTTAGCACCAATGTCGGGCAGGGCATTTTTATGAAAGAGATTCATGGAGCAAAAGATAAAGAGGGGTGTAGCTGCACATTTGAAGATGTCCTCAAAAGCAAACTTCAGAAACATCTATCCAAAATGAAGCACCTGAATAACGGCAACCTGTATGATACGATAATTAATCTTGCTGAAGAGCCTCTAATAAGAATGGTTCTTGATGAGACTAAAGGGAATCAGGTAAAGGCATCGGAGATATTAGGCCTTAACCGAAACACTCTCAGGAAAAAGATTAAAGACCTGAAAATCAAAGTGAAGTAATCCTTCCTTGTAAATCTAATATTCCATTAATTGCGTCACCCATAGGAGGCTTGATTTATTATGAATATCTATGACATAATGAAAAATATTGTAAATGTTAATGAATTGCCAAATGGCAGAATGAACGGCTGTAACCGAGAGGGCGATAGCCTGTCTTTTAAGAACAAAAACCTGATTTTTATAAATTTTTTGTATAAGTAAATATGGATTTTTGGAAAGATAAGAGTGTTCTTGTTACAGGTGGAAGCGGATTCCTCGGTTCATTTGTAGTTGAGAAACTTGGGGAGAAAGGTTGTCGGGATATCTTTGTTCCCCACAGCGAGGAGTATGACCTCAGACAGATGGATGCAATTCAGAGTCTTCTTAAAGATACAAAGCCAAACATGATTATCCATCTGGCAGCCCGTGTGGGCGGTATTGGTGCCAACCGTGCCCATCCTGCTGAATTCTTCTACGATAATCTTATGATGGGTGTACAGCTTATGCATGAGTCCTGGCGTGCAGGTATAAATAAGTTCGTTGCTATCGGGACAGTCTGTGCATATCCTAAATTCACTCCTGTGCCTTTTAAGGAAGAAGAACTCTGGAATGGCTATCCCGAAGAGACTAATGCCCCTTATGGTCTGGCAAAGAAGATGCTTCTTATTCAGGCACAGACATACAGGCAGCAGTATGGTTTTAATGCCATTTATCTTTTACCTGTTAATCTCTATGGTCAGAGGGACAATTTTGACCTTGAAAGCTCTCATGTTATACCTGCCCTTATCCGCAAGTGTATTGAAGCGGCTAAACGGAATGATGACCATATTGTTGTATGGGGCACAGGAAAACCAACACGTGAGTTTTTATATGTTGAAGATGCGGCAGAGGGTATTCTGCTGGCTGCGGAGCGGTATAATGGAAGCGAACCTGTGAATTTAGGGTCGGGAATGGAAATCAGCATCCATGACCTTGTTCATCTGATTGCCAGACTGACCGGCTTTAAGGGTAAAATTGTCTTGGATAGCAGTAAGCCTGATGGTCAACCGAGGCGATGCCTCAATACAGAAAGGGCAGAGCGGCTTTTTGGATTTCGTGCAAAGACATCCTTTGAAGAAGGATTAAGACGAACTATTGAGTGGTATATAAAGAGTTGTGAACAGTAATTCTCAAGCTATAAATTTTGAAGGGGATAGGATGGGTGAACAGGAAAAGGGTATAATAGTTACCCTCATTCGTCCATCTCGCGGTTGGGTATCGTTAAAGCTTGCTGAGTTGTGGAAATATCGTGAGCTTCTCTATTTTCTAACATGGCGTGATATAAAGGTTCGTTATAAACAAACGGTGATTGGTGCAGCATGGGCAATCATCCAGCCCTTTTTTGCCATGGTAGTGTTCAGCATATTTTTTGGTCAACTCGCAAAGATACCATCTGATGGCATACCTTATCCAATTTTCACCTATTGTGCCCTTCTTCCATGGCAGCTCTTTGCCCATGCATTAAACGAATCTTCAAATAGTCTGGTTGCCAATCAGGGACTAATTACTAAAGTCTATTTTCCGCGACTTGTTATTCCTGTTGCCCCGGTTTTAGCCGGTTTGGTAGATTTTTGTATTGCCTTTCTTGTGCTGATAGGTATGATGCTCTATTATGGGATTATGCCTACCTTCGCTATTTTTACCATACCACTATTTTTGATTTTGGCTGTTGCCACAGCATTAAGTGTGGGATTATGGCTCTCAGCACTGAATGTAGAGTATCGTGATGTCCGTTACACAATTCCATTCCTGACTCAGTTCTGGCTTTTTGCCACTCCAGTGGCATATCCGAGCAGTCTGGTGCCTGAGTCATGGCGTGCTCTATATGGGTTAAACCCAATGGCTGGAGTAGTGGAGGGATTTCGCTGGGCACTGCTTGGCAAGGCAGATGGCCCAGGTGCCTTACTCACTGTCTCTGTATTCGTTGTGATAATATTATTAATTGGCGGATTATATTATTTTCAGCGAATGGAGAGGACATTTGCGGATGTGGTTTAAAAGATGAGTGATATTGCTATCCGCGCAGAGAACCTGTCAAAACTCTACCGTATTGGTAATCGCGAGTCATATAAAGCTTTACGAGATGTGCTGAGTGATGCCATATCTGCCCCATTTCGTTGGTTTAGAAATTTGCAATCTGCAATTCGCAATCCGCAATCCGCAAATAACTACTTCTGGGCACTAAAAGATATCTCCTTTGAAGTCAAAAAGGGTGAGGTCATTGGTATTATTGGCCGCAATGGGGCTGGTAAAAGCACATTACTAAAAATCCTCTGTCGTATCACAGAGCCTACAGAAGGTTATGCCAAAATCTATGGTCGTGTAGGGTCGCTCCTTGAGGTAGGCACAGGTTTTCATCCAGAACTTACAGGTCGCGAGAATATCTATTTAAATGGTGCCATATTGGGAATGAGTAAGGCTGAGATTAATCGTAAATTTGATGAAATTGTAGCCTTTGCAGAGGTAGAAAAATTTATTGATACACCGGTGAAACATTACTCAAGCGGTATGTATGTCCGCCTTGCCTTTGCCGTTGCCGCACACCTTGAGCCAGAGGTTCTCTTGATAGATGAAGTGCTGGCAGTAGGGGATGTAGCATTTCAAAAAAAATGTCTGGAAAAAATGGGGGCTGTAGCAAAAGAAGGACGGACGGTATTATTTGTAAGTCATAATATGGGGGCTATTTCACACCTTACAAGGCTTTGTTTGTGGCTGCATAATGGTTTCCTGTGCGAAAACGGACCAACCAGAGATATTATCTCGTCTTATTTGGATGAGGGGTATAAAAAAATTACGAAATGGGAAACCCAATCTCTTAATAACAATCCAATTCAGATAACTCATGCTGAAATAATTTCTAAAAGTGGATATTTTGATGTAAAAGATGATTTAAAAATCAATATTGATTATATAGTCCGTGAACCTGTCTCTGGTGCGGTTGTATCGGCAATAATTCATGCATCTGATGGTGCATCAATTTTAAGCACTGAGGATATTGATAAAAATCCAGATTTTTTAGGAAGACGCTCTCCCGGAGAGTATAGGGCGACGGTTGATATTCCGGGGAATTGGCTCAGTTCGGGAAAATTTTTTTTAAGGCTGCACAGCGGCATTATATTTCAATCTATTTTTGATAATATTGAAGCCCTAAGTTTTGAATTAATTGAAACAGGCAATCCGAAGATTCGTGCACATAAACAGGCTTACCTCTTACCTTATCTGGATTGGGATATAAAAAAAGCAAATTAATCAATCTGGTAATCTGATGAAAATTGGGTTTTATATAAAATGGCCTAAAGGGATGTTTAATTCAAAAGCATGGAATGTCCTTGGTGATGAACTTTACGGTGAATCAATTTCCAGAGCACTATCAAAAATTGAAGATGTAGAGATTGCAGAACTTTATGCACCCAATTATCAGCCCAAAGGTCGTCTGGATGTAATGATATATTTAAATGACACGGAGCCTAATCAAGAATGGGCGGATAGGCATGTTTTATATATGCAGAATGCCTATGGTAAAGGCTCAGATATTGTCCTTAAAGACCTTCGGAATAGAGATTATGATGGCTATGCCTTTGTCTCAAAGAAACTTTTAGATATTCATATTAAGGATGGTTATGCTGGCATATTTTTGCCATTTGGAGTTGATACAGATGTATTTTATCCCAGAGAAAAGGAGAAAGGGTATTGTTTTGATGTGGCGTATGTTGGAAGTAATATAAAGGGAAGAGAAAGGACAGAAAGATATCTGTTGCCTGCTGAACAGTTCAATTTTGGTCTTTTTGGAAACTGGAGTCTTCCCGAGAGAAGTTTTTTTCAGAAAATAAAATTCTGGGAAAGGGATGAAATTCCAAATTATCAAAGAGTGCTCGCAAGATTATCGCGTGGAAAGATTCCGCAGGATAAAGTTCCAATATTATACAGCAGTGCAAAGATTAATTTGAATTTTACAGCACAGGATTGCGTTGATTGGGATGTAATTACCCTCAGGACCTTTGAGGTTTTAGCCTGCAGAGGTTTTTTAATTTCGGACAAGGTTAGAGTTGCAGAAGAAGCTATGAAAGGTTATATGATATTTACAGAGGGGAGGGAAGATTTATCTGAAAAGATAGAATATTATCTGTCAGATGAAAATGAGAGAGAGAAGATTTCCCAACGAGGGTATGAATATGCAATAAAACATGCTTCGGTTAAATCAAGAACTGCAGAATTATTTGATTATTTAACGAAGATTATATGAAGATTCTATTTGTCAATCCGCCTGTAATCAGGTATCAAAATACAAGTCCTGAGAATGACCAAAGATTGAAATCCTTCCTTTTAAGGATAAAATTAAGGTATAAAGGTCATATTTTATATAACCTGCTGGATATTATTGGTGTTGGGAAGGGAATGCGATATGGAGTAAGGGCAGGGTCAAGATGGCCATGGACACAGGATACTCCCTTTGATGCATTACATTACCCTTTTATTATGGGATATGCTGCAGGCTATTTAAAGGAAAACGGATATGATGTAAATATCATTGATGCAGTTGCAGAGGAACAGTATTCCTATGATAGTTTTATTGGAAAGGTGGAAAAAGAAAGGGCTGACATAGTTGTTGTTGAGTGTTCAACCCCTACGATTGATATTGATTTATGGATGGCAAAGAGGATATCACAATTTGCCAAGGTTGCCCTTGCAGGTCCTCATCTTACTATAAAGGCTGAAGATGTAAAAAGAGAGCATCCTTATATAACTTTTCTATTGAAAGGAGAATATATAAAAAGTGCTTTAAAGATGGTAGAGACAATAAAACCCGGCGTATATGAATCAGAGGTTGTTACTGACATTGATTCAATCCCATTTCCCTTTAGAGATTATAATTCGTCGGTTAATTATTATGATCCGACAATGCCGACGGCTCGCCCCCAGCTTCAAATCTATGGCAGTAAAGGCTGCCCCTTTAAATGCTCATTCTGTATGTGGCCACAGACCATGTATCAGGGAAATGTCTCGTTGCGAAAACCTGAGAAAGTTGCACAGGAAATAAGAGAATCTGTTGAAAAATATGGATTTAAAAGTATTTTTTTTGACGATGATACATTTAATCTCGGGACCCAACGTATCAGTAAACTGTGTAAAGAATTAGCCGTTATTGGTTTGCCGTGGACCATGATGGGGAGGTTAGACTGCTCTCCTGATTGGCTCTACGACAAGATGATAGATTGCGGATGTGTCGGTATGAGATTTGGCATAGAGACATTTAATGTTAATGTCTTAAAAAAGGTAAATAAAGGAATTGAAAGGGTTGATTTTAAAAATACATTAAAATATCTCTCAGAAAAATATCCTGACCTCATGATTCATGTAACAATGATGAAGGATCTTCCGGGACAGAGTGAAGATATACACCAATGTGATATGAAAATATTAGAAGGGCTTGGATATAGTGGTCATAATGTCTATCGCAGTTATCAATTGGCTTCATGTGCCCCGTTTCCAGGCACTCAATTGTATAATGATATTGCCGAGGAAATGGGGGAGGAATTTTTAGCAGATTATAGCCACTATGATGGTGGTCAGGATACAATTATGAAAACGATGAATAAATGATGACACCCCGGAAGCAGGTAATTTCAATAGTTGGTGCATCTGGTTTCTTAGGGAGGTCTTTGCATAGTTATTTAACTGGAAGAATTAGTGCAAAATACGAAGTTATCGGCACATACTTTTCAAGAAATAGCAATAATTTGTTATATAAACTTGACATAAGAAATTATAAGGAGGTTGAGAAATATATCTTGATGTATAAACCCGACTATCTCATTTTAACTGCCGGGACAAAAGATATTCAATTATGTGAAAAAGATTATCAGTATGCATATAGTATAAATACAAAACCTGTTGAGATAATTTCTCAGGTTATTGAAAAAAATCAATTGGCAACTAAATTTATTTTTTTTTCGACTGATTATGTTTTTGATGGAGAGAGGGGATATTACAGAGATACGGATACTCCAGAGCCTAAAACAAATTATGGCAGGACGAAGCTTTTGGCAGAAAATTTGATAAGGAATTCAGGGGTTGATTTCAAGATAGTACGTTCAGCGGCGGTTATGGGAAGGGGAGGCTTATTTTTTGATTGGATTTTAGAAGAACTGAGGAATAAACAGGAAGTCAGGGTATTTAAGAATACCTATTTCTCACCGACACCTATCGGATTATTAAACGATATGATGTTAAAACTGCTTATAGATTATAAAAACTGTAATTCAAAAATTATACACATTGTGGGTGAAATGAGGCTTAGCAGATACGATTTTGTAATGTTTTTATCCGGATATTTAACAGGCAGCAGGGCATATATAATTCCGGAGGATATAGATTATTCAAGGTCAATCTTCCAGAAAGACTTATCTTTAATGCAATCTGATTTTGTAAAGGGCAATCAACAAAAAAGCTTTGAAGAGTATATCAAGACAGAACTCATGAATGATTAAAATTATTGAAAGATATTTTAAGCAAAAGGACGATAGAGGTTCATTAGAGGGTATTATAAACCATGGGGAATGGAGGGAGATGAATATAATAACATCATCCTCTGGCTCGGTGCGTGGAAACCATTATCATAAACAAATAGTAGAGCTTTTTATAATATTGGATGGAGAAATCACAGTAGTTACTCAAGAGGTTCGGGATGGGAAATTGCTTGGTGATATTGCAGAGAGGGATGTTACGGCAGGTGATGTCTTTTTAATTGAACCTTTCATAAACCATACATTTTATGTAAGGAAAGATTCAAGGTGGATTAATGCACTGTCAAGGGCAATTACAAAGAGCGACCCTGATATACATCGGATTGAGAAGAATTGATACGGTGATTTAATGTAAATTAAGCCAATTATAATGAGTATTAATACGCCTATTCTTTTCCTCATATTTAATCGTCCAGTCACTACCCAAAGGGTGTTTGCCGAAATACGAAAGGCAATGCCTAAAAAACTTTTTATAAGTTCTGATGGTCCACGGGAAAACAAACAGGGCGAGCATGAGAAATGCCAGGCTGTGAGAGATATAATTAAACAAGTTGATTGGGACTGCCAGGTATTTACAAATTTTAGGGATAAAAATCTGGGGTGTAAAGCGGCAGTTAGCAGCGGGATAGAATGGTTTTTTGAAAATGTGGAAGAAGGAATTATTTTAGAAGACGATACATTGCCCCACCCGACTTTTTTTAGATTCTGCGAGGAACTGCTTGAAAGGTATAGGGATGATGAGCGTATATCTATAATAAGCGGAGATAATTTTCAGTTTGGAAGAAGGAGAACCTCATACAGCTATTACTTTTCACGTTACCATCATATATGGGGCTGGGCATCGTGGCGGAGATTCTGGAAGCACTATGATGTTGATATGAAGTTATGGACAGAGATCAGGGATGGGGGCTGGCTTAATGACCTGCTTGGCGGTAATAAAGAATCGGTTGACTTCTGGATGAGAGCTTTTGAAGATGTATATCAGGGTAGAGTAGATACATGGGACTATCAATTGGTCTTTGCTGCATGGGTTCAGGGTTGTCTGTCAATTATAAGCAATACAAATCTGGTTTCAAATATTGGTTACGGATCTGATGCTACCCGTACGACAGGTGAGAGCAAATTTGCCAATATGAAGACTGAACCTGCCACTTTCCCCATCTTACACTCTCCTTATATTATCCGTGATTCGGTTGCAGATGGAATTACCGAAAAGGATCAATTTACCTCTAAGCCTCTGCCAGTGCTGGCAAGGGCATATAAGAGGTTAAAGGGTTTTAAATGATTTGCAAGGTATGCAATGCCACGTCACAAAAAATCTTCTCCTCAAGGATACTAAATAAATATGATATTGAATATTTCTACTGTAAAGAGTGTGGGTTTCTGCAGACGGAAGAGCCTTATTGGTTAAGTGAATCATATCAATCATCAATAAATATGTCTGATACAGGGATAATAGAGAGGAATATCTATTTTTCAAAAATAACGGCTATAATTTTATATTTTTTATTTAATCAAAGCTCCAAATACCTCGATTTTGCCGGAGGTTATGGCATATTAACGAGATTGATGCGAGATATAGGTTTTGATTTCTACTGGAGCGATGAATATACTCAAAACTTATTTGCAAGAGGATTTGAGTATTCTGAAAATACTGGCAATATAAAACTCATTACTTGTTTTGAAGGATTTGAGCATTTTATTAATCCTATAAAGGAGATAGAAAAAATGCTCAATATTTCCAAAAACATACTTTTTTCAACATACCTTTTACCAAATCCTATACCTAAACCGGATGATTGGTGGTATTACGGATTAGAACATGGACAGCATGTATCGTTTTATTCTTCACGAACTTTTGAGTTAATTGCCAAAAGGAAGGGGTTAAGTTATTATTCTAACGGTAGTATGCATATGCTTACTGAAAAGAAAATAAATAAGCTATATTTTAAGCATTTAGATAGACTTTATGGGTTTGGGATTTTCAGCTATATAAAAAGGAAGATGAAAAGCAGAACCTCTGATGACATGAAATATATTATTTCTACCTATTAGAAGAAATGGTATTGATAAAAGTGGTTTTAAAAAGTGATTTGATGCATATCTGCCTTTGAATAATAATGAAGATTGCATTAGCACAATTAATTAAGTCTGCTGTACAGTATACATTAGATTTGCTGGTATCACCAAAGATGACTGTTATCCTTGGCGAGCCGTTCTTCTATCTTATGGGCTTACACCGCAAGAGAGGGAAGATTGATATGTCGCAGGTAAAGCATGCACTTGTCGTACGGCTGGATGGTATTGGTGATATAGCATTGACCACCCCTTTTCTCCGTCAATTACGGCACAATCTTACAGATGCATGGATTACACTAATTGTTAAACCTGATGTATATAATCTGGTAGAACTCTGTCCCTATGTAAATGAGGTGTTGACCTACGATTTTAATACGCAGGGGTGCCTTTGGCAGTTGCGGAGACACTGCCGTGCTTTGCGACTGGCATGGCGACATTTATGGAAGCATCGTTTTGATATAGCTATTTTACCACGGTGGGATGTGGATCACTACCACGGGACATTTATCGTATATTTCAGTGGTGCATCATGGCGTGTGGGCTATTCAGAAAATGTTATTGAGCGTAAGAAGAAACTCAACAGTGGATACGATTACCTCTTTACCCATGTGATTGATGACAAAACCGTGAAGCACGAGGTGGAGCATAACATGGATTTGATTCGTTTTCTGGGTGGAGATGTTCAAAATGATCGATTGGAGGTGTGGCTGGGAGAGGAGGATAAAGCCTTTGCCGATAGCATGTTGAGGAGATGTGGTGTCAAGGCTGGAGAATTGGTTATCGGATTTGGTGCTTCTGGAGGTAATTCATCACTAAAACAATGGCCGGCAAGTAATTTCATCGAGTTGGGACGTCGGCTTATGATAAAATATAATAGTCGTATTCTCATCGTCGGAAGTTCAGGAGAGGAATCGTTAGGCTCTGAAATAGAGCAAGAACTCGGATCTTCAGTGATTAATGCTGTTGGTAATATCACGCTTCGTCAAATGGCTGCCTTACTGAAAAGGTGTCGTCTTTATGTTGGCAATGATTCTGGTCCAATGCATGTTGCATCAGCAGTTGGCATTCCAGTGGTGGCTATCTTTGGTTCAAGTTGTCATCATCGCTTTGGACCATGGGGGGATAGACAAACGATTCTATGGCAGGCATTACCATGTAGCCCATGTTTTCAATCGCAGCATCTTGACAGGTGTAATAGCTGCATTTTTGACCATCCTCGCTGTATTTTTGATATTACAATAGAACAGGTGCAGAGGGCAGTGGAAGATATTTTTCATCATAATGCGACAAATGGCTTTATGAATGGATCGAGCAAGTTAAATGGTGAGCGATGTGCTTTGTCAATGTAAGCAGGATTCACCCTATTATTATAGGTCAATAAAAATAAAGAGATTTTGGGAGATTATATGTTTTTAAGATACATAACTATGAAACTTGGGCATCTTCTCATTGGGTTATCAGAGTTTGGCAAGGATGCCTCAACTCTTGATTTGAGAGGTGACCGTGCTATTGAGTGGGCATGGGTGGTAGCCAATATACCGAATAATCCGGGTAAGGTGCTTGATTTTGGATGTGGAGATGCCTCTCTCAGCTTGATTGCTGCTGTGAAGGGTGGCGATGTAATTGGTTTAGACCAACAACAAGTGCAATTGCCTTATAGGATTGATAATTTAAATATTCAAAAGGGCGATATGTTGAACTTTGACTTTGGAAAAATGCAATTTGATGTCATTATCAATTGTTCCTCCATTGAGCATGTAGGACTTGCTGGTCGCTATGGTAGTACAGATGCTCAGGATGGTGACCTTATTGTTATGGAGAGGATGAGGCATATTTTAAAGTCACCTGAAGGCATAATGATTCTCGTTGTGCCTGTAGGTAAAGACTCTGTCTTCCCGCCTTTGCACAGGGTTTATGGAACTCAGAGGCTTAATTTATTGCTACAGGGTTTTTATGTCATCAAGAAGGAATTCTGGTCTAAAAGGGCAGGGATCAATATATGGACTCAGGTCAGTGAAGATGAGGCGATTGATGTTAAGCCCTCTGAATCATTCTATGCATTAGGTTTATTTATTTTGAAATCAGGTCATACAGTATTACAAAATGCCAAATAATGGAGTATTCACATCTGAGGATGTAAAGGCATTTGTATCCCGTCCCTTATACGACCCTAATATCCTATCTTTAAAGGATTCTTCCTATCCAAAAATATCTGTAGTAATACCCTCCTATAATCAGGTTCAATATCTTGAAAGGACAATCCTCTCTGTACTGAATCAAAATTATCCAAATACTGAGGTTATCATAATGGATGGTGGCTCTAATGATGGAACTGTTGAGATAATAAAAAAGTATGAACCATATATCTCATACTGGGTAAGTGAGCCAGACAGTGGACAGCCTAATGCTATTAATAAAGGGTTTAAAAAGATATCCGGCGATATCATCGGGTGGCAGAACTCTGACGATATTTATCTGCCGGATTTCTTCTATACTGTAGCAGAGAGTTTTCAAAAGTATCCTAAATTGCAGCTATTTGTTGGAAATGTATATGCAATTGATGAAAATGACCGAATTACATTTGAATTTAAATTCCCTCCTTTTTCTGTTAATGAATTAATCTATTTTGGATGGAACTTATCCAGTCAGGCAGCGTTTCTTAGCCGTCAAGTTGTTGAGAGTGTTGGACTATTGAGGGAAGATATACAGGTTAGCTTTGACTGGGAGTGGTTCATTAGGGTAGGCAAGTTAGTGAGACATTCTGTACTGTATAAGGGATATGGCGGCTGTTACAGGATGCAGCCTAATCAAAAATTGGCGAAATATTCACCTGAATCAAGGTTACAAATAGAGGCACAAATCTTACGCTCACATGGTGTAATTGTGAAAGATAACCGTCCTATTCAACAACAACTGTGGTGGTGGAGTTTGTTTTATAGAATTAGATGGATATTTTATAATATTGTGCTATATAGTCCAAAGCCATTATTCCGTCGTTTGCGATTGCTTATTCTCTGGTATTTAGAGAAAAGAAGCATTATCTGTAAGGGATTTGAATGAGACGAGAAATTGAAGTTGTAATTACCTTTCATCCTAAAGACTGGGCAACATTACCATGGTGTATCTGGGGGATTCGTAGGAATATTCAAGCAGGTTCAATTTATATAATTAGCAGGAAGACTGAGAAGCAACGACTGGAAGCTCTTGGACTTATTTTTATTGATGAAGATGCAGTAGTGCATGGTTTAACAGTTAGCTCATTTGGTGGTGGCCACTGGGGTGGACACTATTTTCAACAGGTCATCAAGCTTGGAATGGCAGATTTTGTAAAAGGCGAATATTACTTGGTTGTTGATGCAGATACAGTATTTTTGAGAAAGGTGGCATTTTTTAGAGACGGAAAGCCTATCTATGCAACCTCTCCTGAGTATACTCCAGAATACTTTGAATCTTTTTATAACCTGTTAGGATTTCATCCCCACAGAGAGTTCTCATTCATTACACATCATATGGTATTTAGCAGGGCTATTGTCAAAGAGATGATTACGAGCTTCAAATCTGATAATAATGAATGGTGGTATCCTATCATACAGATTGCAGCTCATAGCCCAAATGCCTTTTCAGAATTTGAGACTTATGGCCATTATATTAAGGCGAGACATAAAAATGAATTTGCAATACGAAACCTCACATGGAGAAATGTGCCAATACATCCATCAAAATTAAATCTTTTTCTGCTGTCCCTATATTATGACTATTGCTCTTTTCATGCCTATATGCGTATCAATTCCAATCGCGACTTAATGAAGTTAATATTGAGAAAGATAGGACAAACTAAATGAATTGTGAAATATAATCCTTGTATTAGCCCTCAATGGTGGTGTCTATATTACTATATGCCTATTGTATGGGAGAGAGGCATCGAGGAAGATAGAGAGGTTATGCGAGAGGGGTAAAGCGGTCAAGGGAATAACAGCGAACAAACTGCCTGACCATTCACCTGTATGGATTTATTATGAAAAAAAACAAATCAAATTTCAAAGACTTAGAATTTAAATTAGACTGCAGATTCTTTAATGGTGAAAAGCCTTGCAAATTTAAAGTTCTCTGTAAATCCTGTAAGTATTACTCACCGATGGGTTTCAGGATTCTGATAATCAAGTTAGGGGCGATGGGGGATGTGTTAAGGACAACAACTTTACTCTTGCCTCTTAAAAACAATTACAGAGAGAGTCACATTACATGGGTAACAGATAACATATCATTGGAGCTACTTCAATTTAATCCCTACATTGACCGTCTTTTTTCATTCTCTCACGAGTCTGTTTTAAGATTGGAGGAAGAGAAATTTGACCTCATGATTTGTCTTGATAAAGAGATTGGAGCAACCGCCCTGGCGATGAGGATAGATGCTAAAAAAAAACAGGGTTTCGGACTCAGTCAGTATGGGACTGTATTTCCATTAAATAATGAGAGTAGTTATGCCTTCAGGCTTGGTATAGATGATGATCTCAAATTCAGAAAGAATAAAAAGAGCTATCAGGAGATAATATTTGGAGCCACAAGGATAAAATATAATAAAGAGGAGTATATATTGAATGTCTCACCCTCAGGCAATGAATATGCAAAAAGTTTATTTGATAAGATAGATATAAAAGATTCTAATAGAATAATTGGGATAGGTCCTGGAGCTGGTTTGGTTTTTGCGAATAAGTCATGGACAATAGATGGTTATATAGAATTGATTGACAGAATAAACAATCATAAAAATCCTGATACAAAGATTTTGCTTCTTGGCGGCAAAAGTGAATCTATGACAAATAAAGTTATAAAAGAAAAGGTGAAGGACAGGATATATGATTCAGGGTGTGAAAATACCTTATCGCAGTTTGTAGCAATTGTTGAGAGGTGTAACATGATAATTTCAGGCGATACATTGACTATGCATATCGGCATTGGACTTAAGAAACATGTCCTGGCAATATTTGGTCCGACATGCCATCAGGAAATTGAGCTTTATGGAAGGGGAGATAAGGTGATTTCAACAATAGGTTGTGCACCATGCTATAAAAATAAATGCGACCTCAAGAATAATTGTATGACTGCAATCAGTGTGGATGAGGTATATGAAAAGACAATGAAACTCTTGTCCCAGATATAATGAGCAACAATCAACAAGTAAAAACTCATTGCTCATCACTCATTGGTTTTATATGAGGGTGCTCAAAATATTTTCAGATAAATCATATCTCCCAACCGGCAAGGGACATATTGCCATGCTCTACCCTTTCTGGGGGAAGAATCCAGAAGACCCAAGAGATCCATCCAGCGGCAGGTTTGACAGGTATACTGAGATAGGAAGTAGTTTTTTTAAAATGGCGCCTCTGGTGGAAGCGGATGTGGCAGTTTTTCCAGGGGCATGGGAGCATGTTATAGGGAATAGAGATGCTTTAAAAAAAGCGGAAGAGTTTATAGAAAAAGCAACTCGTGCAGGAAAACTGACAGTTATCTTCTTCTTTAGTGATTCAGATGAGGAGATTACATATAAAAATATTGTAATTTTTCGCACCTCTTTGTATCGTTCTTGTAGAAAACCCAATGAGTTTGCAATGCCTGCATGGAGTGAAGATTTTGTTGAAAAATATTCAAATAGAAAACTGCCTTTACGAGAAAAAAAGGAGAAGGCTGTTGTTGGATTTTGTGGTTACTCGCCGCCATTTAAAGAGATGCATCTTTCCTTTCGGCAGAAATTGAGGTCTGTTATACATAGCAGTAGGCGACTGCTTAAAAAACTGATAGGTTACAAGAATGTTGATTCTTATGTCAGAACACCAGCTTTACAAATATTAGCAGTGAGTCATCAGATTGATTCCAATTTTATCATCCGTGAGCAATTTTTAGGTGGTGCATCTCCTTCATCAGGAAAAATAGACTTTGAGAGGATGAATAAATTGAGACAGGAATATGTGCAAAATATGGTGGAAAGTGACTATATCCTTTGTGCAAGGGGGGGCGGAAATTTTTCATATAGGCTATATGAAACACTCAGCTGCGGACGTATCCCGGTTTTTATTAATACTGATTGTGTTCTGCCTTATCACTCAGAGATTAATTGGAAAAAATATTGTGTATGGTTGGATGAAAATGAGGTTGATAGGACAGCCGAAAAGGTAGCTGAATTTCATGAAGCCCTTTCTCCTGATGATTTTGTAAACTTACAAAAAAGATGTCGTAAACTCTGGGAGGATTGGCTTTCACCTGTCGGCTTCTTTGCAAATTTCCACAGGCATTTTAAAATTGAATAGCCTATGACAAACGATACAGCTGTTTTAGTAGTATCATGCGATAAGTATAAAGACCTCTGGATGCCGTTCTTTTCTTTTTTCTTTAAATACTGGCAAGACTGTCCTTATCCCATATATCTTGGGTCAAATCATAGTATATATAATGATTCAAGAGTTAAAACCATCACAGTTGGGGATGATATAGATTGGTCTCATAGCTTTCGCAGGATGTTAGAACATATACCACATCCTTATGTAATTATCTTATTGGAAGACTATCTCATCTATAGACGTGTGGATACAGAGCGGCTCAATAAATTGGTTTATTACTTAAAAGACAAAGAGGCAGCCTGTTTAAGGATATTCCCCTCTCCCGGTCCCCATGAAATTTGTTCGGATAATAAAGAAGTTGGAATAATTCGTAAAGGTGTAGAGTATCGTTTATCCCTTCAATCTGCTGTATGGGATAAACAATCCCTCATAAGTCTTATACGAGATGGAGAGACACCATGGCAATTTGAGATTAAAGGTTCCATACGGACAAATCAAATTGATAAGCTGTTTTTAAGTGTAATAAGAGAAATTCCTCCGCCGATTACATACTTCTGTACGGCGGTGTTAAAAGGAAAATGGCTGAGAGACGCTGTAGATTTATGCAGGAGAGAGGAAGTCAAGATTGATATGAGCGTTCGTAAATGTGAATCATGGTATAGCTATTTTACTCGTGTTATTGCACATAGAATAAAAGACAGGATTTCATTTTTTGATATTGGTAGATGAAATTTTTAATAATTAATACCGACTATCCTGAATTTTTGAATTGGTTCTATAATAAACATCATGGATTGGAGGGCCAATCCTATGAAGAACAGATGCGAAGACGCAATGAGAGTCTTTTTGGAGTTGCAGATTTTTATTCAAGCAACCTCCGCAAATTGGGGCATGATGCATGGGATGTTCATGCCAATAACGAATTCATACAGAAGGCATGGGCAAGACAGCACGGGAAAAAAATCAAGGAATCATCTCCTTTAATACAGAGATGGCAAAATACCTTACAACAGTTATATGGAATGACTGACTATGCACCACTTTCATATTTTAATTCATCCTTTCGTCCAATTTTACGATTAGTGGGCTCATGGTTTTACGATATCTTGGAGGCACAGATTAAGTATTATAAACCTGATGTACTAATAAACCAAGCTATGTCCGAGATTAGCAGCCATTTTATGAGGAATATGAAGCCTCTTGTAAGACTGCTGGTAGGGCAGGTTGCATCGCCACTGCCTGAAGGTGTTGATTATAGTTACTACGACCTTGTTATCTCATCTCTGCCTAATTTTGTTAAATATTTCCGTCAAAAAGGTATCAGGGCTGAATTGCATCGCCTTGCCTTTGAGCCACAAATATTGAGTGCACTTGAAAATAATAGACGAGAAATACCTGTCTCATTTGTAGGGAGTCTATCTAAGAATCATAAAAATAGGGTTTCTTTGCTGGAGTATCTCTGCGGTCATCTGGATGTTGAGGTTTGGGGGCAGGGGGTTGACAGCCTGCCGGCAAATTCAATTATTAGACAACATTATAAAGGGAAGGTGTGGGGTATTGAAATGTATAAGATTTTGAATAATTCAAAGATAGCACTGAATTACCATATTGATGTAGCAGAGTCTTATGCAAACAATATTCGCCTTTTTGAAGCAACAGGTACAGGGACGTTACTGATTACCGATTGGAAGATGAACCTGCACGAGATGTTTGAGCCATCAAGAGAAGTGGTTGCATATCATAATCTTGAGGAATGCGCAGAACTTATTCAGTATTATCTTAAAAATAACAATGAGCGTGAAGCTATTGCAAGGGCAGGGCAGGGACGAACATTGAAGGAGCATACTTACTATAGGCGAGTTGGGGAGTTGGTGGACATTATCCAGAAATGCCTTTAATCAAAAGATGAAAAAATTTCATAAAAGACTTTTAATACTCTTTGAGATAATTGCAAATATTCACATATTATTGTCATGGCTTTTATTTAGGGTCAAATACTTATCTAAGCAGAATAATACAAGTGTAAATGTCAGCAGTCCAAAAACAACAGATGATTTATCAGAAAAAAAGGAAAACCTTATCCAATCAGTCTTGTCCGATTCAGGCAATAAATCTTTTCTTGAAATAGGGATTGGGATGAATCCAAATATTGAGAGGGTACAATTGCTTTTAAAAAATCATATAAGATATACCGCTTGTGATTTTGAGTTTGTCTGCAAAAATCATTCTTCTGTCATTAGGAATCATTTTCCTGAAGAAAATCTCACTCAAATCCGCTTCCTGGGAAATAAAGCAGGCAACTACAATTGGACATTATTTGAACTTTTGAAAAATAAAGAATCCTTTGACCTTATTTATCTGGATGGGAGTCATACCTTTTATACTGATTTGCCCGCATTTATGCTGGCACACCTTTTGCTGAAACCATGCGGAATATTGATGATTGACGATTTGGAATGGACATTGAATATTTTAAAAAGGAATATGGCAAAGTCATTTTTTGAATATAAATTTTACCGTAAAATGTATAACTTTGCAGAATATGACGAAGAACAACAGGCTACCCCGCATATTAAATTAATTGTAGACGAATTATTTTTAAAACACCTTTGTTATTCCCCTCTTGAGAAATATAAGCACAGATCTATTGATTGGGTCGCCCTCAAAAAGAGTGAATTATGAATAATACTACTCCAATAATTTTTATCCATAAAGGCTATAGTGGTTATTTATATTTTTCTCTTAAGCAGGCAAGGTATTCAAATCCAGATACCGATATATATATAATTGGTGATAAATCAAATGACAGATTTAATTTTATCAGGCATGTCCTCATAGATGATTATAGCCGGATGGCAAGTTCGTTTGAAAAAGTTTATAAACACTATTCCACAAATAGCTATCAATTTGAATTGTTCTGCATTCAAAGGTGGTTTATATTAAGCGAATTTATGGAAAGGGAAAAAATTAAAAATATCTTTATGTGTGATTCTGACCTGATGATATATTGTGATATCTCGGAACAGAATAAACGGTTTGAAGATTATATTGTTTCGTATTGTTATCCCAATTATCAGGATAATTATAGGTGGAGTGCCTCTGCCCATAATTCTTTCTGGACGAGTGATGCAATTAATTCTTTCTGCTCCTTTATTTTTGAAATATATACAACAGATAAGGTAAAAATTCTTGAAGATAAATGGAATTATCATATCTCAAATAAAATTCCAGGCGGAATATGTGATATGACTCTTTTATACCTATTTGCCAAAGGAAGCGATAATAAGATTTGCAATTTATTAAAGGTTATGGGTGGCTCAGTATATGATGATAATATTAATTGTTCAGAAAATTATTTTAGGAATGAATATCAGATAAAGAATAATAAGAAAGAAATTGTATGGGAAGATAATCACCCTTATTGTTACAATACTAACTTAAACAGAAAAATTAAATTTTTGACATTGCATTTTCAAGGTAGTGCGAAGCAAGTAATTCATAGAGGGTATAGAGGAAACGATTATGGAGTAAAAGTATATTCCCTTTTAAGAGAAATAATGTATTTTATATTTAAAAAGATAATAAGTCTTATAACTTTGCAAAAGTGTCTCTGGCAAAATAATAGAAAATGTGAAAACAAAATTGCGTAGTGTATTTAGAGTTATTGGAAAGTTGACTCCACCCATTATTACAGATATATATCAATGTCTTTTCATCCCAAAATACGGATGGCATGGTGATTATAAAACCTTTGAAGAAGCGAAGAAACATTCGACAGGATATGATAAGGCAGAAATTTTAGAATGCGTTAAAGATTCTATACTCAAGGTTAAGTATGGAAAGGCAGTTCACGAAAGAGATTCAGTTCTATTTAACGAAATTCATTATTCCTGGCCCCTTCTATCAGGTCTTATGTGGGTTGTTTCGAATAAAGACAGACTTTATATTGTAGATTTTGGAGGTTCACTTGGAAGCGGCTATTTTCAGAACAGAAAATTTCTTGAAGGGATTGATGTGCGGTGGTGTGTCGTTGAACAAAGAAATTTTGTGAAGGCTGGTAAAGAACTTATTGCCGATGAAAAACTACTATTTTATGAAAGTATAGAAGCATGTATACATGATTATCCTCATGATGTAATAGTTTTTTCGAGCGTATTGCAATATTTAGATAAACCATATAAGTTTATTGAAAATATCTTATCTTATAAATTTGAATACATCATGATTGATAGAACACCACTGACCAATAATAAAGAGCGAATAACAGTTCAAAAAGTACCGCCTCATATTTATGAAGCAAGTTACCCATGCTGGATTTTTAATGAAAATAAATTTTTTAATGCCTTTATTAAAGATTATGAGATAATTGAAAAGTTTGATGCGAGTGACGGCAGGATAGGGGATTTTGCCTTCAAGGGAGCAATCTTAAAAAGAAGGAGTTGATTTTCAATAGGTTTAAAATTGTTTTTCAAAAAGAGATTTCTTCAAGAACAGTTTCAACCCGGTTTTCTGGGAATCTTTGTGAATCCCTTTTATTTTGCCAGAAAAGGCTTGTACCAGCATATTAGTTCTCTGTCTCCTCTTATCAGTGGTAGAATTTTAGATGTGGGTTGTGGAGGAAGACCCTATGAAAGGCTATGCAGTTCCTCGGAATATATTGGTCTTGAAATAGATTCACCTGTGAATAGAGAGAGTAAAAAAGCAGACTATTTTTATGACGGAAAGGTATTTCCATTCAGAAATGGTGAATTTGATTCAGTTATTACAAACCAGGTATTGGAGCATGTCTTTAATCCTGATGATTTTCTTTCAGAGGTGAATAGGGTCTTAAGAGATGGCGGCACATTACTTGTGAGTATTCCGTTCATCTGGGACGAACATGAGCAGCCCTATGATTACGCCCGTTATTCATCTTTTGGATTGAAATACTTATTAGAAAATAATGGATTTAATATTATAGAATACAGGAAAAGTATTAATGATGTTAGAGCTATATTTCAACTAATTAACGGTTATATTTATAAAAAGACTGTTACACAAAATGCATATTTGAATCTTTTTATAACGGTAATCTTGATGTCACCATTCAATATTTTGGGAGAACTGCTTTACAGGATTCTATCTAAGAATGATGACCTCTATCTTGACAGCGTAGTTCTCGCTAAAAAGAAAGGTAGTAAATGGGCATGAAGGAGTTTTCTAATAGTCATGTTTTAATAACAGGTGGTCTTGGCTTCATCGGCTCTAATCTGGCAAGGAGGCTTGTGGAACTGGGTGCTGATGTAACATTAGTGGATAGCCTGATTCCTGAATATGGCGGCAATCTGTTTAATATTGACGGTATTGAGGACAGGGTTAAGGTTAATATTTCTGATGTTCGTGATGAGCATAGTATGAAATATCTCGTTCAGGGTGTTGATTATCTTTTTAATCTGGCTGGACAGACAAGCCACATGGATTCTATGCATGACCCCATTACAGATATGGAAATCAATGCTAAGGCACAGCTTTTTATCCTTGAGGCATGCCGTAAATATAATCCGGATATTAAAATCATTTTTGCCAGTACAAGACAGATTTACGGTAAGCCGCAGTATTTACCGGTGGATGAGAAACACGCATTAAGTCCTGTGGATATTAATGGAATTAATAAATTGGCAGGTGAATGGTATCATCTCCTTTACAATAATGTATATGGTATCAAAACCTGTGTCTTACGCTTAACCAATACTATTGGTCCAAGGATGAGAGTTAGAGATGCCCGTCAGACCTTTCTTGGGATATGGGTCAGGCTGCTGGTGGAGGGCAAATCCTTTGAAGTTTGGGATGGAGACCAGTTGCGAGATTTCACTTATGTGGATGATGCTGTAGATGCCTTCTTGATGACAGCAGTTAGTGATAATACTAACGGCGGGATATTTAATCTCGGCGGGGAGAATGCTATAAGCTTAAAGAAACTTGCAGAACTTTTGGTTAATGTCAACAACGGAGGCAAATACGTACTGAAGGAATTTCCATCTGATCGTAAGCAAATTGATATAGGTGACTATTACAGCGACTACAACCTGATTTCTTCTACTATAGGCTGGAAACCAAAGGTGTCTTTAAAGGAGACATTGAAATTGACTCTGGATTATTACAAAAAAAACCTTGATAAGTATATCTAATACATGCAAATGACTATAATTCCAAATAATCCTAACTCAAATTATCTGGCTCATAAGGATGAGATTGATACGGCTGTTGCCCGTGTCCTTAAGAGTGGTAGATATATTTTAGGGCAGGAGGTAGAGTCATTTGAAAATGAATTTGCTTCATATATTGGTGTCCGCTTTGGTATTGGGGTTGGGAGTGGGACAGAGGCACTGCATCTGGCATTACTGGCATGTGGTATTGGAGAAAATGACGAGGTTATAACTGTATCCCATACTGCTGTAGCAACTGTGGCGGCAATTCAACTTTGTGGTGCAAAACCGGTATTGGTTGATATTGATTTAGATACATATACAATTAATACAAAACAGGTTGAGCGGGCAATTACAAATAAAACGAGGACAATTATTCCTGTCCATCTATATGGCCATCCGTCAAACATGGAGAAGATTACAGAGATTGCCCGTTGCTATGGGCTTAAGATCATTGAAGATTGTGCACAATCTCATGGCGCCATTTATAAAGGGCGTAAGACAGGGGCATTGGGAGATATTGCTGCCTTTAGTTTTTACCCTACAAAAAATCTTGGGGCAATAGGTGATGGAGGGATTGTTGTTACAGATAATCCGGAACTGGCAGAGCGGGTCAGGTTGCTGCGTGAGTATGGCTGGCGTCAGAGGTATATCAGCGAGATTCCGGGTTTAAATTCACGCCTCGATGAACTACAAGCTACAATACTGAGGGTGAAGCTGCGTTACCTTGATGAGGAAAATAGTAAACGGCAGTCATTGGCATCGGCTTATAATGAGAGACTTTCATCTGCAAACCTTACATTGCCTGCGTGTAATTCCAGTGTTACTCATGTCTATCACCAGTATGTAGTTCGCTCCAGTCATAGGGATGCCCTTAGAGAATTTTTACGGAAAAATGGGATTGGGACACTGATTCATTATCCTGTTCCAGTTCACCAGCAGCCTGCATATAAGAACAGCCTGCGATGCTCTTCCTCTATGAAAAATACAGAAAAGGTAGTGAAAGAAATTATCAGTTTGCCAATATACCCGGAGTTAACACCTGAAACGGCTATTCATGTTTCTGATACAATTATGAAGTGGGAAAAAGGCAAGGGGATATAAACAGGTATGTTAAACTTCTGCACTTATTTTGATTCCAATTATCTGGCAAAGGGATTGACATTATACAGGTCATTGGTGCGTTATGCCATGCCCTTCCGTCTTTGGGTTTTATGTTTTGATAATTTGACCTATGAAATTCTTCAAAAGATGTCACTTCCTCAAATTCATCCGATACTGTTATCTGATTTTGAATATAAGGATGAAGAGCTTCTTAAGGCAAAAAGCAACCGTTCTAAAGTTGAATATTATTTTACCTGCACCCCATCACTCCCCCTTTATATTTTTAAAAAGTATCCAGAAGTAGATGTGATTAGTTATGTTGACGCAGACCTGTTTTTCTTTTCAAATCCATCAACTATCTATAAGGAGCTAAATGATAATTCAGTATTAATTGTGGGGCATCGGTTTCCATCATATCTTAAGCATCTTGAAAAATACGGTATTTATAATGTTGGCTTTCTTTCTTTCAGGAGGGATGATGTAGGTTTAAAATGTCTCAACTGGTGGAGGGAAAAATGTATTGAATGGTGTTATGACCGTTTGGAAGATGGACGCTTTAGTGACCAGAAATACCTTGATGATTGGCAAGGTCATTTCAAAAGAATTATAGTGCTTAAACAGAAAGGTGCGGGACTATCCCCATGGAATTTAGCAAATTATCAACTCAGTGAGAATAAGGGACAAATAATAGTGGATACTGACCAATTGGTCTTTTTTCATTTTCATGACCTTAAAGAAGTCCAGCAATGGTTATATGACCCGTGTCTGACACAATATAAGGTTCGTTTGGATTCTTTTCTAAAGAAACATATTTATGGTCCTTATATAAGAGAATTAAAAGATGTTACAAATTGGCTATCTAATATTAACGATAGTGCATATATGAAAATAAGCTCAATCAGAGGCAGGGTTCAAGGCAACATCATTTATAGAATAGCAAAAAAGACAAAAGATCAACTTACTATGGTTAAGAAGATTTTGCTGGGTCAGTCTCTGGTTGTAGTTGGTGGGAAGGTTTTGTAAGGTGAAAGGCTCGCCGTTAGTTTCAATTATAACACCATCATATAATCAGGGTGGATTTATTGAGGAGACTATAAAGAGTGTCTTGAGTCAGGACTACCCAAATATTGAGTATAGAGTTATTGATGGCGGCTCTACGGATAATACTATTGAAATCCTAAAAAAATACGAGGGCAGGCTTAAATGGGTATCTGAAAAGGACAAAGGTCAATCTGATGCCATTAATAAAGGCTTCAGGATGGCAAAGGGCGGGATATTTGCATGGCTGAATTCCGATGATGTATATTTAAATAATGCGGTGAGCAAGGGAGTAGATTTTTTGGATAGGCATACGGATGTGAAAATGGTATATGGAAATGCGAAGTTCTGTGATGAGAGTAGTAAGATTATTGGGGAGTACAGACCCCCTGAAGATTTTGATTATAAAAAACTTGCATTCTATAATTCTATATGCCAGCCATCTACCTTCTTTAAAAGAGATGCCTTTTTTTCAGTAGGGGGGATAGATATAAATATGCACTATTCAATGGACCATGATTTGTGGATGAAGATGGCAAAAAGGTTTAAGATTGCCTATACTCCTGAATTTCTATCAATATACAGGCTGCATGCGGAATCAAAGACTGTTTCAGAGCTTCATGGGTTAATGAGACACAAAGAAGATATAAATATCAGGATGATGCATTACGGATGGGCTCCGATTAACCATGTATATGCATACTGCTACTATCGTGTAAAGAATGGATTGCCTTCGTATTTATCAAGATTTGAATTTCTTGTTGTGCCTTCAGCACTATTTCTATCTGCCATAGAATATATACGACTGAATAAGGGGATAAGATTAGAAGATTTTAAAATGATAAGCCCGGTTAATATCAAAAAGCTCTTTTTCAAGGACTGGGAATTAAAGGACTTGGTAAAATGAATCTCACGGAACAGCTTAAAATTATAAAGAGAGGGACTGTAGAGATACTTACAGAAGATGAACTGACTAAAAAGTTAGAAAAATCAATCTCCACAGGTATTCCATTAAAGGTCAAGGCAGGATTTGACCCGACCGCACCTGATATTCACATAGGGCATACAGTATTAATCCATAAGATGAGGCAGTTTCAGGAATTGGGTCATGAGGTAATATTTTTAATCGGGGATTTTACTGCAATGATCGGGGACCCAAGCGGCAGGTCGGAGGTGAGAAAGCCTCTCTTAAGGGATGAGGTTGTGAAAAATTCCCTGACCTATCAGAAGCAGATATTTAAAATTCTGGATGAGAAAAAGACAAAGGTTGTGTTCAACAGTCAGTGGATGGATAAGATGTCACCTCCATCCCTTATTGAACTTGCTGCAAAATATACAGTGGCGAGGATGCTGGAGAGGGATGATTTCAGCAAAAGGTATAAATCACAGCACCCGATAAGTATCCATGAATTCTTATATCCACTAATTCAAGGCTATGACTCAGTTGCACTTAAGGCTGATATAGAACTGGGCGGGACAGACCAGAAATTTAATCTGCTTGTAGGAAGGGAGCTTCAGAGGGACTACGGACAGGGGCAGCAGGTGGTTATAACAATGCCTCTCCTTGAAGGGACAGATGGCGTTCAGAAGATGAGTAAGAGTCTTGGCAACTACATTGGTATTACAGAGCCGCCAAAGGAGATGTTCGGAAAGATAATGTCAATATCGGATGAGTTGATGATTAGATATTATGAGCTTTTGAGCGATATTACTGTTGATGAGCTTGAGGGATTAAGAAATGGAATAAAGGATGGTTCAATGCATCCTATGGAACTTAAAAAGAAATTGGCACGGGAGATTATTCAGAGATTTCATAGTGAAGCGGAGGCATTCGATGCACAGGGGGAGTTTGAAAAGGTATTTAGCCAAAAGGAGCTTCCGGATGATATGCCTGTTGTAGAATTAAAGTGGGATGGAGATGAACTGTGGCTGCCACATATAATACATACATCGGGGGTTTCAAAGAGCAGTTCAGAGGCAAGAAGGTTGATTAAAGAAGGGGCGGTTACTGTAAATGGAGAGAGGGTAACAGATATAGAGAAGAAATTGAAACGTGATGAATATATAATTAAGGTGGGCAAAAAGAGGTTTGTAAAAGTTGTGCCTCAGGATTAATATAAATTATGAAAAATAACCTTTTAATAGTCATCCCTGCATATAATGAAGAAAAGACTATAGGTAGTGTAATAAAAGGGATTCGTAATGTTGCTCAAACATCGGATGTTGTTATTATTAATGACGGCTCATCTGACAGGACTGAAAGTGCTGCAAAAGATGCCGGGGCATTTGTTATAAATCTTCCATTCAATCTCGGCTATGGGGCTGCACTCCAGACAGGTTTTAAATATGCAGTTAGGCATGGTTACAAATATGCAATACAGATGGATGGAGACGGCCAGCATAACCCGTCTTCTTTGATGAGTCTTATAAAAGAGGTTGAAAAGAATAATACAGATGTTGTTATAGGCTCAAGATTCCTTGGCGGCAATAGTTATAATGCACCTGCTTTAAGAAAAATAGGGATGAAGATATTCAGTATTATTACAAATTTTATAACAGGACAGAAGTTTACCGACCCGACATCAGGCTACAGGGCTATGAATGACAGCATCCTCAGATTTTATTCTAACGATATATATCCAGTGGATTATCCTGATGCAGATGTTATAATAATGCTCCATCAGGCAGGCTTCAGGATAAGGGAGATACCTGTTGATATGAATCCGAGTCCCACAGGTAAATCAATGCACAGTGGATTAAAGCCAATCTATTATTTATTTAAAATGATGCTCTCAATATTTGTTACACTTTTAAGAGAGCCGATAAGGGATAAAACATAAATAGAGTCAAAGCGTCAAAGTATCAGAGTGTCAGAGCATAAGTCGTTGATACTTTGACTCTTTGACACTCTGACACATTGATACTTTAAAGTTATGCCATTAAGACAGCAGATATTTGCAATTCTCATAAGCATCGTTATTTTTATTGTCATAATAGAGCTGGTCAGAAAAAGAAAACTCAGGGAGGAGTTTTCTTTAATCTGGCTTCTGACAGGTTTTTTACTCTTTATCCTCGCTATATGGTATGACCTGTTATTGGCGATTACATCCCTTATAGGTGCTTCCCTTGCGACATCAACCCTCTTCTTCTTTGGGCTTGTATTCTTAATACTCATCAATCTTTACTATTCAATAAAGTTATCCGCTATAGCAAATCAGATGAAAAATCTTTCACAGGAAATAGGGATACTTAAGGCAGAAGTCAGAAGTCAGAAGACAGAGGACAGAAGCTAGAAGCCAGATTATAGATATTATTCTTGTCTGTCCTCTGTCCTCTGTTCTCTGTCTTCTGTTAGAGGATTCTGATGCTGTGAAGAAGTAGATTCAAAACCCACCCTACAAATACTGCATAGAAGAATATAAAAGATACAATCATCGTCGCCCTCTTTAAACCCTGCTCTTTTATTATTACAAGAAAGTTTGCGAGGCAGGGGACAAAAAGTATCATAACTGCAACACCAACAGTTGTCTGAATCAAATCAAGCTGATTATTTTTTTGAAGATAAAATAATCCCGCAGCACCATAATCCCTCCTTAAGAAGCCCACGATAAATGCCCATGTAGCCTTGTCGGGCAGCCCAAGAATTCCAGTTACAACAGGGTTTGCTATCTTCTCTATAATCTTTAAGGCGCCGAGTCTGTCCAAAATAAATAGGCTGAATGTCCCTATAATAAATAGCGGCACAGCCTCTTTTAAAAACCACTTTACCCTGTAATATGTCTTTCTTAAGATATTTGAAAACTTTGGAATTCTGATAGGGGGGAGTTCCATAAAAAAATCGGATGATTTTCCCGGGACAACCTTTGATGCCAGATAACCCACTATTAAGAGCTGGAGAAGGACAGTGATTACAATAAAAAACAGTGCCCTCTCTGAAATCCCGCCGAGCATCCCCATGACAACGCCCAATTGGGCAGAGCATGGGATTCCCAGTGCAAGCAGGAGAGTTGCAATAATCCTCTCCTTCCTTGTCTCAAGGATTCTTACAGTAAGTGTAGCCATAGTATCACAGCCGAGCCCCAGAACCATCGGCAGTACAGCCTTTCCGCTCAGTCCCATCTTTTTAAAAAGCCTATTAGACATCACTGTAAGCCTCGGCAGATAACCCGAATCCTCCAATATGCCGAAAAATATAAAAAAGAAGCTTACAATCGGCAGGACTATAGATACGGCATAAGTAACGCCCATGGTGATTATTCCATATTCTCCAACAAATGCATCGTGGACAATCTTGATTGGTATAATGGTGTCTATAAGAATTGTAAGCCACGGATTTATGTATTGACCGAAGATGGTCTTTTCCATGAAATCTACAACCACTCCGGCACCAAATTTACCTACGAGTTTATACATAAAATACAGCACGAATAGGAGTATCGGAATGCCCCATACAGGATGCATGGAGTAGTTGCCAATCTTTGTCCTGATTACTGCTGCTGTCCCACCCTCACTCTTTACACATTTATTATATATATCTTCTATTACAGTCTGCCTCTCTCTCTGTATTACATAACTTAAAGGGTCTTTAAAATGATTCTGTGTCTCGTCAATAATTTTCTTAACCCTGTTTAAATCTAATTCAGGCGACATCTCTTTAAGTTTTTTGATAATGGTATCATCTCCTGATAGGAGCATGAGGCTTAACCCCCTTTTTGAAATATATGTCTCAGGAAGGATTGCTGAAAGCTCTTTTATTGCATTTTCTATATGCTCATTAAAATTGGTTGTAATGGAAGATTTACGAAGATTATTAATATCCCTTTTTAAGTCAGACAGCCCCATCCTCTCTGTTGCCACCATGGGTATTACCCTTGTGCCCAATATACCCGCCAGCTTTCCCCTATTTACCTCAATCCCCCTCTCAGTAGCCTCGTCATATATATTGAGCACCTGAATAATAGGAATTCCAGCCTCTGCAAGCTGAAGTGTGATTAGCAATCCCCTCTTAAGATTCTTTGTATCAACTACCTGAACAACCCCTTCATGCTTCTTATCAAGCAATATATCCCTCGTTATCCTCTCATCTTCAGACCTTGGTATTAGGCTGTTTACTCCAGGACTGTCAATCAGCACCAATTTGCCATTCTTATGAAACGGCATAATTCCCTTACTTACTTCTACAGTCGTGCCGGGGTAATTTGATACATCCACATACTTCCCTGTCAGTAAGCCAAAAATTACACTCTTTCCTACATTTGGATTGCCGAGAAGGACAATTGTGGATGCCCCGTTTACAGCCTCTTCAGATTTAAGATGATGCTCGTGCATTCAAAGCTCCAAAAATAAAATTATTAGTTGAAATTGATAACCATTATCACTAATGTAAATAATAACCCATTTGTCTTCACTATGTCAACAAATCTTTTTAAAAACCTCTGTGTAGTCCAGCCTCTCTTGCAAACCTAACTGCCTCTTCATATTCTTCTGATGTAATCTTTCTTGAGATTTCGGGATGCTCAAATGCCTTATAGCATGGCCTATACTGGTCCATAATATTAACATAGGAATCAGGCGACAGTTCCTTTGCAATGAATTCCATTGCATCCCTTGTCCCTGCTATGCCATCAGGCATTATTAGATGTCTTATTAAAAGCCCCCTGTATGCAATACCCCTGTTATCCATTTTAAGGACATCTACCTGTCTGTGCATCTCCTTTAATACTTCCTTTACTATATCAGGATAATCAGGTGCCTTTGAGTATTTCTTTGCAGAAGTGGAACTACTGTATTTAAAGTCTGGCATATATATATCCACAATACCATCTAATAACTTAATAACCTCTATTGATTCATAACCGCCACAGTTCCATACAAGAGGCAGTTCCAGCCCCATCTCTATTGCCTTTGGCAGTGATGTTATAATCTGCGCTGCATAGTGAGTGGGTGTGACAAAATTTATATTATGACATCCCAGCCTCTGCAGATATATCATGTAATCTGCAAATTCATTGGTTGTTACCTTTTTCCCCTCCCCAGCATGGCTGATTTCATAATTTTGGCAGAAGATGCATCTGAGATTGCAGTGAGTCAGAAAAATTGTCCCTGAACCATAGTATCCTATAAGGGGAGGTTCTTCACCAAAATGGGGAAATACACTTGAGACTATAAGCTCTGCCCCTGCCTTGCATATTCCAATCTCCCCTTTGAGCCTGTTTTTCCTGCAATCTCTCGGACAGAGTTTGCAATCTTCAAGGAAAGCATTAAGTATTTTTATCCTCTCCTGCAACTCTCCGCTATTGTATAGTTTTATATAGCTGGGTATAATACTCATACAGAACAAAAAAAGATTAAGGAGAAGGGAGAAAAGGGAGAAAAATATTAAAAGTGTCAGAGTATCAGAGTATCAAAGTGTCAGAGTAAAAAAACTTTGACACTATGACACTTTGACTCTTTGATACTCTGATTTATCTCTCCATTTCTCCATCTTCTTCTCCCCTTCTCCTTATGATTTTTATAATTTCCTATGCAGTCGAAAATCAAAAATGATGTAAAAAATATCATGGAAGGGAAGGGGGGGAACCCAATACTCTCCTCATTATTACTAATTCTATCATGGTTTTACAGTCTCGGTCATCGTTGTAGATTAAGCCTCTATAAAATAGGTGTGCTGAAGACAAGAAGCCTTCCGGTACCCGTAATAAGTATAGGTAATATAACAGCCGGTGGGACAGGGAAAACCCCTGCCGTTATAATGATTGCCGAACTCCTTAAAGGAATGGGTAAGAAAGTTGCTGTTCTCAGCAGGGGTTATAAAGGAAAGGCAGAGGGAGAGATAAATGTAGTATCAGATGGTAATAATGTTTTTATGAATCCTTTACAATCAGGGGATGAGCCGTATATGATGGCGGCAAGGCTTAAAGGTATTCCAGTTATCACTGGCTCGGATAGATACAGGACAGGGATGCATGCAATAGAAAAATTTGGTGCTGAAGTTATATTGATGGACGATAGCTATCAGCATGTTCAACTAAACAGAAAACTAAACATTCTCTTACTTGATTCAAACTCACCTTTTGGAAATAGCTACTTATTGCCCCGTGGGACATTGAGAGAACCCCCTTCTTATATAAACAGGGCGGATATTATAATACTTACAAAAAGCAGTCAGCAATCAGCAGTCAGCAGTCAGCCTTATTTAATACTTAAAAACATACCTATATGTAAAAGCCAATATGTAACGGAAGGATTTATTGAGATAAATAGCAACAGGACGATTTCTTTAGCTGAGGTAAAAGGTAAAAAAGGACTTGCCTTCTGCGGCATAGCGTCACCTGATTCTTTTAAAAACTCAGTAAAAGAAGCAGGCATTGATATTAAAGGGTTTGTTTCATTTGAAGACCATTATCAATTTACGAGAAAGGATATAGAGAGCTTGATAAATAAAGCAAGAGAAACAGGCTCTGAAATTCTCATAACTACAGAAAAAGATGCAGTAAGACTAAAGGAATTTGAGCCTATCTCATTTCCAATCTGGATTCTTAAAATCAGAATGGAGATTTCAGAAGGTAAGGAAATATTACTCTCAAAAATCAGGGAGGTTTTATGATAAGAAAAAATTATGTATTACTAATTCTTATTCCAATCTTCTTTGCCTGTATTCATTCAAAGGGGATGATTTATTAGGGAGATGAGAAGGGGATTTATAAAAAAGGGTGGATGGATATTGTAAAAGAAAATCCGATAGGTAAAGATGAGAATATAAAAGTTATACCGCTTTTTAAAAATGAAGATGGAAGTCATTTTATCATTCAGATAAGGGATAGGGAAAAACCACATATTCATGAGAGCCATGATTTGACAGTGGTTGTTAAGAGTGGAAAGGGGGTTTTACATCTTGGAAAGGATGAGCTGCCAATGAAATGTGATGATATTTCCTTTATTCCGAAAGGTGTATTTCATTATTTTGTAAATACAGGCAGTGAACCAGCAGTTGCCTATGTAATATTTAATCCGATTTATGATGGAAAGGATATAAAATATAGAGATTAGGGGTTAAACACTGAATTATGACAGGTGTAATTCTATCAGGTGGTAAGAATAGCCGTATAGGGCTTAAAAAGGCATTTTTAGAAATAGGCGGTAAGAGGATTATTGACAGAACGGTTGAAGTTTATAAAAAGATATTCAAAGAAATACTGATTATCACAAACACACCTGAAGATTATCAGTATCTGACCCAAAGGGTCATTCTGAGTGAAGCGAAGAATCTCAAACTTAAAATCTATACAGACTTAATTCCTCACAGAGGCTCTCTTGGGGGGATTTATACAGGTCTCAATTACTCTAAATCTGATTATGCTTTTTTTTCTGCCTGTGATATGCCATTTTTAAATGAAAAGGTTATAAGACATATAATTAAAGGGGCAAAGGGACAACCCCCTGCATCCCCCTTTATTAAGGGGGAGGGGCGGGGATCAAAAGATTATGACATAATTGTCCCTTACTTTAAACACCGTCTCCATCCGCTTCATGCAGTCTATTCAAAAAGGTGTTTACCTACAATTAAAGAAATGGTAGAAAAAAAGAGGCTGAAGATAAAAGACATCCTTAGCGAGGCTAAAGCCTCGCACTACATAATTAAGATAAAGAAGGTTACAGATATACCAGAAACAAGACTACCGCCATTTTACAATATAAATACAATAAAGGATTACAGACGGGCTATAAAACTTCAGGGAGGGAATTATTATGACTAAAAAAGAGTTCATGAATTCTGTTAGCAAAGGGCAAGAGGACATTTTACAGCAGATGCTTGATTTGCTAAATATGATGAAAATTGATTATTGTGTAATTGGAGGACTTGCTGTTAATGCCTATGTTGAACCTGTAGTTAGCCTGGATTTAGATTTAATTGTTTTTGTAGATGCCATAGACCCTTTGCTAAAAGCAGCCCAAAAGATCTTTAACATAGAAAGATTTTCTCATAGTATGAATCTTGTAAGCACAAAATCTGATTTACGAATCCAATTGCAAACCAATCTACGCTATCAAACTTTTATATCTCGATCTTCAATAAAAGAGGTAATGGGTTATGAGATGAAAGTTGCAGTAGTAGAGGATGTGCTGCAGGGCAAAATATGGGCATATTCTGATGAGCAGAGACGTAAGAGCAAACGACAGAAAGACTTAGCTGATATTTTTCGCCTTGTTGAAGCATATCCTCATTTAAAAGATTTACTACCAGAAGCCCTCAAATCAGAGTTTTGAGATTTAAAAATAGGAAATAAAAAGCACCTGTGTGTTCAAATTCAAAGGAATTACGCCACTGCCTGATAAAATGTATTCCTCTTTGCTGGCTTAAACCCTGCATCTTCTATTATTCTTCGTATCTCACCTTCCGACATCCTGAAGGAAACACCTGCTGCCTTTACCACATTCTCCTCAATCATTGTGCTACCCATATCGTTTGCACCAAAGAATAATGCAAGCTGGGCAATCTTTGCACCCTGTGTAACCCATGAAGCCTGGATATTATCAAAGTTATCCAGCATCAGGCGGGAGATGGAGAGGGTTTTTAAATAGTCAACACCAAAAGATTTCAGAGTTTGTCCTGAACCTTGCCCTGAACTTGTTTCATGGGTTGTTTCAGGGTCAGAGTTTAGAGTTTGAAGCTTTGTATTCTTACTCTGGAAAGACCATGGGATAAACGCTGTAAAGCCTTTTGTTTTATCCTGAAGCTCCCTGATTTTTATCAGATGCTCAATTCTGTCTCTATGTGATTCTATATGTCCATACATCATAGTAGCAGTTGTCCTAAGCCCAAGATTATGGGCAGTCTCCATTACATTTAACCATTCCTGTGTAGTGCATTTGTTAGGACTTATCTTTTCCCTGATTTTATCAACCAAAATCTCTGCACCGCCGCCAGGGATAGAGCCGAGTCCTGCATTTTTAAGCCTTCTTATAACATCTTCAATTGATAATCGGGACTTTTTTGATATATGGACAATCTCCGGAGGGGAAAAACCGTGGATATGTATCTTAAACTTAGACTTTATAAAGTGCAGAAGTTTCTCATAAAAATCTATTCCTAAATCTGCATTTAACCCACCCTGTATAAGTATCTGCACACCACCAAGTCTGATTGTCTCCTCAATCTTTTTTGAAAGCTCCTCTTTTGGCAGGATATAGGCATCAGGAGAATCCTTCTCCCTGTAAAATGCACAGAAGAGACATTTGGAGATACAGATATTTGTATAGTTAATATTCCTGTCAACAATATATGTAACAACTCCATCAGGATGCTTCCTCCTCGCTATCTCCTGTGCAGTCCTGCCGAGAGAGATTATATCATTTGATTCAAACAGCCTCTCCCCATCCTCTGCTGAAAGCCTTTCACCATTTAATACTTTATCAAGGATTTTATTAGAGTTTGTCATACGATTCCATTCTATTTTTTCTACGGGCAAGCTCAGATGAATACTTTATGCCGAGTGTAGAAGCGTTCTCCCTTGCCCAATCAGTCAATTTAGTCTGTCCGACTGGCGGTGAATTTGTACAGAGGAGTCCTGCCATCAACCCTTCAATCTCATCTCGTGTAATTATTATATCTCTCACTACTTTACCAAAAAGCCATCCAGCAATGTAACCCAGAGCCGGTGGAATTGAAATAATAGGTCTTCTTTTGCCAATAATTTTCCCTATCTCCTCAACTAATTCCCGATAGGTAAATGTCTCAGGACCAATCGTATCAATAATGCAATTTTCTGTTTTTTGCCCCTGTTCAACTGCCAATTTAGCAAGGTCATCAACATATATTGGCTGCAAACGATAGTTTCCATCTCCGAATACCCCGAAGATTGGGAACTTTCTTAAAAGGAAGGCAATATTATTTATCAGGATGTCCTCTTTTCCAAATATTACAGCCGTCCTGAGTATAGCGTATGATAAACCTGATTCAATCAATGCCTTTTCCAATCTCGCCTTATCACGGAAATATTCAAGCGGAGAGTTGGGAGAAGGATTCGTTATGCTTATGTGAACTATTCTTTTGATTCCAGCCTTCTTAGCGGCATCAAACAGCTTAAGGGTATTAACAACTGCTCCAGAATGGGAGAAACCCGGATAATTGAACCTAACCCAGTAGGTATTATAAAGAACCGAAGCACCCTGCAACGATTCAATGAGTTTTTCATGATTGTCAAAATTGAATGGATAGGCTTTTACTCTATCACCGAACGGATTGGCACGATTTGGAGAATTTGTTATTGTCCTTACCTCATATCCTGCATCAAGCAGGCGGCGGGCAATATATTTTCCTGAATAACCAAATGCACCTGTTACAACATGAATTTCACTTTTAGTCATAATATACAAGAAAATTATAAAATTCTGGAACACGAATTTCACGAATATACGAATGGCACGAATAAAAATTAAAAATAAAAATATTTTCTGTTATTAGTAGTTATTCGTGTAATTAGTTCCATTCGTGTTATTCGTGTTCAAGTCTTTGTTCCTTTGTAAAATTGAAGTTTGACATCTTCATCTATTATCCCATGCTCTCTTGATAGTTTATAAAAATACCGCAAGCCGTCTATTTCATTATCCCCGAACTCATATATAATTCTCTTTGTAAGATAATCTATACAGACCTCTTTACTTATTTTTAGCCTCTTTGATTCTTCTAAAGAAATTTCATTAATAGATGATAGTCCTATCTCTTTTGCTTTTTTTAAAATATTTAGTCCATCTCCTAAATCTATTCCATCTCTTACCGCAAGGACGGCATGGACAAATGGGCGTCCTGTCAGGAGATACCACTCCTCTCCTAAATCGTATGTCACAAACTTTTTCCGATTTATCTTAAGGGCATTGTCACCTATTATAAGCCCTGCATTTGCCTGAGCCATCATCTCACTTATAACAGGCTTTACAGGTATAAAATCCGGGCTAACATTGAATCTTTCTTTAAGAAGTATCTTTAGCATTGCTACAGATGTCCTTGAGCTGTTATCCACCGCCACTGTTTCAATATCATGAATCTCACTCTTACTGAAGAGTAAAACAGTATTTACGGTCCCGAGGGAAGAGATTGAAAAATCCTTAATTAATTTAAGGCCTGAAATCCTTGCATACTCAATTGAAGGAATAACTGCAATATCAAGCCTTCCCTCCTTAAGCATGTTCGATAGATTGGCGGGGGTATCTGATATAAGCTCAAAGCTGTGCTTTAAAATTCCATTGGTCAAGGCAAAAGTAAGTGGTTTTGCATTTAAAAAATTATGACAGCCAAAACGGAGCATAAAATAATAATTTAATATTGGACGCTGATGAACGCAGATTATTAAGTTTAAATCACTACTGTCCGATTAAAATAGCATAGCCTGTAATGGTTCATCATGAAAGATTAGTAGTCGTTCAGGCTTTAAGGTTAATATATCTATCAAGTTTTTTCGGTCAAAGAGCGTTTCTCGGATAATACGGCTTAAATT